>CAYMME010000358.1:0-10116 GCA_964391465.1 uncultured Planctomycetales bacterium
GGCCGCCACGACGGGCCGAGCCCCCGAAAACCCGAGTTGTTACGGCGGAATCAACACTTGCATGGTGCGAAACGAGTCCCTCGTGAGCGGTCGAAACGGACCGATCCCGGCGGACGTCGAACCGGACACGCAGATCATTGTCGAAGGCGGTATTTGGACCACGCTCGCAACCAGTCCGACCCAGTCGAACGGGAACGTCCACGGCCGGTCCGCCCGGCGCCCCGAGGTTCCCTCTTGCCACGGCGTGATCATTCTGAGCAATGTACGTGGTGCTGCAATCCGAAACGTCGTCGTGCGACAATCGCGAGCCCACGCCGTGCAGTTGAGTAACTGTCGTGAGTTTCTCGTCGAGGGAGTCACATTCGACGAACATCGCCGCGACGGCATCCATGTCAACGGGCCCGCACGCTACGGGGTGATTCGCAATATCCGTGGCGCGACAGGTGACGATTTCGTCGCACTCAACGCCTGGGACTGGTGCAACACAGCTCCCACCTTCGGTCCCATTCACCACGTCGTTGTGGAAGCGATCCACGGCAGCACGCAACTCGGCGGGACCGACGAAATGCGTCTGCTCCCCGGGACGAAGACGTTTGCCGACGGCGCGAAGCTCGGTTGCCCGATCCACGACTGCGTCTTCCGCGCACTGCACGATGTCCGAACGGTCAAGATCTATGACCAGCCAAACCTGGAACTTGGTCGGGACAGAGACTTCTGTGATCCGATTGGCACGGTCGAGAACGTTCATTTCGACAGACTCACTTTCAGTAGGGCCGGCCGCTTTCAGGTTGCCGTCAACGTCGACGGGCTCTCCATAGACGATGTCGAGCTGAGCTTTGATGTCGATACGCCCGGCAAGGATGACTACAGGCTTGTTGAAATCGGCCTAATGTCCCAGACCTACAAGCACGATGCAAACGATCCTGCCCGGTGGGTCGAGCTGTTCTCACCGGACCGTGACATCACCGTACGCGGCTTCAGCCTGACGAATGTCCGTGTGAAAACGGGCGATGCCGTGGAGCCGCTGCCGCACGCCGAATCGCGCCTGGTCAGGATCGCCGATCAGAAGCCAAACCCGAACTACCCCAAGACCACACCACGCGGCGGTACGGGCAAGGTACGACTCGTGCCGTTGGACGCCGGGGCTTCGGACAAGGCAACGCCGGACTGATTGGCTGATCGAGATTCGAAGCTCCAACCTGCCAAATCATGGAGACCAATCATCCCGCCTGTTTCCGTCCACCGACAAGCTTCCGCGGCAGCAATTGCGCCGAGAACTCCAGGGCAGTAGGTCACGCTCCCCTCGCGCAGCGGCCCTATCAGTACTGTCAGGGGGCATCGACCGCTATCGGCCGACGGCGCGACGATCGGGACGCGCACTTTGCGGTCGGTGTGGTGTTATTTCTGCGTGTGATCGACTCAACAGTTTCGCACCGTCGGTCCGATCTGATACCACCCGAGTTTCGGGAAGATCCTCGGACGCCAAGCGAAAGGAATCGCCCATGGCACCTACGCACTTGCTGGCCTTCACCCTGGCCGGCACGTTTCCAAGTCCGGCGTCACACGCCATTGCAGCGCCCACCCCCCTTCGCATGACACCGGGTGTGGCCTATGTTCAATCGCTCAGCGAATCGAGCGTCAAGAGTCTCGCGGCGGCGCGGAGCCGAAACGCGAGCACGGAACGCATGCTCGGTCTGTTGTCGCTTCGCGCGGGCAGCCATCGCTTTGTCGTGAGCGGTGCGCAACCCGCTGTGGTCGCGCCCATCCGTCAGGGTGGGTCGGAGACGACGGATCGAGCCTGTGTGATTCCCGGTGTTCTGCTCGGCCTCGAATGTGCGAGGCAGACCATCGAACACCAATGTCCCGTCATCGGCACGGATGCAACGGGGCGGGGCCGTACAACCGGTGAGGAACACCCCAACATCCGAGGCCCGCCTTGGCGGCGTCTTTTCCCGGTCGGGGGGGGGCGGCAGTGCGCTCGGTGACGCTGCCAAACGCATCCAAACACACCTTGCCTCCTCGCACACGTTTCCTTCCGCAGTTCCGATGCCCTCCTGTCGTTCTCCGCTCCCGGCGCGCTACGATTCGCGCCACGGACAGGATCATCGCAGGACGCGGATCGCGTTTGCCCCACGGCCTGCGATTGGACTGAAGGTATGGCGCACCGGGAGTACACGAACGTATTCGGTCGCAAGCCGGGGCGCGGGATCCGTCCGCTCCTCCTGATCCCCAAGGTGCTGTGCGTGGGGATCTACTTCGGGGGCCTGGTCAGCGCTGCGGCGTTGTGGGCGCACGGCCGGCTCGGTGTCGGCGGCGGTGACGGACGCTGGGAGGTCCAGGCCGTATCCGTGGTCTTCCGCTGGGTACTGATTCCCTCGCTGACCCTAACGCTGCTGCTTGGCGTTCTGCTGTTCTTGCAGCACACCCGCACCTTCTGGGCGATGCGGTGGATCAAGCTGAAGCTGCTCCTTCTGGCAGCGGCCCTGCCGACGCTGCACCTGACCATGCGCCCGCTCATGGTACGAATCAAGGCGAGCTACGCCGCCGCGAACACCGGGCCGGACGAGACCTTCGCGCTCGCGTGCCGTTGGTTCTCAATCGAACTGACGGTCGCCGCGATCCTCGCCGCCGCCGTGATCTTCATCGGTCGGCACAAGCCGCGGCTCGGGCAGCGCTACGCGCGCACGCCGGCCGCTCCAAGCAAGTCGCCGCGCACCGAGCCTCCACCCCCTTCCTCGCCGAGCTGAACCGCACGCGCGATGTGCCGCACCCGAGACACGGCACGAATGCCTGTCCTGTTGTCGAAATCCGTCGCGCAGCGCAGGCGGAAAAGAACCTGCACACGACGCTTGCAAAGTCAAAAGGCGCACGCTATCGTGCAATTGTTCGGGTCGGTGCTTGGGTCGGATTGAAGCCCACACCTTCTCCATCAGTGTAGTGGTTCGTTGTGTAGCCGATTGAACCGGTGTCGGCGCGCGCGTCTGTGCGCTTCGGCGGTGGTTCGGAAAGGAGATGCGCCATGAAGAGGCGAGGGGTTCTGTTGTTCAGTCTTCTGGGCGGTGCGGTCGCGCTCGCGGCGTCGCCCACGTACAAGGCCGAGCGAGAGGTGGTCGTGCGCGTGATCAACAACTGGAACGGCGGCGTGTGCGGCGGTAGCACGCGGTGCTGGTCGGACATGACGGCCGCATGGTATGTCGAGATGGTCAACCCATTGCCGAAGCCGTGGGGTCATGCCTCCGACGCGTGGGTGGCCGACGGCCACTACACCAACGGATACAACGTCGACAGCCACTATACCGATTCGAGCATCGTCAACTGGGGCCGGGACCACTGGAACGACCGGCCGGACGAAGTCGACGTGGCCATGATCGCCATGCACGGCTACAACGCCAGCGGCAACCGACGCTGGGTGGGCGGCGTGCGCGTCGACGAGCCGGGCACCGGCAACTGCAACGCCTGGCAGGGGCACATGGAGTTCGGCGACAACGACATCGAGTTCCTGCACATCTCCTCCTGCGTGAGCATGGACGAAGAGGACTGGCACCCGAACTGGTCCGAGTCGTTCAAGAAGATCCATCAGATCAACGCGTTTCACGGCGTGATGTTCATCTTCTGCAACGGGTCGAGCTACCCGCCGCGCTACCGCGAGTTTGCGGACGACTCGTACTACATGCCGATTGCCCTGGCCTGGCTCGACAACATGTACGATCGGCGTTCCGGCGCGGACAACGACCAGTGTCCGGTGTCGCGCGGCGTCGGCGTGGGGGCGAGCGGTGAGGCCAACTGCTGGGCCCGCATGTACTCCGAGCGGTACACGAATGTGCACTCCGATCCGGTCAATCCGACCTGGCACGGCGTGATCTACATGACCCCCTGCAATCCCCCCAGCGCCCCGCCGCTGTAGGCATAAGGAGCGGACGAAATGAAGCGACATAAGGAAGCACTGCTCACGATTTGCGCATCCGCACTGCTGGTCCTGAACACGGCCGGCAGGGCTCGCGGCCAGGCGCCCGACGACATTCCGCCGCCGCTGGACCGGACGGCCAAGACGCAATCCGATTATCGTGCCGAGGCGGACACCGCATTGCCGGCGTTCGACACATCGATTCTCGCACCGGGGCCGGGCTTGGACTGGATGTCGTCCCTGACGCTCGGCCGCCTGGCCACCGCCGTCGGTGATACCGAACCCACGCGGGTGTTTGCCAGCGGTCCGCGCACCGAGGCCACCGATCCGGCCGAAACGAGGATTATGAAGTTCGACGCCGAACGCGGACGCGTGCGCTACGCGAACATGGATCGCCAGTTCGACTGGGCCAGCTCTCCGCACACGGGCTGGAACGAGGTCCTCGCGCAAGAGATGGTCGAGACCCTGATGACCACGATCCAGATCCCAGCGTCGGAGTTCCAGGACACCGGCGGGAACTGCGTCGATTGCAGCGTGGATACCATGCAGGGCGAGGACTTCGGGCCCGCAGGCGAGAACAACACGCACGTGGCCGAGCGCATGGTCACGGTGAAGCGGCAGATCAACGGCCTGCCCGTCTTCGGATCCATGTGCCGGGCGTCGGTGTCGAACGAAGGGGACGTCGCCCGGTTGCTCGTGCGCTGGCCGCGGTTCCAGATGCTGGCCACGCTGGTGCTCCGGACTCGGGACGCCGTGCTGGACGACATCGCCGCGGGGATCTGGGACGCCGAATTCGGAGCCGCCCTCGACGACCTGACGATCGAGGTCGGTTACTCGCCCACCGGCGGCACGTTCATCCCTTCCGCGCGGGTGACGTTTCGTGATCGCGACTCCGGGGCCGGGTTCCTGATCCCACTGGTCGACCTGCCGCCGGACGCGGACCTCGACGGTGTGCCGGACGCCTCTGACAACTGCCCGGACTTCCCGAACCCGGCCCACCAGGTGCCGGTGGACTGCAACGCCGACGGCGACACCGACGACTTCGGTGAGGCCACCGGCGAACAGTGCGATCGCGACGGCGACACCGTCGGCGACGAGTGCGACAACTGCCCCGACACGCCGAACCGGTTCCAGGAAGACGTCGACGACGACGGGACCGGCGACGCGTGCGAGGTCCCGCAGGGCAAGTGCGAACTGCCGGACGGAAGCTGCGAGGAAGTCTCTAGAGACGACTGCACCGAGGCCGGCGGCACGTACACCGGTGACGGCACCGCTTGTGCGGGCAGCGACAACGTACCTACGGTAACTGAGTGGGGAACGTTCGCCCTGGCGATGCTTCTGCTCACGATCGCTGCGCTCGGCATCGCCCGGCGGCGACCGACAACGGACTAAACAACCAAATCGAGGCACCACAAGAACCGCACGGGTCGGCAGTCCCACTTGTCAAGGAGGGGCTGCCGGCCCGTTGCATGCGCGAGCAGAAGGCCGGCGCAATGCGGGCGTCCCTGCAATCGCGAGAGCGAGAGGGTTGGATGTTGTTGGATGAGGCCGAAGGCACTGCCCCGTCGACGAACCATGCGAATGCGGGAGCGTGCCGGATCGTTCCGCGATGTCCGACATGGCCGACTTGCCCGTCCATGATGATTCCGAGACTGTTCTGGAGGACGTCTACTGCGTCGAATGCGCGTACAACCTGCGCACGCTGAGGCGGGATGGGGCATGCCCCGAGTGTCAGACTCCAGTGACGGAATCGCTCGGGACTCCGGAACACCGCGGCATTCAACTGCTGTCGAGGGCGATTCTTGCGGGTCTGGGGGCCGTGGTGTTTGCGGGCGTTTCGCCCTTCTTCATTGCCTTGGCGGCCGAGCCCAGGTCTCTCGGATTCAGTGTGGCCGTGCTGTTCTGTGCGGTATGCGCCGGTCCGTCGATCGTGGTCTTCAAGAAGAGCTATGTAGCCCGGAGGCTTTGCCGGAAGCGTCTCTTCGGTCCCGCGGGATATCTGGCGATCGTCATCAGTGCGCTGGCCTCCGTGCTCGCCGTCGGCGTCCTTGGCTTCATCGCATACGAGTGCCGTGACACTACCGTCTACGCAGCGAGATGGGACAAGGAAGCGTATCTGTCGATCCAGCGCGGGATGACGAGAGCCCAAGTGGACTCCCTGATCGGCAAGCCTCTTGGACGGATCCCCGTAGAGAAGCTCGTGCGAGGACGCTGGGCGGAGGCGAAGATGCACGCAGAGCATGAAACGTGGGAGGGCACCCGGGCCGACTATTATTCGCGGCGAATGGGATTCTGCGGTTGGCGACACTGGGTAGTCTACGACGACAACGATCTCGTGACCGACACCACGTGGTACTGGTACGCAGACTGACGTGGGAAGGGGGCGGCGCTCAAGAATGGCATCAACCGAACGTTCCGTCGCGTCCCTGGCCGTACAACGCGACCTCCGTATCCACCTGTCGGCGAGAGCACCCGTGCGCAACCCTGTAGGCGTGTTGGGTGGGTTAGCCCAGGGCTTGTGCCTGGCTATTCACGGACGAGGTTTCAGGGCTACGGACGCAACGGCGTGCCGGGAAGGAACCTGGCCGGGAGCGGATTTGAAACGGCCCCGTCGGTTTCCTAGCATGGGGTTTGGCCGTGCCGTTTCTCGGCACCGGCCCGGAGCGCGACCGGAAGGGCAAGCAAGGGGCATGCTGACCGACAACATCCTCGACCTGATCGGCGACACACCACTGCTTCGGCTGAAGGGCGAAGACATCTTCGCCAAGGCCGAGTTCCTCAACCCCGGCGGCAGCGTGAAGGACCGCGTGGCCCTGGCCATGCTGGAAGGCGCCGAACGCGACGGGCGTCTCAAGCCCGACTTCACCATCGTCGAGCCCACGTCGGGAAACACGGGCATCGGCGTGGCCCTGGTCGGACGACTCAAGGGATATCGGGTGCGCATCGTCATGCCGGAGGGCATGAGCACCGAGCGCAAGAAGCTCATCCAGGCCCTCGGCGCCGATCTCGTGCTCACGCCCGACAAGGACGGCATCGCCGGAGCCGTGCGCCGCGTCGAACAGATGGCCGCCGAGGAGTCGAACATCCTCGTGCCCCAGCAGTTCGAGAACCCGGACAACCCGCGCGTGCACTACGAAGAGACCGCGCTCGAACTCTGGCGTCAGATGAGCGGCGACATCGCCTGCTTCGTCGCCGGGGTCGGCAGCGGCGGAACGCTTCAGGGGGTCGGCAAGTTCCTCAGAGAGCGCAAACCGGGCGTGCGGATCGTGGCCGTCGAGCCCAAGAACGCTGCCGCCCTGCTCGGGCATGAGCCCGGCCTGCACCAGATCCAGGGCATCGGCGACGGGTTTATCCCTCCGATCCTGGACGTGTCGCTCGTCGACGAGGTGGTCGAGGTGAGCGACGAGGACGCCATCGAGACCACGCGACAACTGGGCCGCGACTACGGTCTGCTCGTCGGCATCTCCTCCGGGGCGAACGTCTGGGCCGCCCGACAACTCGCCCGCACCCACAGGGGCAACATCGCCACCGTCCTCCCCGACCGCGCCGAGCGCTACTTCAGCACCGCACTGTTGTAGTGTCGTGTCTCGCGCCGACTGCGTTCTTCCGAACCGCGACCGTGAGGGAGCGGCTATGCTTCGTCTTGCCAGGGCCGCTTCCTCACGGGCGCGGTTCGGATGAGATAGGCCTCGACAGCTCGGGGATATTACATTGACCGACTGGGCTTCCCGAAGGCAGTTGTCCCCGACGGCATGATGCGTTTAGGCTAGTCCTGCAATCCGAGGCCCTGCGTACCGGGTCGCGCCCGCAATCGTTTGGGAGGTGGAGCCAATGGGTTCAACGCACAGTTACGCCGCGTACCTGGTCGTTTGCGCTGCCCTTGCCGTGGCATCGTCTGTTGTGGCGGATGATCGCAAGACGTTGGTATTCGAGGCGGAGGACCACACGACGCCCAAGGACGCCTGGAACGTCAACCGTCTCACGGAGAACAAATGGAACCTGTGGAGCACGGACAAGGAGGCCGACAGAAAGTGGTCCGGCGGCGTCGTGCTGCAGTCGCCACGCGTGCTGAAGGATCGCGACAAGCCCGAGGACGGTGCGCCGCCGCTGCACACGCACATCACCGGCATTCCGAAGGGACGCTGGGAGGTCGTGATCCAAAACGTCGGACGCGTGCTGGCCGTGTCCATCGACGGCAAGCAGTGGCGACCCGTCACGAGAAGGACCTCGTCGTTGGGCACGTTCGACATCGCCGACGGGACGTTCGACGTGCGGGTCGACGATCGCTACGCATCGCCGTCCAACCTGGGCTCGACGTACTACGATTGCCTGGTCTTCGAGCCGTTGCCCCCGAAGGTGACTAAGCCGAAGGTCGCGGGGTGGGCCAGGCAGCGCGTGACCGAGCGGATGGGCCGCGGCCTGGTCGCGTTGCCGACCGAGGGCGGTGTCTACATCGGCTGGCGGCTGCTCGAGTCGGACCCGAAGGACATCGCGTTCAACGTTCACCGATCCGCCGGCGGCGGGCAACCCGTCAAGCTCAACCCGCAACCGATCGCCAAGACGACTGATTTCGTGGATCAATCGGCACCGCGCGAGACGGCACTGACCTACACCGTTCGCCCAATTGTCGGCGGTGCAGAGAGTGAGCCCTGCTCACCGGACACCATGGCGCCCGACGCCAAGCCGACCGGATACGTATCTCTCAAACTGAAGGGCGACCACACGTTCCAGAAAGCCGGTATCGCGGACCTCAACGGTGACGGCAAGTACGACTTCGTCATCAAGCAGCCCAGCTCGAACGTCGACCCGTGGATCAAGTACTACCGCCGCAGTGAGGGCACGTACAAGATCGAGGCCTATCTGAGCGACGGCACGTTCCTGTGGCAAAACGATCTTGGTTGGTCAATCGAGTGCGGCATCTGGTACTCACCGTACGTCGTGTGGGACTTCGACGGCGACGGCAAGGCCGAGGTGGCGGTCAAGACCGGCGAGGGCGATCCGCGCGACCCCGACGGGCGCGTGACGTCCGGGCCGGAGTACCTCTCGATCTGGGACGGCATGACCGGCAAGGAGAAAGCGCGTGTCGCCTGGCCGTCGCGAGAGGGGTACCGCGGCAAGCGCGAATACACTTACAACTACTACTGTCGCAACCAACTCGGCGTGGCCTATCTGGACGGCAAGACGCCCTGTCTGATCGTCGAGCGCGGCACCTACGGAACGATGAAGGTTGCGGCGTATCAGTATCACGGTGGCGAGCTGACCGAGCTGTGGCAGTGGGACAACCGCAACGAAGAGCGCAAGTACCGCGGACAGGGCGCGCACTTCATGCACTGCATCGACATCGACGCCGACGGCCGCGACGAGGTGCTGCTGGGCAGCTCGGTGCTCGACGACAACGGCACCGCCCTGTGGTCGACGGGCCTGGGCCATCCGGACCACTTCTACGTCAGCGACATCGACCCGTCGCGCCCGGGCCTGGAGATTCACTACGGCATCGAGAGTCGGAGCCCCAAGAACGGCATATGCCTGGTCGACGCCGCAACGGGCAAGATCCTCTGGGGGCTCGGCGAGCGGACGTTTCACATCCATTCCTCGGGCATGTGTGCCGACATCGATCCGAGCCACCCGGGCATGGAGTGCTACGGCGGTGAGGCCGCGAAGGTCCCCCAGGGCGGGAACCGGCGCTGGATGTTCAGTGGCCAGGGGAAGCTGCTCGCGAAGGAAGACACGTTCGACCACGGGTGTTCGATACGGACCGTCTACTGGGACGCCGATCCGTACCGTGAGATGCTGATCGGCGGGAAGATCAGCAAATACCAGGGCAAGACGCTGACCGAGTCCATCACCGGCGGTCACCCCGCCTGGGCCGACATCCTCGGTGACTGGCGCGAAGAGATTATCGCGTCGGTCAAAGGCGAGCTTCGCATCTACACCACGACCATCCCCGCGTCCGACCGCCGCGTCTGCCTGATGCAGGACCCGATCTACCGCAACGACGTAGCCCATGTGGCGATGGGATACGGCGTCCCACCCATGACAAGCTACTGCCCGTCGGCCGAACCGTAGACCGGATTGTCGACGCAGCCTCGCATCGCCCGAGCCGCCGGATTCATCCGGCGCGGACTACCCGCCCGACACTGCCGCGCGGCATGAATGCCGGGGTGTGCGCCAATAAAGTGGCGCCATGCCAAAATGGCAGTTAGACTGGTCTT
>CAYMME010000359.1:0-10109 GCA_964391465.1 uncultured Planctomycetales bacterium
CCCGCCTGCCCCCGTCGTGCTGATCCATATCTTCTCCGGCGACCCCGCGGAGAAGGTGGCCGGCGTCGTCCGGGTCGCGTCCGTCGTGATTCTGTTTGTGGAGGGTGCTCCTGCGGGCTTCGCGATTCCGGATGGGTCGGACACCGTGGAGATCACTACCGCGTATCTCATCACGGGATTGAGCGTGACGGCCACGCAGGAGACGGAATCGGGCGGCACCAGTGCCCCCTCCGAGCCGGTCGTGGTCCAGGCGACCGCTGCTCCGCCTGCCCCCGTCGTGCAGGCCCCGATCATCGCCGGCGACCCCGCGGCGACGGTCACGGGCATCGTCCCGGACGCCACCCTTGTGATTCTGTTCGTCGAGGGTGCGCCTGCGGGCTTTGCGATTCCGGGCGGTGCCGACTCCGTGGAGATCAGCTCGGCCTACCTGTTCGGCGGGCTGAGCGTGACGGCCACACAGGAGACGGGATCGGGCGGCACCAGTGCCCCCTCCGAGCCGGTCGTGATCCAGGCGGCCGCCGCACCGCCTGCCCCCGTGGTGGTGGGCCCGATCTTCGCCGACGACTCCTCGGCAACGGTGACGGGCATCGTACCCGAGGCGACGCTGGTGGTTCTCTTGGTCGAGGGGGAGGCCGCAGGTTTCGCCGTTCCGGGTGGAGCCGACACCGTTGAAATCAGCTCCGAGTACTTGCTCGAAGGCGCGAGCGTAACTGCCGTGCAGGAGACGGCCGAGGGCGGCATGAGCGCCCCGTCCGAGCCCGTCGTGGTCCAGGCGTCTGCGAGCAGCCTGCGGGAGGGTGATACGCTCAATCACATTCACGTGGCCTTCGAGTGGTATCCGGTCCGCGGCGCGGTCAGTTACGAACTGCAGATCGTCGAGGACGACGGCAGCCCCGATCCGTTTGCCGGCGGTCCGTCAATCGATGAGACGGTGCCTGGCACGCTAGCCGGCACCGTGGTCACCTCCGGCCTCGCCTTCGGCGAGGACTACGCGTGGCGGGTACGTGGCAACGACGGCGACCCCCTGCCGTGGGGTGACACCCATCGATTCAGCACCGCTGAGCTGCCGGAATACCTTCCGGAAATGATCATCACCCGCAACCCGGGTGACATGGAGCCCGGCCTGACCCTCTTCAACGTATTCACGCCGCCATTCGCCCCCCCGCCGCGCTCTATTCCCGGCGGACTGGCGGTCGTGGTCGACGAGTTCGGCAACCCCGTCTGGTTTCTCGCCTCCGACGAAGTCATCGGCGACATCCGGCTGCTGGACAACGGTAGGATGCTGATGGCCGTCCGCGACGGCACCTTCCAGAACGGCCGGGCACACGAGACGAAGCTCAACGGCGACATCACCTGGGCATCACCCGCGGAGCCGGCCGAGTTCCTGAGCGTCCACCACGAAGTGTTCCCCATGCCCAACGGCAACATCATGGTGCTGCTCGCGACCACCCGCGAAGTCATGCGCGACGGCGAGCCGCAGAACTGGCTGGGTGACCGCATCGTCGAATTCGACCGCGACACCAACGCGGTGGTCTGGGATTGGGACAGCTCCGACCACTTCTCGACGGACGACTTTGACGAGACGGTGATGGCGGAGCCCGGTCAGACCGGCGTCTACGACTGGACGCACTCGAACGCCGTCGTGTACAACGAGGCCGACAACAGCGTCTACATCTCGGTTCGTCACCTGAACCGAATCACCCGCATCGACTACGACACCGGTCAGATCATCTACAATATGGGCTTCGACACGCCCTCCGGCGACACCGACTTCGGACACAACCTCTTCTCGTTCCAGCACGCACCGGAATTGCTGCCCAACGGCAACATGATGGTCTACGACAACGGGAACCGCCGGGACGGCATCCCGGTGCCGCAGGGTGAGCAGGGCATCACCAAGACCATCGAGATCGCGTTCAGCGGCGGTGATCCACCGACGGACGCGTCGATCGTCTGGGAATGGACGCACCCGCAGTACAGCGGCTTCGTAGGTGACGCCGACCGCCTGCCCGGAGGCAACACGCTGACGACCGGAGCGACCGGCGCCATCTACGAGGTGAACCCGGCAGGAAGTGAGGAGCCGATCTGGAAGCTCGAACTCGTGGTGCCGTCACCGATGGCCTACGTGCTGTACCGCGCGGAGCGCATCCCCACGCTCTTCCCGGCGCCGCTGACGCCACCGCCCGTCGCCCCGATCGTACAGGGCCCGATCATCCACGGGGATCCGTCGGTGACCGTGACGGGCATCGTGCCCGACGCGACGGGTGTGATTCTCTACGTCGAGGGTCTTCCCGCAGGGTTCGCGACTGCTGACGGCGGCGACACCGTCGTGGTCGAGTCGGCCTACTTGTTCGAGGGGCTGAGTGTGACGGCCACGCAGGAGACGCTCGCGAGCGGGACGAGTGCCCACTCCGAGTCGGTCCTGATCCAGCCGGATCCCCCGCCGCCAGCGCCGGTGGAGCAGGAACCCATACAGGACGGCGACCCTTCGGCGACGGTGACGGGCATCGTGCCCGACGCGACCACCGTGACGTTGTACGTGGAGGACTACCCAGTGGGTTCGGCGGAGCCCGGCGGGGCCGACACGGTCGTGATCGCCACCAACAGTCTCGTCGGCGGGCTATCCGTGACGGCCACTCAGGAGACGGCCGCGGGCGGGATCAGCGCGCCCTCCGATCCGGTCGAGGTCCTGCCGTCTCCCATCACGCCGGCGGAAGGCACGACGCTGAGCCGCACCCACGTTGGGTTTGAATGGCCGCCGGTCGGCGGTGCCGAACGCTACCAGTTGCAGATCGTCGAAGACGATGGCGGGCCCGATCCGTTCGCCGAAGGTGCGTCGATCGACCTACCCGTCATGACCACGAACGTCGTCATCACGCACGGCCTCGCGTTCGGCACGGACTACGCCTGGCGAATACGCGGCATCGGCGAGGAACCTATGGAATGGGGGCCCACTCACCGGTTCAGCACCGCCGCGCTGCCGGAGTACTTGCCCCAGGTCCGCGTCACCCGCACCGCGGGGACGATGGAGCCCGGCGTGACGATGTTCAATGCGTTCAACGCCTGCTTCAACTGCCCGGACGGGCCCATTCCCAACGGGCTGGCGTTCGCGGTTGACGAGCTCGGCAATCCCGTCTGGTTCCTGGTCTGGCATGAGGGGATTCAGGACATCCGGCTGCTCGACAACGGACGGGTCCTGTTCAGCAGCAGCGGCGGTGACTTCTCCACGGGACGTGCTTTCGAGACGACACTCGACGGCGTGGTCACGTGGGCGTCGCCCGCGGACCCCGAGCTTACGAGGGTCCACCACGAAGTCTCCCCGATGCCCAACGGCAACTTCCTGGCCTTGCTCTACACCGGGCGGGAGATAACCCGCGACGACGAAGTCCAGCTATGGACCGGCGACCTGATTGTGGAGTTCGACCGTG
This sequence comes from uncultured Planctomycetales bacterium, assembly GCA_964391465.1. Classification (GTDB taxonomy): domain Bacteria; phylum Planctomycetota; class Phycisphaerae; order UBA1845; family CAYMME01; genus CAYMME01. The sequence continues at coordinate 3,429 of CAYMME010000359.1, forward strand.
ACACCAACGATATCGTGTGGAGCTGGGACACGTTCGACCACTACTCGACGCTCGACATCGACCCGACGGTGATGTCCAGACCCGGCCGCAACGGGACGTACGACTGGACGCACGGGAACGCCTGCGTGTACAACCCCGCCGACAACAGCGTCTACTTCTCGGCTCGCAGCCTCAGTCGGATCACGCGCATCGACTACGATACGGGCGAAATCGTCTACAACATGGGCTTCGATATGCCGTCTGGAGACACCGATTTTGGGCACAACCTGTTCTCGTTCCAGCACGCACCGCAACTGCTGCCCAACGGCAACATGATGGTGTACGACAACGGCAACCGCCGCGACGGCGTCGTGATTCCACGCGGCGAGGAGGGCATCACGAAGTCGATCGAGCTGGCATTCACCGGCGGCGCGGTGCCCACCGACGCATCGATCGTGTGGGAGTGGACGCACCCCCGATACAGCGGGTTCCTCGGAGACGCGGATCGCCTGCCCGGCGGAAACACGCTGAGCACCGGCAACAACGGCACGGTCTACGAGGTGGATCTCGACGGGAACCTGATCTGGCAACTGGAGCTTGTGCCCACGATCGACTACGCGATCTACCGGGCCGAGCGCGTTCCGCAGCTCGTGATCGCACCGCCGCCGGAGTAGGGCGCGCCGACATCCCGAGTCCCCGGTGTCACGGCCCCCATGCCCGCGGGCGCCGCCCACCCCGTGTGACTCGACCCGCAGGATTCGCTACAATAGCTCGCTAGGTGAGACCCCCGGGCAGGCGAGCCTGTGCCCGGGCATTCCCGGCCAACAGAGAGAGAAGGCGGCCATGGCAGACCACTCTGAGGTTATGGACGGCCCGCTGGGGACCACGTCGGACGGGATCAAGTTCGACCCGCACGCCGGCGGACGTGAACCCGCGATGGACAAGCTGTTCAAGGCCTGCATCAAGTACGGCGCGACCGATCTGCATCTCAAGCACGACCGGCCGCCCGCCCTCCGCTTGCGGGGGGACATCACGATGCTCAAGCACGAGCCGATGACCACGCAGGAAATCGAGGGCATGATCTACGAGGTCATGAGCCCCGACCAGAAGGCGTACTACCTGAAGCACGGGGCGTGCGACATGGCCTACGACCTGCCCGGCAGCGACCGCTTCCGGGTCAACGTCTTCCGCCAGCGCGGCTTCACCTCGATCGCCGCCCGCCGGGTGGTGCGAACGATTCCGAACTTCGAGACCCTGCACCTGCCGCCGGTGCTGTCGAAGATCGCCGACGCCCACCAGGGCATGATCCTGCTCGCGGGGATCACGGGCTCGGGCAAGTCGACGACCATCGCGGCGATGCTGAACCAGATCAACGAGACACGGCCGTGTCACGTCGTGACCATCGAAGACCCGATCGAGTACATGTACGAGGACAAGAAGGCGTTCATCAACCAGCGCGAGATCGGCATTGACGTGCACGACTTCGCGGCCGCGCTGCGGTACCTGATGCGCGAAGACCCCGACGTGGCCCTGATCGGCGAGATGCGGGACCGCGAGACGTTCGAGGCGGCGCTGCAGGCATCCGAGACCGGGCACCTGGTGTTCGGAACGGTGCACGCCTCGACGGCGAGCCAGGCGATCGGCCGGATTCTCGGCCTGTTCGACGAAGCCGAGCGGGACATGGTGCGCCTGAGCTTCGGCTTCAACCTGGTGGCGATCGTGGCCCAGAAGCTGCTCAAGGCCGTCGACCCGGAGGTCGGGCGCGTGCCCACCAACGAGATCATGGTCGTCAACCCCGTCATCCGGAAGCTCATCATCGAGGACCGCGACGGCGAGATCATCGACATCGTCAAGAAGAGCTACGCCGACGGCATGACCGACTTCAATCAGAACTTGCTGGAGCTGCTCGACAAGGACATGATCTCGCTTCAGACGGCGTACGAGGCCTCACCGAACCCCGACGAACTCAAGCGCAAGGTCAAGGGGATTCGCTGACGCCTCGGGAAGGACCAGATCTGCGATGCCCAACCTCGAATGGAGAATCCTGCTCGTGGACGACGATCGGGACGACTACGTCCTGATTCGGGACATCGTGTACGAGTTCGGCGGCCAGTCTTCGAACCTTGCCTGGACGGCCAAGTACGACGTCGGGCTCGAGGAGATGGTGCACAACCGGCACGACGTGTACCTGATCGACTACCGGCTCGGCGAGCGGGACGGGCTCGAGCTGATCCGTGAAGGGATCACCGAAGGGTGCACGGCGCCGATCATTCTGCTCTCCGGGCAGGGGAGTCGCGAGGTCGATGTCGAGGCCATGAAGGCCGGCGCTTGTGACTACCTCGAGAAGGGGCGCATCGACGCCGACCTGCTGGAGCGGGCGATCCGCTACGCCATCGCCCGCAAGCGCCGGCCGGTCGAGCCCGAGGCGGATGAGGGTGCGGACGAGGCTCCCGCGCGCACCGCCTTCCGCGATCTCGACGAGCCGCTGGGGATCATCAAGGACGCACTGCAGCACATCCAACGCACGTGCGCGGACCGGCTCGGCCCGGAGACCGCGGCGGCCGTGAGCCAAGCCCTCGACGCGGCCGCCCGCATGAGCGACCACATCGACGAACTCGCCGGGCAAACCGAATCGGCGTAGTGAGCGGTGCGGGTGGTTGTCCGGATGGCTGACCATCTTGCGCGCTCGCGCACAATGGTCTGTGCGGACACCCTGTACCCGGCCGCAAACCACGGTTCCGTCTCAGTAGGCGATGCCGAACTGTTGGAAGGATCCGATACCCGGGGACTCGGCCACCTGCGTGTCGCGGATGTAGCTGCCCATCGTCCGGGCCAGACTCTCCATGAAGCGTGTGACGTCGTCGGCCGTGCCCTCGACCACCATCTCCACCCGCCCATCGCGCAGGTTCTTAACCGTGCCCGTCACGTCGAACCGCGCCGCTACCTCGCACGTTGTATAGCGAAACCCGACGCCCTGTACGCGTCCGCCGTAGTGAACCGTGCGGCGCACCATCTCGTTGTCGGCAGAGGGTTCGGTCATGATCCTGAGACTTCGGTGTGCGAGAGCTGTTGCTCGTGCTTCCCCTGCGCCGGGTGCCACTGGCAGCTTGCCTGCCAGTGTCCGTCAGCGCGGAGCCGGGGCCGTCTCGATGAGGCGCTCGGTGAGTGAGGCGAGCAGTTGCCGCTCCATCTCGCCGTCGCTGCCGATGGTGGTCCACTCCTCGCGCGGCGTGCCCGTATCGCTATCGAGGTCGCTCGGCGTGCCGCTGGGGACGTCGTCGACGTCGTGATCCCGCGTGAACGCCTGGCGCCGACTCGTGTCGCGCCGCTCGAGCGTCACCTTGCAGAGCACCGTGGCCGAGGTCTCGTCAGGCACGACCCACATCTGGGCCACGCGCCGCACGCGCGATGGCGGGGCGACCCCCACGCCTTCACTCAACAGCCCGGTGCCGCGCCTGGCCTCACTGTGCTTGGCGACGGACTTGAGATACCCGCGCCCCGAGTCACGTACGTCGAGGTGGAACTCTTCGCGCATGGCCTGTTCCGCGGCAGTGAAAACCTCGGTGTCGTCGACGTTGACGAACCGCTTGCGCGAGGCGCTTCCGGACTGCGGCGCGATCGACCGCTCCAGGGTCGCGCACCCCGTCATCAAAGCCGCACATGCGATGTGAACGATGAATGCTATCGAGCCCGTGCGCCGCATCGTGTACGCTCCTTCTCGCTGAGCCGACGACCCGCGACGATTATCACCGCCCGATCCGCGCCGGGCAAGCCCCGCGCCGGCTTGCCTACACGTCCAGATTCCTGACGTGGATGGCGTTGGTCTCGATGAAGTTGCGGCGGGCCTCTACGTCGTCGCCCATGAGGATCGAGAAGATCCGGTCGGCCTCGCGAGCGTCGATGTTGAACTGCTCGGGGTCGGCGGCGTCTTCCGAGATGACGACCTTCAGCAGGGTCCGCTGGTCGGGGTCCATGGTCGTCTCCCACAGCTCCGTGGGGTTCATCTCGCCGAGGCCCTTGAACCGCTTGAGGTCGACGCCGGCGCTGCCTTGCTCGCGGACGGCACCGGCGGTGGCGGCCAGGTTGTCCAGCTCGACGGGTTGGCTGTCGCCGTTGGCCAGCTTGAACCGGGCGGGCGGGAGTTCGCCGGAGACCGAGGCCTCGCGGGTGGCGAAGTAGTCGTCGATGGTGAATCCCCAGTCGAGCAACCGAGTCACCAGGGCCGCCAGCTCCTTGCACTCCGGCAACTCCATCCGGGCGAGGCGATGCGCCTCTCCCTCCGCCGGCTTGGCCCCCGGCCGGGGGGCGCCCATCCGCACCGTCGCGTCGACCAGCTCGATCTCACCCAGCGTCTCGCGAAGCCCGCGGCGGTACTCGGTGAACTCCGACTCGCGGTAGAACGGGCGGGCCTCTGCTTCATCGTCCAGCCGAGCAAGAAGTACCGGCAGCCGCCGGTTCTCGTCGTCCCAGTACGTGCGGAGAAACGCCTCCAACTGCAGGCGCCGACGGCGGAGGATCTGGGCGCAACGCTCCACTCCGTCCAGCGTCTGCACCAGTTCGCGCAGCCCGTCGCCGGCGAAGTCCCGGTCGACTCCGGCTACGACCAGCCGCGTGCCCTCGAGGCCCCAGCGGGTGAGCCGGGCGTTGAGCACCGTGTCGTTGAGGATGTACTCCCCCTTCTTGCCTTTCTTGAGCAGGTAGAGCGGCGGCTGGGCCACGTAGACGAAACCGCCCTCGATCAGGGGCATCATGTGGCGGAACAGGAAGGTCAGCAGAAGCGTACGGATGTGGCTCCCGTCGACGTCGGCATCGCACATGATGATGATCTTGCCGTAGCGCCGCTTTTCGATGTCGAACTCGTCGGCGCCGATGCCCGCACCGATGGCCTGGATGATCTTGTTGATCTCGTCGTGGTTGAGCATCTTGTCGATGCGGGCCTTCTCGACGTTGAGGATCTTGCCCCGCAGGGGCAGGATGGCCTGGATCTTGCCGTCGCGCCCGGTCTTGGCGCTACCCCCGGCGGAGTCCCCTTCGACCAGGAACAGCTCGGTCGAGTCCGCATCCTTGCTCTGACAATCCCACAGCTTGCCGGGCAGGCCGCCCGACGACAGCGCACTCTTGCGGGCCAGCTCGCGGGCCTTGCGGGCCGCGTCACGGGCCCGGGCGGCCTGGGCACCCTTCTGCACGATCCGCTTCGCGTCGGCCGGATTCTCCTCCAGGAAGTTGCCCAGTTGTTGGTTGATGGTCTGCTCGACGAACGTGCCGACCTCGGGATTCGTGAGGCGCACCTTCGTCTGGGCCTCGAACTGCGGGTTCGGCACCTTCACCGCGATCACCGCCGAGAGCCCCTCGCGCCAGTCCTCGCCGCTTGGGATGACCGAGCCCTTGAGGAGATTCTCCTTGCGCGCGTAGGCGTTCAGCGTGCGGGTAACCGCTGCCCGGAACCCCGTCAGGTGCGTGCCCCCATCGATGTTGTGCACATTGTTCGCGAAGCAGGGCACGTTCTCGCTGTAGCCGCCGTGGTATTGCAGGGCCACGTCGCAGATGAGGCCCAACGACTCATCGCTCGCGTGGAACGGGACAACGTGTTTGTGGATCGGCTCCTTGCCCTCGTTCAGGTGGCGCACGAACTCCCGCAGGCCGTCCTCGTACTGCAGCACTTCTTCCTTCTCGCTGCGCTCATCGACAACGCGGAGGCGCACGCCGCTGTTCAGGTAGGCCAGCTCCCGCATGCGGGCCAGCAGCGTGTCGTAGCGGAACTCGGTCTCCGTGAAGATGGTGGGGTCCGGCATGAACTCGACCCGCGTCCCGGTGGCGTTGGTCTCCCCGACCGTCCGCATCGGCTCGGTTGGCGCGCCGCACTCGAAGCGCATGGCATAGACCTCGCCGGCGCGACTGACCTCGACCGCAAGCCAACTCGACAGAGCATTAACGACACTCACACCGACGCCATGAAGGCCGGCTGAGGTCTTGTACGACTCGGAGTCGAACTTGCCGCCTGCGTGCAGCACGGTCATGACCACTTCGAGGGCCGACTTACCGTTGATGTTCGGGTCCGGGTGGTCCATCGGGTCAACTGGGATGCCCCGGCCGTTATCGGTCACGGTGCAGCTTCCGTCCGCGTTGAGCTTGATGGTGATCTCGTCGCAGAACCCCGCCATCGCTTCATCGATGGCGTTGTCGACCGCCTCGTAGGCCAGATGGTGAAGGCCGCCGAACCCGGTATCCCCGATGTACATCGCCGGTCGCTTGCGCACGGCTTCGAGCCCCTCGAGGACCCGGATCTTGCTTGCGTCGTACATCTCGGCCAAGTGGCTGGCCGTGTTGTTGCCTGTGGGTTGTTGCACTTCTTGTTCGCTCATCCTTAGCCTGCGCTTAGCGCCCTCCGCTCTCCTCCGGCCGCTGCAAGCCGCGCTGCTCGCGGATGCGCACATCTACGATGCCCGCTCCCGGCTCCGCGGCCTGAATCGCCTGGAGCAGCGGTAGCGAGTGGTTTAGTTGCATGAGGTACGCTTCGCTCGCGTCCGCTACCTCCAGGGTCAGCACCCCGCGTCGGATGCCGCCGATCGACACCCTGTGCAGTACCTCCTCGCCCAGTTGGTCCTTCAGGACCTCGACCACCGCACCGTTCCGCTTCGCCTCCCGCACCCACCGCTTCATCGGAAGCGCGTCCAATAGCTCGCCCATGCGCTTCGTGCGGCC
>CAYMME010000360.1:0-10099 GCA_964391465.1 uncultured Planctomycetales bacterium
CCTCCCCGTGCAGAGGTCGTCGGGTTCCTGCGGCCAGGTTGCCGGAGACGCTCAGTCTGTACGTTCCCGCCGGTACATCATTGAGCGTGAATTCGCCATTCGTGAATGCTGCTCTGATGCTCCATATTGTGGACCATTGAGTCGTGCTCTCGGCAACTGCAGGTATGGATTCCGCCAACTCGAGAAGAACATCAAGAGCGGGGATCGGCTGGCCGCGGCTGTCAACGACTCGGCCCTTGACAACACCGGCGCCCAGACGCTTGCTCGGCCAGGGGGGGAATCGGAAGTCCAGCTCGTGCCTGTCGTCAAAGACCTTGTTGTACCTCAACCACTGCGACCGGAAGCCGACCTTGTCGTTGAGCGGCATGGTCAACGAGGCGCTGACCCAATAGGGGTGTTCGACTGGAGAAATCGTGTAATAGCCGTCCGCATCCGTTCTTCCCCGCGGCTCGCGACCATGTCCCGGCTGGGCCCATCGGGTCTCGACCAGCGATGCCCACAACGCCCGACCCTCGCTATCGAGCACGCGCCCGTGAGGCCCGGGGCGGCCCGTGCGGGTGTTGTCGTTCCTCTCGGCGCGCTCTCGCGCATGTACAGACAGTGTGCCCCGAAGGATCTTGGCCAGGCGAATGGACATGTGGACCTCGACGCGGCCTACCGAACCGTCCGCCGGGATTCCTACCGGTTCTGGCCAGTCTGCGGAGATTCCAGCCGTGTCGAAGGCCGCGCTCCGTGCTTCAATTGCGAAAAGGTGATACCTGCCCGGCGGTATGGCCGAAAGCTCAAAACGTCGATTGACATCGACCAGAGCATAGAAGAGCGGTGGGCCGGGCCATTTGTCTTCCGGTAGGAAGAACAGGTACGCCAAGTGTGGCGCCGGGTCAGCAGAATCATGCACGATGCCGGTCAGAAAACCCGGACCGGGCTCCGTACGCAGCCTGGGGAGCCCTGAGCCCTTGACGAAGTGCGCGTCCATCGTTCGGAGCATCACCGGTAGTACAGCCGACTGGACATTAGGGTCCTCGAGCAACTGCCAGTTGGCGATCGTCTGGCTGCCGTCCTTCTTCCGTTGCGGTTCGTTGTCGGATACCGCTCCAGCGTCGCCATCGGTCGCGGCAGCGCTGCGCCGAAACCCGCTGCCCACGCTGAAGACCACACCCGCCACAGCGGTCAGGAGCACGATCGAGGTCACGCTGAGCTTGGGGCGCGACGTGAGCGGGCCGTGGAGCAGAGCGGCCACGCGTCGGCCGATCTGCGTGCGGGTTGCGAACAGGCCGCCCGCAATTGGGAGGCGGCGTTGCCCGCGAATCCGAACCAGGATCCCGTACAGCCCCTCGGCGTAGTCACCGGCCTCGGCCTCGCTCGTGACCATCGCCCGATCGCAGGCAACCTCCATCGCCCCCTCCATCTTGCGACCGGCCCACCACGCGACCGGATGGAAGAAGAACAGCGTCTGGGCCAACTCTCGCAGCGCAACGAGCAGAGGATCTCCGTGCTTCCAGTGCGTCAGCTCGTGCCGGAGAGACCAAGTGAGCTGCTGATCCGACGCCTCGCGGGCGAACCAACCTGGCAGTAGGATGCGCGGCCGCACCAACCCCACCAGCGCCGGGGATTCCAGGGCATCGGTGAGGCGCAACTGCGGGACGCGCTTGAGGCCCAGCCCTCCGGCAATCGTCTCGTATCGAGCCGCGATCGCCGCATCGGGCCGCGCGGACGCACCGATCATCCGGTGCAGGCGCAGTCGCGCAAACCCGGCGCGCACGCAGAAGACGACGACGCCCGCAATCCACAACCGAACCGCAATCGGCACGGCGCTCGCATCGTCCGTCGAAGCGGCCGGCGCGGGCGAGGGCTCGGCGACCACATCCGCGCTCCGAGAAACGTCGGCTTCCAATGGCAATGGCGCTTGCGGGCTGCTCGCTCCCCCACCAAGGCCATCGGTCTCGAAGCCGGCGGCACTCGTTGGCTCTATCGCGATCGTCGGAACACCAAGGTGCTCCGACGCCGGTACGGAGACCACCTGCGCAACAGGCGTGTCCACCTGAAACAGCAGATGCGGGCTGCCGATCACAAGGGATGCAATCGGCTTGGCCAGGACGATCGCCCACAACAGCGCCACGAGCCGCGGTGTTCGCAAACGGGCGATGCGCACCACAAGCCCGACCAACACCGCGAGTGCAGCCAGTTCCAGGCTGGCGAAGAACAACCGTTCGAGCAGGACGTGGTGCGACGCTCCTCTCAGCACCACCTCCCAGGCGTGCTTCAGACTCGTCGGGTCCATCGTGCCTACCTCCCGGCTCTGCGTGCCTCGATCATGCTGCGGATCTCTTCGAGGTCGTCGTCGCTGATGCTCTCGTCCTTCAGCAGGTGAGCGATGGCCTGCCGCGGCGAACCCTGGAAGACGTTCTTCAGCAGCTCCTTGAGCGATCGCTTGGCGACGGCCGACCGGCTCACGGTCGCGCGCAGTCGAAAGCCGCGCTCGATGGTGGGAACCGGCTCCAGATACCCCTTCTTGCGAAGGTTCGCCAATACCGTCCGGATCGTGGTGGGGGCAAGGGGCCGATGTCGCCGAAAGGCCTCGATGACCTCAGCCGAAGAGCACTCCCCCAGTTCCCACACCACGTTCATCACCGCAAGCTCCAGCCGCGACATCTCGGGCCGCTGCCTACCCCGGCCCGCGCCTCGCTCTGCCATGGTCACTGCTCCTCGCATCGCCATCAGACTAAGATCTTACCCGTGAACTATGAGTATAGTCTAACTTGCAGCTCATAGACTGTCAAACGCTTTCTGCTATGATTCACCATTCTCTATAAGCAGCTTGTTGGAAGGGAGTTAAAGCATGGTAGATGCTTCGTCGAACGACATGAGCTTGCATGGCGCGGCACCGCCACGCCTGCCAGGCTCATCCACGGCAGCGTACACGCGAGCGGTGCCGCCCCTGTCGTCTCGTGCGACATGTCGACTGCGACCGGGGTGTGTAGTGCGGACGCCACCAGCGCCACGAATCGGACGACGACCGGGAGCTGGAACGCGGGCTTGCTGGGCAAGTCACACGCATGCGTGCGCGGGGCCCTTCGCACTGACGATCGCCTGGAAGAGGATGTTGCAGTTGTAGACGACGCGGGCCAACTCCGGCATCACACGGTCCGCTTGCGAGATGCGGCCTCACGTCGTTCCGCCCGCATGGCATGCTTTTCGCGCTCGAGGAGATCGCTGAGTTCGTCGTCAGTCATTCCGCTTTCCTCGAAGGCACGGCGGACGGGGGCGAGGATCTCGTCCAATGACGCACTTTGGACGGCGTCGTTAAGCAACCGCGCGGCATATGAAGCAACATCCTGGCCGTTGGCGGTCGCCCGCTCGCGCAGTTTCGCTTCCGTTTCCGGAGCCACTGGTATCGAGAGCGTCGTCATACCCATATCATAGCACATTCGGACCCGAATGCACGCACAACGTGGTGTTCGGCGGGCCCGGCGGTGTAGCAGGCCGAGAATCCCCCCAGACGAGAAGCTTACGCCGTGTCGTTCCGGCGTGACAAAAGGGGCCGGAAGGCGCGAGGCGCAAGGGGGGGAGGGCTCTACAATCGTCGAGCATGGCCCGGCGGCGTGGTCGGGCATGGTCATCGGGGAGACCTCGATTGAATGGTGCGGTCACACAGTTCTTGCCGGGTGCAGGGCGAGGCTCCGTTGGCGAGCCCTCCGCGCCCCAGGAGTGTCAAGATGCATGAGAAGAGGGTTGTTAGCGGTTGGTTGTGTTCGAACTTGATCGCGGTGATGGCTTCGGTCCCTGCGCTGGCGGCGGACAGGCCCGCCGTCGAGCCTGGACCATGGGATTCGTACGTGGGCACCAGCGGCGGGCTGGGGGCGCTGCCGCTGCTCACGGAAGCGCGGACGCGATCGATCTCGCCGGAGAATCCGACCGGAGAAAGGGGCAAGGGCGGGATGGCCGTTCCCGACCCGAACCAGCCGGACCCGCCGCGAGCTGCACGAGCCGCCGACGACCTCGGTCAAGGCTGGAAGGTCCGGCCGTTTCTCCGCATCAACAAGGGCCAGACGACCACGCTGATGGATGTCGACGGCCCGGGCGTGATTCAGCACATCTGGATCGCCGGTGACGACCTCAACCGAGCCCACGTGTTACGCTTCTACTGGGACGGCGAGCCGACACCTTCCATCGAAGTGCCGCTGACGGATTTCTTCGCCGTCGGACACGATCTGTTCGCACCGGTCAATTCTCTCGCGGTCGTCGTCAATCCGCGCAACGCAATGAACTGCTATTGGCCGATGCCGTTTCGACGCCACGTCAAGGTCACATGCACCAACGAGTCGACCGACAAGGATCTGCATCTTCTCGCGTACCAGATCACCTATGCGGAGACGCCCGTGCCGGACAGCGCCGGCTACCTCCACGCCCAATGGCGGCGGGCGAGAACCGACAAAGTCAACCCGTACATCATCCTCGACGGCGTGAAGGGTAAGGGCCGCTACGTCGGAACGTTCCTGGCGTGGACGCAACGGTCGCGCGGCTGGTTCGGCGAAGGGGAGATCAAGTTCTTCATCGACGGCGACAAGAAGTTCCCGACCATCTGCGGAACGGGCACGGAAGACTATCTATGTGGCAGTTACGGCTTCGGCAGCGTCTACTCGACCGCGTACGTGGGCTGCACGCTCCCCGGCAACAATAACGACCGCCTGATTCTGGACCGCTTCCTCGCGGACTTGGCCGGCCGCGAAAGAGAAGCCCTGACGAAGCTGATCGAGCAGGGGCTGCCCTACTTCTGGAGCCTGTACCGATGGCACATCATGGATCCGATCTGCTTCGATGAAGATCTGCGGATAACGATTCAAGCATTGGGTTGGGGCAAAGACGGCAAGTACAAGAAGCTGGATGATGACATCGCCTCGGTAGCGTACTGGTATCAGACCGAGCCGCACGCCCCGTTCCCGTCGCTGCCGCCGGTCAAGGACCGGACCAAACGCGAGCCGCCCAGCGCAGACTGACGGTCGCGCCGCTGTGGCCTCACCGCTGATAGATCGGTAGGTACCGATCTACGCGAGCCGCCCAGCGCAGACTGACGGTCGCGCCGCTGTGGCCTCACCGCTGATAGATCGGTAGGTACCGATACTTGACGGACAGGGCGAGGACGGCCATGGCCGTCGAGTACGCCGGACCGGCGCCTTGGGCGGAGCCGGCCTCGGCGGGCCATGAGCCGTCGTTCTTCTGGTTCTCCAGGATGAGCCGCTCGAGCGGCGGGAACGACCGCTCCCAGTACTTGCCGCCGAGCTGGAACATGGCCTGGGCGGTGTAGTAGATCGCGTAGTAGAAGTGCGAGCCGTTGAAGCGCTTGAGCGGGCGCCGCAGCAACCACTCGCCGCCGGCGAGGGCCTCGGGATGGTGCCGCTGGCCGCTCTCGCGGAGCTGGTGATAGCCGGCGATCTCCAGGCACAGGATGCCGGTGCCGGTGCGGGCATGGTTGGGGCCGCCCATGCGAGCCTGATACGAGAATCCGCCCCCGGCGACCTTCGTTCGCTTGACGTAGGCGATGGCCTCGTCGATGGCCTCGACGGGTACGTTCGCTCCGGCGTTCTTCGCCGCCTTCAACGCCATCACGCACCAGCCGGTGACGGAGATGTCGGCGTCGGTCCCGGTGTGCTGGTAGCGCCAGCCGCCTTTGTGCACGCCGCGGCGGAGCTTCTGGGCGTCGAGCAGCAGCTTCACGGCCTTGGCCAGAGCGTCGCGCACGCGCCGGTCGCGCTCGCTTGACGTCATGCCGCAGACTTCGGCCAGCATCAGTGTCGAGATCGCATGCGAGTACATCGGCCCGTGCGAGGTGTTCTGGACCAGCAGCCCGTTACCCTGCTGGCCGTCGACCACGAAGTCGATTCCGCGGTTGATGGCCTCGCCGAACGGTCCGTTGCCGGGCGTGTGCCCGCCGGCGAGGAAAGCCATGATCGCAAGGCTCGCCACGCCGGTGTTCCGGCCGTAGTGGCTGGGCCAGTGGCCGTCGTCCGCTTGTGTCTGCGCGAGGTAGTGCAGGGCGTGCCGAACCGCCACATCGCATTCGGCGTCCAGCGGTGTGATGACCGATGTTTCCTCGGTGGGCTGTGCGTGTGCGGGGTGCACGCACGCGCAAAGCACGATCGCCGCGATCGCGGGAAGACACCATCCGGGCCCCAAGCGCAAACGCGGGGTCAGAGTCTGTAGGGTGGGTCGAGACCCACCTACCGGATGGGAGACTGACGCTGGGTGCCCCATCCTTGGCTCGCCGAAGGCGGGACTAGGGTGGGGGACTGACGCCCCGGGTGCCACGGGCAGCTTGCCTGCCCGTGCCCACTGGTGGACAAGCCGCCAATGGCACCCCCGATGCGGGGACCCCGTGCTTGCGCTTGGGGCTCGGATTGGGCTAGTACTTCTGCACACGTTGATTCAATCCGTCCAGTCGGACTCCTGCGGCACGGCGTCGGCCGACCCTTTCTGCGCAATGTGCCGGAAGTACTGTTGGATCAGCTCGCGGTACTGGGCCGGGGCCTCGTCGTCTGCGGCCTGGATGACCTCTTCGCGCAGCTCGCCGGGCAGCCGGGCCCACTGCGAGCGCGTGATGCCGAGCATCTCGAGGTTCAGGTACCGCATGTCGGGCAGCCGCATACCCATCGAGCCGCGGCCTTCGCCGCCGGCCGACCGCTCGGACGGATCCTTGCCGAGCTGCTCCTCCGAGCCGAGGGCGTTCGCCGCGGCCATGAACTGCTCGGCCGTCGACTGCAACGACGCGGCCGCCTGAGCCGCCGCCGCCTGGGCCCGGACCGCCGCGGATGGATCCGGCGATTGCCCCTGACCGTCGGCGGACTGTTGCGCGTCGCTCATGCCGTCGAGGCTTTGGCCCTGTTCGCCCGCCGCCTTGCCGAGCGATTCGCCCAGCTCCTTCTTGGTCTTGTCGCCCTTGCCGGACTTCCGCATCGCTCGCGCGAGCTGCTTCTGGATTGCCCCGAACTGCTTTGACGCGTCTTGCAGCGCGGCCTCGGCGGCGGCCATCTGCTGTTCAGCCTGGGGCAACTGGTTCTGTGCGGCCTGCCGGGCGGCATGAGCCTGGGCGCGTGCTGCCTGCTGCGCGACGAGCTGTCGGGCCTGTTCCGTCGGCTTGGCCAGATCGGGCAGCATGCCGGCAATCTGGCGGGCCAGTGACTGCACGTCCTTCGCGAACTGCATCGTCTCGTGGCGAACGCGCTCCTGTCGTGCCGCAATGGCCTTGTGCGGTGTGTCGCCGGCGAGGGCTTCCAGCTCTTTGGCGAGCATACGCTGCCGTGCGGCGAGCCGCTCGGCCTGCTCGGCCTGCATGGCTCGAAGGTACGCACGGGCGGCTGCCGTGTCGTCAAAGCCTTCGTTCTGAAGGGCCGGCTCGATGAGTTCGCGGGCGAGCCGGTTCAACGAATCGCCTGCCTCCTTCTGCTGCGCGAGCGCCTGCTTGCCTGCCGCGCCTTGGTCGGACGAGGCGTTGCGCATCTGTCGAATGCTGTCGGCGGCTTGCTTCGCGGCTCCCGCGGCTTGCTGGGCTGTCTTCGTCGGTCCGGACGCCTCGCGTTCGGCCTGACCTGGCTGCGGCTGCGCGACTGCGGTGGCGAGTTGGGCGGCTTGCTTGGCCAGCTCTCGCTGAAGCTCGGCAAGCTGCCGGATCGGGTTCTCGGCCTCGGCGGTCAGCTCGGCAATCTCGCGCTCGGCCTCAGCGACTGCCTCCTCGATCGGGTTCTGATTTCCTGCCGGCGCCGCCGGCTGAGTTTGCGTTTCGCGGTGCTGCTGCTCTCGGAGCGTGGCCTGCCGAAGCCGACCTTCCTGTCGCGCCAGATCATTGATGCGTGCCGTCAGCGTCTTCTGCCGCGCCTGCTGCTGAGCGACGGCACGTTGTGCCATCTCCGGGTCCTGCTTGAGGACCTGCTGCACGGTGTCGAGGAGCTTCTGCTGGTCGGCGCTCAGCTTCTCGAGTGCGTCTTCAGACGGTGCTTGGGACTGCTTGTCGCCCAGGGCGTCCTTGAGTCGTTCGGCGACCTCGGACTGCTTCGCCGCCGCTTGGGCGATGCGCCGGGCCGACTCCTCGTATTGGGTGAGCTCGTCGAACCGTGCGGCCAGCTCGCCGAGCTTCTCGCGGGCCTGTTGCGTCTCCGAGACCGCGACGCCGAACGCATTGCTGCGCCCCTCCGCGTCGTCCGGGCTCATCGCGGCCTCCCCGACGTACTGCGCGGCGGGCGCAATGTGCCGCTCAGCAATCTCGTCGCGCAGGACGGCTCCGAGCTTGCGATAGCCCGTGCCTTCGGTCGCCCGCGCCGTTGCGTGAGCAACGGCAAGCGACTCGCGCAGTCTGGCTCGAGCCTCCTCGGCCGATTGGCCCGCCGATGCGTCGAACGGCTCCTTGTCCGCAGCCGCGGCCTCCAAATCCGTGCTTCGTTTCTCTGCCTCGGCGAGCTGCCGGTCCATCTTGTCCAGGGCGTCGCGGAACCGGTCCCGCAACGACTGAAGCGCCTGGAGCGCGTACGACTCGGCGTTGGCGTCCAGGCGGATCACCTGTACCGCGCTGAGCGCGCGCTGTGGTCCGTTGTCGAGTTCGGGCGGCAGCGAGTCGATCACACCCACGCGGTAGCGCACCTCGCGAACGTTGCCCAGTTCCATCGCGGCCAGATCGAGCTCCAGCGTCCCCTCGACCTGTGGGCTTGCCTCCAAACGCTGACGAACGGTCGCGAGCGGTCGGGGCTCGGCGCCGGTCTCGACGAGCAACTCAGCGCCCGCCACGGCCATGTCGTCCGAGGCGACGAAACGCACGGGGACCTTCTCGTCCGGGCGCACCGTGAGTCGTCGGGCGGGTGACGTGATTCGCACCGACGGCGGTTGGTCCTTGACGACTTCGATCTCGTGAGAGGCCGGTTCGATGTTGGCGAACCCGAACTCGTCCGTCAGGCGCACGCGGTACGTCGTACTGTCCAGGACCGGGACGGTGGCTTGATACCGATTGGATCCTTCGGACGGGCCGCCGGCAGCATCAAGCGAGATCGTCTTCTTGTCGCTGAACTCGAGCGCGGCGGTCGCACAAGGCTTGTTGGCATGAATCGTGACCGTCAGCTCGGTGTGTCGCAGGCATTTGACACGCCCGTTCGCGGCTTCGATGGTGCGCGGCTCGCGGTTGGTGTAGGCGGGATAGCGGTACGCGATGTCGAGGCGTTCGGTGCGCGGGCGCGGCACAGCCCGGATCGTATGCCACGGCGTGTAGGCGTCGTTGGCCCGGACCTGGTACTGCATTCCGTCCTCGGCGGAGGGGACGGCATAGATGTAGCTCTCGGCGTCCACCCCGTCCTGTTCGTCGGCGCGGGCCATCCGGAAGAGCGACTCGGTGTCTCCGCGCCGGAGGATCAGATCACAGTTGCGTGCGCGCTGTCGGGTGACCGCGGCCCGGATCTTGACCGGTTCGCCGAGCGGAACGGTGGGGTTCTGCGGTTCCACGGAAACGTGCGTGAGGAACGCACGTTGCGCGTTGGGCACGAACAGTCGACGGGCCAGGAGAGTAAACTGCTCCGGCCAGGCCACGGCCAGCGCGCCGCATGCGCCGACGAGTACCGCCGCGGCCGCCCACGCCCGGGCCGCACGTCGGAACGAAATCACG
The DNA here is from genome assembly GCA_964391465.1 of uncultured Planctomycetales bacterium. Taxonomy (GTDB): domain Bacteria; phylum Planctomycetota; class Phycisphaerae; order UBA1845; family CAYMME01; genus CAYMME01. The sequence goes on from CAYMME010000360.1 coordinate 9,638, forward strand.
TCGCCGGGCGAGACGCGCGCAGCTTCGACCTCGGCTTCCTTGACCAGTTCGCCAATCATGGCCTGCGAGCCGCGAATCACCTCAGGATCACGGTTGGCCAACAAACTGACCGCCGAACTGAACCGTTCCTGCACCTGCGGGTATGCCTCTTCGAACGTGGCGGCCAGCGCGGACATCGAAACGAGCCGCACCATCGGGACGAGCACGCGTCCGATCACGACGGCCAGCGCGGCAACGAAGATGGCGGCGCTGATGCCCATGCGGATGCGCCAGTCGTAAATGATGACGAATCGGTCGACGGCCATGGCGGCCATGGCGGCGACGATGAATGTGACCAAGGCACCGGCCGTACCCTTGGCCAGGGCCAGGCGGCGGGCGCGCCGGCGCAGGCGCGCAAAGGCCTCGGCGAGTTGCGCGGGAATCGCGGAATGTCCGATGTCGCCTTGCATGATCGCACGATCC
>CAYMME010000361.1:0-10003 GCA_964391465.1 uncultured Planctomycetales bacterium
CTGCCCGTGGCACCCGGCGTGGTCCGAGGCCGACGCGCCGGCGCGGGGTCCACCCGTCACCGATGCGACTGCGCGCTAAGCGCAGATCTGCCACCCACATCGCTCTCGTCTCGGTGCTGGTATTTGGCGCAGGGGCACAGGCGAACGTGCAACTGGAGCTGGTCGGCGTCGACGGCTCTTCGATTCGCGGTCAGCTTGTCGCTGCTGCGGCCGACAGCATCACGGTCACAGCGGGCGACGAACGAACGACGCTTCAATACGAGGACCTCATGGCCGTTGAGTTCCCCGCCGCGAAACGCGCTGCCGCGCCGGACGATGCGTTGCGGTTGGTCTCTCTTGCGGATCGTGGTCGGCTGTGGGGACGGATTGTCGGTCTCGAACCGAGCGGCGTGCAACTCGAAGTGCCCACGCTCGGGGGGCGGCACACGTTTTCGCTTGCCTCGCTGGCCGGGATTCGCATGGCCGCCAAGCTGCACGAGCAGGCGGAGGAGACCTTTCAAGCGCAGTTGGCTCGGCGCGAACCTGGATACGACGTTGTCGTTCTCCGCAAGGGCGAGCAGGTGCATGCGTTCAAGGGCTCGATCGATGCGCTCGGATCGGACGGAGGGCGATTCACACGCGGGGGACGAGAGTTGCCCTTACGTTCGGACACGCTGTACGCGGTGGTCTTCGGGGCGAGCCCCGGGGCGACCGATCGCGGCGGCATGACCCTCGAGTGGACGACCGGTGAATCCATGACCGGACGCGTGGTCAAGGGAACGCCAGCCTCGCTCGAGTTCGCGCGGCCCGGCGGTGACTCCGTGACGCTGCCGTGGGACCGAATCCGGCGCATCGGGGTGCGGAGTGAGAGGGTCGCGTTTCTGTCCGACCTGGAACCGGCTTCTGACAAGCATGTGCCGTACCTCAACGTGCCGTGGCCGACGCGACGCGACCGATCGGTTGCCAACGGTCCCATCCGGCTGGAGGGCAAGACGTACGCCAAGGGTCTCGGCGTGCATTCAGCGAGCGCGGTGTCATACGAGTTGGGAGGACGATACAAGCAGTTCGTCGCGGTCATCGGCATCGACGACGCCGTCCGACCGCGCGGGAGCGTTGTGTTTCGCGTACTCGCCGACGGCAAGGAGGCATACAACAGCGGAGCGGTTACCGGTCGGGATGAGCCCGCGGCCATCGATGTGCCCATCGCCGGTGCGCAAGAGCTGAGCCTGATCGTCGACTTCGCCCAAGACGGCGATCTGGGCGACCATGCCGACTGGGCCGACGCACGGGTGATCAAGTGATGTGCGCGCACGAGCGCGGTCCGAGCTCCAGGCGCAAGCGCGGGGTCCCCTCGGCCGGAGTGCCCCTGACGGGTGGCCCACGTTTTCAAACGTGGGGAACGCGATTCGCAAACACAATCAGCGTTTCTCTTCTTGTGTATGCGGTTGCAGTTCCATCTACCCCCGCGAGCGCAGGTGGGGACGAGACCGTCGTACTCGCGCAAGCCCGAGCGGCCGAGACGCGGCGCATCGAGTTGATTGCGCGCATCTCGCCGGCCGTAGTGGCCATGCTTGACGCGAACAAACGCGGGGGCGGAGCCGGTGTCCTCATCGACGAGCGGGGTTACGGTCTGACCAACTACCACGTGGTGGCGGGCATTCTCAAGAAGGGCTCGGGGTTTGGCGGACTCCCCGACGGCAGTGTCCATCCCATGCGCGTGCTCGGCGTGGACGTGACCGGCGACGTGGCCATGTTTCGACTGACCGGCCGCGACCGATACCCTGCAGTCCCGCTCGGCGACTCCGATCGACTGCGGTTGGGTGAAGCGGTGCTGGTCATGGGCAGTCCATTCGGGTTGGCCCGCGACTACACGCCGTCGGTGTCGTCGGGGATCGTCTCGGGTCTGCATCGCTACCAGAAGGGTTCGGGCGACCGCTTGGTCTACACCGACTGCATCCAAACCGATGCGGCCGTCAATCCCGGCAACTCCGGCGGGCCGTTGTTCAATACGGCCGGTGAGGTGGTGGGCATCGTGGGGCGGGCGTCGTTCGCCGAGCGCGGTCGCGTGTCGGTCGGGCTCGGATACGCCATCACGTCGAATCAGATTCATCGGTTCCTTCCCAAGCTGCGGGCCGGCGGGCACGCCTATCACGGTACGCTCGGGGCAACCGTCGTCGACGCGCCGGAAGGTGTGGTCTTTAACGCAATGCTCGATGATTCGGTTGCGGCCGACGCAGGCGTCAAGCTGGGCGACGTGCTCGTGCGTTTCGCCGGTCGCGACATCCGGTCGGCCAACCAGTTCGCCAGTCTTCTCGGCACGTACCCGGAGGGCTGGCCGGTCGAGATCGTCTACCGGCGCGACGGGACCGAGCGCACCGCGAACGTTCGGCTCGACCGTTTGCCGGTGACGTCCAAGGATGCGAGTCGGATCGCCGGTGCGGAGACCGCGACGGAAACGCAACCTGCCCTGACGCAACCGGTGAACACGGTCAATGATGTGGGGCGTGCTGAAGGGATGGCCGCAGTGGATGCGGCAATCGAGCGTGGTTTGTCTCGTGTGGTCAAGCTGTACGGTGCGTCGGTGGGCCGGACGGAGGGGTTTGGCAGCGGTGTGCTGGTGTCGCCGGACGGAAGTGTGGTGACTGTGTTGTCGATGATGCTCGAGGCGGCAGGTCTGCGCGTGGTCACGTCGGACGGCACGGTCTATCCGGCGACGGTGGTGCGTCGCGACGAAACGACGCAACTGGCGTTGTTGAAGCTCGATTTGCGAGGCGCGCACGACAAAGGGGTGCCGATCTTCCCGTGCTTCGCGCCGTCGTCTTCGGACGACGTGCTGCCCGGCGATCCCGTTCTGGCAGTGGCCAACCCGTTCAAGGTGGCGGAGGGTGATGAGGCGGTGTCGGTCATGCTCGGTGTGTTGAGCACGCGAACGATGCTCGACGCCCGGCGCTACGCGCAGGAGTACCCGTATGAGGGCCACGTGCTCGTCGTGGATGCGATCACCGCGAATCCAGGGGCTGCGGGTGGGGCCTTGCTCACACGCGACGGGCGCTGGATCGGTCTGATCGGGCGGATCGCGCAGTCGAATCTGACGGCCACGCGGCTCAACTTCGCGATTCCATCCGAAGTGGTCGCCGCGTTCCTTCGCGGAGAGCCGGCGCCGACCACATCAGTGCCGGCTGCATCTCGTCCGACCGCCGCGCTGCCCCGTGCGGGGTACCACGGGATCAAGCCGTTCGAGCTCGGGTATCGGCGCAAGCTTGTGTACGTCGATCGCGTGGCTCGGGGCTCGCCGGCGGAGAAGGCCGGTCTGCGCAAAGACGATCTGATCGTCTCGATCGACGGCAGCGCGGTGCCGCGTTTGCGCGTCTTCCGAGAGATCATGAACCGACGTTTCGCCGGCGATCAGATCACGCTTGTCGTCAAGCGCAAGAGCGAGCTACTTGCGGTGAAGCTCACGTTGAGCGAGAGGCAATGAAAGACATCAGCCATCAGCCGTCAGCGATCAGCTTGCTGATCGGTTCCCTCTGTGCGCTGGGTGCCCCATCCTTCGCGGCAGTTTGCGAAGGGTGGGGGACTCCCACGGCTGCGCACGCGGAAGCCCGCGCGTTGCGATTGGCTGCGAATCGGGTCGGGCCGTCGGTGGTGACGATCGAAACGATTGGCGGGGCGATGCCGCCGGAGGAGAAGGGGCGCAAACGCTCGTTCCAGGTGGCTGACGGGCCGACCACCGGCTTGGTGTACGCCTCCGACGGATTGATCATCACATCGTCGTTCAACTTCGTTCGCGATCCGTCGGTGATCACGATCACGCTCGCGGACGGCCGGCAACTGCTGGCCGAGCTTCTGGCCCGCGACGAGATTCACAAGCTGGCCATGCTGCGCGTCGACGCCGACGGTCTACCCGTGCCGCAATGGTGCCGCGAGAGCGAAGTGCGCGTGGGGATGTCGGCGGTTGCCCTGGGTCGCGGATTCGGCGGCGAGCAGTCGGCGTTGAGCGTCGGCATCGTCTCGGCGACCGGAAGGTTCGACGGACTGGCCGTGCAGACCGACGCGAAGCTGTCTCCGGGCAACTACGGCGGTCCGCTCGTCGCTCTCGACGGGAGTGTGATCGGAATCTGCGTGCCGTTGGGTCCGAAGCCCGGCGAGCTGGCCGGTGTGGAACTGTACGACTCGGGCGTGGGGTTCGCCATTCCCCGCGGGCAGATCGCAACCGTGGCCGATCGCCTGGCTCGAGGCGAGTCGATCCGTCCCGGGAAGATCGGCGTGATCATCAAGGCGGCCGAGCCGGAGGGTGTGCGTGTGACCGCCGTGGCGGAACGGTCGCCCGGTCGCGAGGCCGGCATGCAGAAGGGCGACCGGATCGTGGAGATCGACGGTCGGCGGATCGGCGACCTCGCCGACCTGAAGCGCGTGATGGCGGCCCGAGCGGCCGGGGACGTGGTCGCGGTCGCGTTCGTCCGGGGTGACGATCGATTGCACGTGCAAGTAACGCTACGGCCTATGTCCGAGATCGGCAGCTTCCCACGCGCGTCGCAGCCCGCAACCGCGCCCAGCACCGCTCCGTCCTCACAACCCTCGTCGCAACCGGCGTCCCGGCCGGCGATGTAGGCCACGGTTTGCCCGCTCCACACGTTGCAGCTACCTTGACCCTGCCGGCTGTCGCTGACAGCGCATCGAGATTCGTTTTGCTGGGGAGTTGCGTTGATGAAGATGGGTTGCCGATATCGCTTCGTGCTCGGTGTTCTGACTCCGTTGACGTGCTGGGCTGCGATGGGGCCGCCCACTGCACACGCCAAGAACGCCGGCGAGATGCTTCAGTCGCTCCGGGCGGGTCACCCGCGGCTGATCGCGCTCGACAGCGACATGAATCGCGTGCGCGAACTCGTGCGGACCAACGACAGGGCGAAGGAACTGCTCGCTGCAATCCGGCGGGAGGGCGAGCGCCTGCTCGATGCGCCGACGGTCGAGTTCAAGATCGTCGGGCCGCGGCTGCTGACGCAGAGCCGGCGTTGTTTGGCCAAGGTGTACACGCTTGCGTTTCTCTACCGCCTCGACGGTGACCGGCGCTTTGCGGAGCGGGCCCGGAAGGAACTCCTGGCCGCGGCCGCCTTCCCGCACTGGAACCCGTCGCACTTCCTCGACACGGCCGAGATGACGCATGCGTTCGGCATCGGCTACGACTGGCTGTACGAGGCCCTGGGCGACGATCGCGAGACCATCCGCGCGGCCCTGATCGAGAAGGGGCTCAAGCCGACGGCCGAGGCCTACACGGGCGCCAAGTACGGCTGGTGGCACCGATGCACGCACAACTGGAACCAGGTCTGCAACGGCGGCGCGACCATCGGCGCCCTGGCGGTGGCCGATGAGGAGCCGGAACTGGCCGCATTCATTCTCGACCAAGCGCTGGAATCGATTCCGCGCGCCCTCGCGAGCCTTGCTCCGGACGGCGCCTGGAACGAGGGGCCCGGATACTGGCACTACGCGATGCGATACACGGTGTGTTTCCTTTCGGCCCTGGATACGGCGATGGGCACCGACGCCGGGTTGCTGCAAACCAAGGGGCTTGCCGACACGGGTTCGTTCCGCATGCACTCCGGTGGTCCGCTGAACCGGACGTTCAACTACGCCGACGGCGGGGACAAGCTCGGCAGCGCACCGCTGATGCACTGGCTGTCGCGCAAGTACGACCGGCCGCTGTACGCCTGGCACCAGCGGGCCACAGGCCGGGGTGCGCATCCGCTCGACCTGGTCTGGTTCGATCCGCGCGGGGCCGGACCCAAGGCGGACGGGACGCCGCTCGACGCCTACTACCGCAAGACCGAGGTCACGTTCTTCCGCAGTGCCTGGGAGGATCCGCGTGCCCTGTACGTCGGCTTCAAGGGTGGGGACAACCGCGCCAACCACAGCCACCTCGATCTGGGCACGTTCGTGCTCGACGCTCTCGGGCACCGCTGGGCCGTCGACCTCGGGCCCGACAACTACAACCTGCCCGGCTACTTTGGCAAGAAGCGTTTCACCTACTACCGGCTGCGGACCGAGTCGCACAACACGCTGCTGATCAACGAGAAGAACCAGGTTCGCGACGCCAAGGCCGCGATCGTCGCGTTCCGGTCGACGCCGGCGCGAGCGTACGCGGTGGCTGACCTCAGTGCCGCCTACAAGCCGGAGACGGCGCGCGTGATGCGGGGTGTGGCTCTGCTCGACCGGGCTCACGTGCTCGTGCAGGACGAAGTCGAGGCGCCGGAGGCCGTCGAGATCATCTGGGGCATGGTCACGCCGGCCAAGACGAAGATCACGGGCAACCGCGCCGTCCTGTCAATGGACGATGAATCGCTGCACGCGACGATCCTCTCGCCGGACGACGCCGTGTTCGAGACGATCTCCGCCAACCCGCCCAAGCCGCAACGCCAGCAGCCGAACATGCAGAAGCTCGCGGTTCGGCTGCCCGGCCGGACCACGGAAGTGCGCATCGTCGTACTGCTGAGCCCCGCACCGCCGGGGAAGAAGACGCCACCGTTCACGCCGGCGATTCGCCCGCTGTCAGAATGGATTGCCCAAGCAACGCGGCCGTAGAACTGGCCGTGGCCCTCAGGACCCTGAACGATGGGGGCACTGGACGATCTGTGTCGGTCTATGTCTCAACCCGGAGTGCGTCACGTGCGGCACGGCGGAAGACCCGGCATCGGCGTCGCGCATCGAGTGCCGATTCCCGATCCGCGGACTCCCCCGGATAGCGGAAGGAAACCGCGAAATCCGAAAGAAAGGCGAGGTCCTCCCGAAAGGTCTCCCACGTTGGCTCCGCATCGAGAGCCTGTTCGAGTAGTGCAACGAGATCGTGGGTCTTGCCGAAAGAGACGCCCGCCTCACAGAGCCGTGCTTTCAGGTACTTCTCCGCGCATTGCTGCGCGTGGAAGCAGGCGCCGTCATAGCTGGGGTTCTTCCGTGCCCGGCACTCACGTTCCAGCATGGCGAAGTCGCCTTCCGCCTTCGATACCCATTCAGCGGCGATCTGCTTCATAGAGCACTTTACCCTCTTCCAGAATCTCGCGCATGAAGCAGTCGCCCATCTGGATACGCTGGTTCACGGTGTCGGGAGTGCGCACGACAATGTCTACCGGAAAGGACGGCCGGAGTCTTAGGCGCATTGCCACCGATTGGCTCACGCTCTTACCTTCGAACGGGAGTACGACCAGCAAGTCAACGTCGGAGTCGTCCGTGGCGACACCGCGCGCGTACGAGCCGAAGAGCACGACGCGCTCGGCGTGGAACTCGCGTCCGATCCGCTGGCCAAGTTCCTCGATCTGATTCATGGCTACCATGGGACAATAGGTTCTCCGTCCGTTGAACCAGTCGGTGCGCCTAGCGTAGTGAAGACTCATGAGGATTTCAATTGGCCTATCGCACGAGCTGGAGCGACGGCGTGCGGCGTTGTAGGATTCGCGAGTTCTCGTTGCGGCAGGCAAGCCGGGAGTGTGTGCTGCCTGGCATGCGGGTGTGTTGTTGGAGGGCGGGGGCCTGACGTGGGTGGTATCACAAGCCGCGTGACGATGGCGCAGGATTGCCTGCGCGAGTTGCGTACCTTCTACCTAACGATGCGAGAAGGGGATCCGGCCAACGGCACGGTCTTCATCCTCGACGGCGTGGGCGGCACGCTGTTCGCTCCGATCTGTGCGCGGCGTGGATTGCGTGCGGCCGGGGTGCCATGGGCGATCCACATCCACGATTGGCACACCGGTCCGCGCGGCGAGTTGCTCGGCGACTTGGTCATGTACCGTCGCAATCAAGTCCGGGCCGCCGTGTTCGCCGAGATGATCGCGGAACGCCGCCGCGCGTATCCGCACGCGCCGCTGCACTTGGCGGCCTTCAGCGGCGGGACGGGGATTGCCGCGTTCGCCCTGGAGAAGCTGCCGGACGACGTGCAACTCGACACGGTGTTTCTGGGCTGTTCGGCGCTGTCGCCGCACTACCGGCTGACGCCGATGCTGCGACGCGTGAAGCGATGCACCGCATTCGTCAGCCGGCTCGATCGCCTGCTTCTCGGAGTCGGCACGACCGTGTTCGGAACGATCGACCGTCGATACGTCCGGGCGGCGGGTCTGCGTGGCTTTCGTCGGCCGGAGCCTTTCGACGAGGAGGATCGCCGCGAGTACGGCAAGCTGCGGCAGTTGCTGTGGGAGCCGGCGATGCGGGCCGTCGGGCACTACGGCCACCACGTCGGTTGCGCGACGACCGCCTTCGCGACCCAGTACATCGCCCCGATCCTGACCGACACCTGCCGGGCGTCGACGCATGACGGCCCGTTCGACTCGGAGTTGCCCGTCACGGCGGATTCGTGAAGCCGGCGGTCGTTGTGTTCTTGCCCAGACGCTCTCCCTCGTCGGCCTCGCGGTCCTGTTGCTCCATCAGCGAGGGAGGCTCGACGTGGGGCCGCAGCGGATCGTGGGATCGCGGTCGGTCGAGCTCGACGCGGATCATCCAGTTGCCCGCGGCGAGGGGCGCCGGCTTGGTACCGGGCCGCATGAGGAACGATTGACCGCCGGCGCTTGCGTCGGTGTGGACGGTCACGTCGGGTAGCGCTCGATCATCGAGTTGCACGCACACGAGGAAGCGATCGGACACGCGGATCGGTGGCGTGCCGATGCGGTGCCATCGCGACGCGCCTTGACGGAGCTGGCGGCTGCTCTGTCGGAACTCGCCAAGAACGTTCATCGCGTCGTCGTACAGGTGGAGCGTGATATCGCCTCGCTTGAGGTTGCTGCGGCCGTTGCGGCGGCAGTAGATGCGGACGGTTCGCAGGTACCACTCTCCGGCGGGGGCATCGAAACGCATCGCGCAACCGTGATTGCCCACACGCTCCCGTCCGTCGGCCCTGCCGTCGTCGTAATGGAGGACGATCGGACTGCCGGCCAGTTCGTCGGCCGCGAGCATGCGTGCTCGCCCGCTCCACGGATCGCGCATGAGGAGAGGGCGCGCTTGTTCGTGCCATCGCGCGTAGCCCGGCAGCCCGGAGATCGCCGCGCCCGGATCGGACGCGCCGCGCGGCGCTTCGGACCACGTGCGGAACACGTCAGCAATGCGTCGGGCCTGGACGATCTCGGCCAGTCTCTTCCACGCTCCGGCGGTCTGCACCAGGGGTGGGGCATCGGTGTGGTCGAGCTGCTTGCGCAGTCGCGACAGACCGTCGCGGTACGCAGCACCCCGCCCGGGCCAGACCCGGCTGCCCCGCCGTCCCGTCACTTCGTCGAGGGCGACCGAGCCCGCGTAGTGGCACCAGCCCTGTCGTGCGGTCCCGCTCAGCCACGGGGCACCACCCAGCGTGCGCTCGATTGCGATGAGGCCCATCTCCCGGCACAGGCCGTAAACGTAGTGCGCGTCGTTCTCGCCGAACGACCCCTCGAGGTCGCGGTCGCCCCCGACCCGAAGCACCAGCTCATCACGTCCGTTACCAAAGAGCGTCGGCGCGTTTCTCCAACCGGTTTGCACGCGCACGGTCAGACGCTTGGGCATCTCGCACCCGAACCGAATCACGTAGACCTCGCGGGCGGTCTGGCAGATGTCGGCAATCGCACGTGCGAAGCGAGGGTTGACCTGTTCGTACAAGACGTCGACGTTCGCCGTCCTGACCACGTGGTCTCGTGTGGAACCGGCGAGAGCGGTGGATAGCGACAGGCCGGCGATGACGACGGCAAGCAGGGCTCGGGCGCGCATGCAATGTTTATCGTCCCTTTCGGCTGCCGGGCTGTACGGAGAAGCCCCCGAGGGGCCGCGGCTCATTGTCCCTCACTGCCGCCGGAAGAAGTGGGGGGGGCGGTCTGACGGAAGCCCTCGAAGGGCCGGGAGCGGTAGACCTTCCCCCACACCTGACGAGACCAAAACGCACAGATTTCACAGGACCTCACAGCGCGGGCTCTGCCCGCAACCCAATAGCCCCGCGGTCGCCCTTCTCCGAACCGCGCCCGTAAGGAAGCGGCGGAGCGGCCGAAGGCGGCGACCACTTGGCGCGGCCGCGGACGGCAACCAA
>CAYMME010000362.1:0-9939 GCA_964391465.1 uncultured Planctomycetales bacterium
GAATGGCCCCCGTGGCTCCGCGAAAATGGTCCCCTCCCTGGCCGCCACTGACACAGCGCCGCCCGCCGTACCTTCCGATGATCGCGATTGCCGTGCAAGCCTCGGGTCTCGCGCGCGGTGCCGGGGCAGCGTGGGGCGACCGCGGACAGCAGAAGCGTCACCTAATGCTGTCGTATTTCTGTAATGCAGGCCGTTCGGTTGTCGCGAGGCCGATAGGCAATACAATTAGCTACAGTGATTTAGGCTGCCCCAGGGTCGCTTCGCCGCGCCCCCAGGCAGATGGCTCACAACCACGTCGAGGTGAGGTAATGGAAGCCGTTCGCGAGAGAACCCAGTTCGTGGGATCCTCCGGTGAAGGGGTGGCCATTGGCCCAAGGCGCGAAGGGGAAAATCCGCAGACCCTTGGCTTGGCCCAGGTCGTCGTCACCCCGCGGGGGAAGCTGGATCTCGACTCGGGAATGACCAACGCTTACGTCTGGCGGGCCGGGCCGAACAAGGGGATGGTCGCGATCCGCCGAGCCGCCTACGAGAAGGGGCACGAGGTGGCGTTTGATGGCAGGTCGAACTACGTCCATCAGATCGATTTTCTCGCCGTGACCGAGGAGAGCCCGCCCGAGGCGGCGGCTTCACTTGTCGCCTACGCGCTACGCGCCATCGGCGGAATCCGTCTGTTTGTCGTGGACGTGGAGGGGGAGACGGCCAAGCAACTCTTCGAGGGCCTGAGCTTCGTTCGGATGTGTGGTCGCAACGGGCGGGCCCGCTACGGCTATCTTCCGGAAACGCCGGAGTCCGAGCTGCCGTTGCGGCTTCCGGAGCGTGTGCTGGCCAGGCCGGAGTTCCTTGCGCGTCTGTCGCCGCGCGAACGAGCATACCATGATGGCCTGCGGACGCGGACGGGCTTCGACATCGTCGAGTTCATCAAGTCCGGGTGGACGAGCTATGAGTGCTACGGCAACCGCTTCTTCTTTCTGCTGACATTCGGCACGACCTCGGAGCCGCCGCAACCCGCTTTTCGCATCGACATGTTCGACTTGCGAGACGGCGCGATCATTGCCCACGCCGATGTCCTCGTTTCGAGGACCAGTGATTTCTCGCTCCAGGATGAGGCCGTCACGGGTCTCTCCGCCAAGTTGCCGGACGCCGCGACACGAGTACTGAAGGATGCGCCCCGCCTCAATACCGACGGGGCGAGCAGGATTCGGGAAGGATGGCCTCCTCGGGAAGGGATCTGGGTCCGGCAGGACTATCGCCGGGCCGGCATTGGCCAGTCACTGGAGCGCATCGCGGGCGACGTCTGCAAGCTCGCGTTCTGCGGCATCAAGACCGTGGGCGTGATCTTCCCCGAACGGAACCTCGAGGCGTACACCTTCCACAAAAAGGCGGGCGCCCGCGATGTGCGGGATCCTCTGTACTGCCTCGAGTATCGCCTTGATGCCGTAGACCGTCCCGTGATCAGGATCCTGTACGGGCTGTAGCGCACAACACGTTGATCGAGTGTGTTCAGCGCTCTTGCGCGGCGCCATCAGTTTGGTCCGCGCCGGTCTCGTGCGCCGCCCTCAACGTTCGGCGGGTTTCGTGCCGACGCGGGGTCGAACTCACTCCCGCACTGGGGGCAGCGTGCGTCCATCAGGCCGTTCAGTATATGGCCACATGTCTTGCGGACGCCGCTATCCGCCCCGGCAGCACTGAGCGGCCTGCCAATGGCTCTGCTTGTGCGGGGCGATAACCACGACTGCCGGGGGTAAAGCACCCCCATGATTCTCCCGATACACCCCGGGAGGGTCGCGCCGGGCTCACGGAGCGCGTAGGCGCGCACAAATCGACGCTTGGGAACCGACTTGTTCCCTCGGTAGGGAAAGGAGATCAGCAATGATGTGCATGACGAGAATGGGAACCCGGAGTCCGGGTCTCGCAATCGGCTTGGCCGTCCTCGGCGTTCTTTGCTGCGGCGTCGCGGCTCAGGCTGAAGTCAAACAGAGCATCGCGGTCGCCCCGATCACCTCGACGGCCGGCGCAACCTCGTGGATTACGGGGGAGGCCATCCAGGCCCAGCTCATCTCCGAGTTGACCAAGACCGGTCGGTACCGCGTGGTCGAGCGCGAGAACATCAGAGGCATCATCGCGGAGCAGGACATGGGAACCGCAGGTCGCACGCGCAAGGGCTCCGCACCGGCGACCGGCGACATTGAAGGCGCCCAACTGATGATCAAAGGCGTCATCACCGACGCCGAGGAAGAGTCGAGCAAAGGTGGGCGCGGCTCCATTCGCGGCTTCAGTCTTGGCGGCAAGAAGACTATCTACCGCGTGACGATGGACTTCCGCGTCTACGACACCCAAACAAGCCTGATTCTGGATACCGCCACCGTCTCTGCCGAGCAGGTCAAGAAGGGCAAGAGCGGCGGGCTGAGCATCGGTGGAATCGGTCTTGGCGGCGGCAAGAGCAAAGGTGATACGACCGGGGCGATCGTCCGCGATCTCATCAACGACGCCCTTGCGGCGATTGACAAGCAGGCCAAGAAGCTCGGCTGGAAGAGCAAGGTTCTCCTCGCCAAGGGCGAGAAGATTGTGATTCTCGGTGGCAGCCGTGACGGCCTCGAGAAGGGCATGCGTTTCAAGCTCATCCAGCTCGGCGAGCAGATCATCGACGAGGACACGGGGCAGGTGCTTGACGAAGGCGAGGAGACCGAGGTCGGTGAGATCAAGCTGACGCAGGTGAAGGAAAAAGTTGCTTATGCTGCGTCAGTTACGGGTGAGCCCGCAGCGAAAGGCAACATCGTCAAGCTGATCACCCCCGCCAAAAACGCCAAGAAGGATGCCGGGGCGGACGGCGCGTCATCAAAGCCCTCGGGCGAAAAGGGTTGATAGAGGCATTGGTGGCCGGGCCGTTCGGAGTTCGCTCGAGCGTTCCAGCCATCGCTTCGTCGCGCCGCCTTCAGGATGCTGGCCCGAACGACCTCGGGCCGCACGGTCCTGTTCGAACCGACCCTTCGCTGTCGATCCCGTGTATTGAATGGACCCTCACCACGGCGGCAACCCTGCGCAGGCGAGAAATGTGGTTCCCAGGCATCATGATGAACCGACCTCGACAGGAGCCTCAGATCGCCGCGAGCATGCTTGACGGTCCGGACTTTGCGGAGTAGAGTGATCTGAGCATGGACCGAACAGTGATATTGGTGGCGGCGTTGTGGGCCCTTGTGGTCGCACCGGCCCTCTGCACAGGGGGAGTGCTGCACCACGAGTGCGACTGCGGTACCGCCATCGGCTGCGAGCACGAAGACGACTGCGCGAACGATCCGTGTGCCACGGCGACGGTTCGGGGCGAGCGGCGACCCAGCGACCTTGGCATCGAGAGTTATCCCGCACTGAGCTGGAGTCCGGCCGTGCTGGCCTGCCTCGAGGCCGGAGACAGAGGCTTCGGGGTCCGTGGGCTCGACGTACCGTTGAGCATCAATCTGCCCTACGCGGCCAGCGACCGGCCCCTGCTGATGTGATTCCCCTCCTTCATCTCCGAGTGTACGATGCCCGCCGATGCCTGTCTCCACGCACTTGCGTGTGGAGCGTCGGCCCGCGCGTTTCGTTCGTGTATCGAAATCCCTGAGAGCCAAAGACCAATGGTACGAATGCGTCACACCGTCGCTTGGGCGTCGCCGGCACTGCTTGCGCTTGCCGGTTGCGTGGACGTGAACCCGCGCATGGACTACGACCGTGCGGCCACCCACATCGCGGAAGCGACAGGACAGACGGCCGTCTACCGACCGGGGGACGAAGAGATCGTCGAGCACAAAGTCGATTCACTGCTCGCCGACGGCGTCACGGCTTCGGAAGCCGTACAGATCTGTCTGCTCAACAACCCGAGGCTACAGGCCGCCTTCTTCGATGTGGGTATGGCCCGGGCGGACCTTGTCCAGTCGGGCTTGTTGTCCAATCCCACGCTTGGCCTGTCCTTGCGCCTGCCGTCCGGTGGAGGCCTCGCCAATCTGGAGGCCGGCATCGCCCAGAACATCGCCGATCTCTGGCAGCTTCAACCCCGCAAGCGGGCGGCCGAACGGTCACTCGACCGGGCCATCCTCGAACTGGCCCGGCAGGCCGCGAACCTGGCCGCGGAGGCAAAGCAGGCATACTACGCGGCGCTCGGTGCGGACCAGACCCATGCGATCGCCCGCGAGAACCGCAAGATCGCCGAGCAGGTGTTGAGTCTCACCGAGGCGCGAAAACAGGCCGGCGCCGGGAGCGAGTTGGATGTCAATCTTACCCGTGGCCTTGTGGTCGAGGCCGAGTTGGCCGTTGAGTCCACCCGGCTGGCTGCGGCCGAGGCCCGGCGCGATCTGACCGGACTACTGGGTCTTGCTGCCGACGCCGCGACTTACGATCTGGTCGACTCGTTTCCCACGCCTCCGATCGTGCAGCTTGATTCGGAGACGCTCTTCCCGATGGCCCGGGAGAAGCGGTTGGACCTCCGCGGCGCCGAGCAGGCGGTCGCGGCCGCCGATGCCCGCCTCCAAGAACAATGGCGGATGATCTTTCCGAACGTGTCGCTCGGGGTTGCCCTTGAACGCGCGGATCGCAAGAGCGAACCCAGCCGAGACTGGGTGGCCGACACCGCGCGTGCATCGATCGCCGCGGGTGCCCTTGCTCCACCAGATTGGGAGCCGGACTCCGGGCGAATGCTCGATTCCCGCACGATTCTCGGCCCCAGCCTCGACGCGACGCTGCCGATCTTCGACCAGAACCAGGCGCAGATCGCCAAGGCGGCGTTCGCCCATCAGCAGGCGATCAAGACGCTCGACGCGCTCGAACGGTCGTTGACTCGCGAAGTGCGCAGTGCCATCGATCGCACAGCAACCGCGTGGAAGCTGGTTCGACTCCACAGCGAACGGTTCGTCCCGCTGGCGGAGAAGAACCTGGACCTGTCCCGCGAATCGTATCGTGCGGGCAAGACCCCCATCCTCACCGTGCTCGAGGCCCAACGGTTCTTCCTGACGGCCCGCCGAAGATACGTAGCAACGATGCAGTCAGCCGCCGCCACAATCCCGCAACTGGAGCGCGTCGTGGGCGCACCCTGGGCCGAACTGACCGCCATTGGGCACCAGCCTGGCGCAGCTTCGGCGAAGAGCGCAGCGACCCAACCCGCCGAGTGAGCTGGATCATGAACATATATAGACAACTGCCGGTGCGTCTGCTGAGCACCCTGCTCCTTGTCAGTCTCGCAACGATGTACGGTTGCGGGGACGATCCGAGACGCACTGCCAACGGCAGCCGCGAGCAAGGCGACGCAGACATCCATGGACTTGACGATGGTCACGGGCATGTGGCGAACGAGGCCGGCACGCAAGCGCGCGCGGCCGAGGAACAGGCTCCGTGGTGCGCGGAGCACGGCGTGCCGGAGCGCGTCTGCACGCGGTGCGCTCCCTCGTTGATCGCCAAGTTCAAGGCCTCCGGCGATTGGTGTGGCGGTCACGGCCTGCCCGAGTCGCAGTGCACGCTCTGCGACCCGGAGGTCGCCGCGACATGGGCGGCCCTGCGCCCGGACGCCGCGCGTGACTGGTGCGGGGAGCACGGCGTACCGGAGTCCCTCTGCACGCGGTGCACTCCCTCGTTGACCGCGAAGTTCAAGGCCTCCGGCGATTGGTGTGGCGGCCACGGGCTGCCCATTCGCAGTGCACCCACAGCAATCCCGAGGTGGCCGCGAAAAGGGCGGCTCTGCGGCCGGCCGCCACGCAGCCGTCTTCCGCCGAGAGCGCTGGAGGTATCCGTGTTGAGCGAACCGGTCGTGTGCTCGGTGCCGGCAACGACCTGCTTTGTCCCGTCGATCAACAGCGTATCCGGTTCGCCGACACGACGATCGCCGAGAAGGCCGGTATCCGAACCGAGCCGGCGCAGACCCGAGCGATCTCCGCCGCCGTGGAATGCCTTGGGGAGATCGAGTTCGACCAGACAACACTCGCTCAGGTCACACCGCGGGCTCGAGGCGTCGTTGCCGAAGTGACGGCACGGTTGGGCGATCAGGTGAGAGTCGGTGACGTGCTGGCCGTCATCGACAGCGCCCGGCTCGGCGAGATGAAGAGCCGTTATCTCGAAGCGCAGCAGCGTCATCTCCTCGCGGTTGCTGATCGTGAGCGCCACGATGTCGTTCACCACGCCACGCGGCGCGTGCTGGCGGTCTGCACGGTGAAGGCCACCGGCGACGAAGTGCGGCGCGAGTTGGCGTCGGCGCAGGCTGGTGAGATCAAGGCACGGCTGTTGAAGGCGCACGCGGCGCTGACTCTCGCCCAGGCGGGATTCGAACGCGAGAGCCGTCTTCGGGCCAAGGACATCAGCAGCGAGCAGGCCGTCGAATCCGCCAAGAACAGCCTGCATGCCGCGGAGGCCGAATTCCTCGCCACCCGAGAGACCGTCTCGTTCGAGATCGAGCGCGAGCACCTTGCCGCGGAGACGGACGTGAAGGTTGCGCGAATCACCCTCGACGCGGCGCGGCGGCAACTCCACATCGTCGGCCTGAGTGCCGAGCAGATCGACGCCCTCGGCCGCCAGCCCGATCAGGAGCTCTCGCATTTCGAGATTCGCAGCCCGATCGCCGGTCAGATCGTGCAGTACCACGCCGTCGTCGGGGAATCCGTCACCGAAAGCGACGCCCTGTTCAGCGTCGCGGACGTGTCGCGGATGTGGCTGATGCTGGCCGTGCCGCAGCGCGATCTGGTCATGCTGCGGGTCGGCCTGCCGATCTCGTTCGGGGTCGACGGCCTGACCGGCCATAGCGTCGCCGGCAAGATCGATTGGATCAGCACCGAGGTCGATGCACGGGCTCGGACCGTCAAGGCCCGAGCCACCCTCGCCAACGAGGACGGCATGCTCCGTGCCAACATGTTCGGCCGCGCCCGCATCATCGTGCACGACAAGGATGAGGTCCTGACCGTCCCCGAAGCGGCGATCCAGACCGACGGCTGTTGCCAGCTCGTGTTCGTGCGGATGGCCGACGACCTCTTCCAGCCCCGCAAGATCACGCCGGGCACGCGGGCGGGCGGGCATGTCGAGATCATGAAAGGGCTGGCCGCGGGCGAGCCGGTCGTCACCACCGGAAGCTTCCTGATGAAGACCGAGATTCTGAAACGCAACATCGGTGCCGGGTGCTGCGAAGTGGATCCCGGGAGGTAGCCGCTCGTGTTGAACGCCGTTATCACGTGGTCGCTGCAGCATCGTGCTCTTGTCGTGGCGTTGGCGATCGGGCTCGTCGGCACCGGGTTCTATGCCCTTACGCATCTGCCGATCGATGCCTTTCCCGACACCACGCCGGTTCAGGTGCAGGTGAACACCGTTGCCGCCGCCCTCTCGCCATCGGAGATCGAGCAGCAGATCACGTTCCCGGTCGAGCAGGCGCTGAGCGGGCTCAAAGGGCTCATCGAGGTGAGATCCCTGTCGCGGTTCGGGCTTTCGCACGTGACGCTGATCTTCGACGAGAGTATCGACATCTATCTCGCCCGGCAGCTCGTGATGGAACGACTCGGCACAGTTGAGCTTCCCGCGGGTCTGTCGCGGCCGGTCATGGGCCCGGTCGCCACCGGTCTCGGCGAAGTATTCCACTATGTCATCACCAGCGACACGCGGGACCTCGCGGAACTCCGCACGATTCAGGACTGGATCATCAAGCCTCAGCTTCGCAGCGTCGCGGGCGTGGCCGAAGTCAACAGTTGGGGCGGCCTCGAACGGCAATACCAGGTCGTCGTGGATCCGGCCAAGCTCCTGAAGCACGACATCACCCTCGTGAATGTGGTCGACGCCCTGCGCAGGAACAACAGCAACGTCGGGGGCGGGACCGTCACGCAGGCCGGTGGCGTGCTGCTCGTGCAGGGCGTGGGACTGGTCACGAATCTCGAGGAGATCGGCAACATCGTCGTGGCCGCCGGCGACGGCGTACCCATTTACATCCGCAACGTCGGTGAGGTCATCGAGGGGCACGAGATCCGTCGCGGGGCCGTCACCTACGCGGGAGAGGGCGAGGCCGTACTCGGGCTGGGCTTCATGCTCATGGGCGAGAATCCGCGGGAGGTGACCGAGCGGCTCAAGGAGCGGATGGAGAACATCAAGCAGACGCTCCCGAAGGATGTCGAGGTGACCACGGTCTACGACCGGACCGAGTTGGTCGATCACGTTCTCGCCACGGTCCGGACCAACCTCTTCGAAGGTGCCCTGCTGGTCGTGGCCGTGCTGTTCCTCTTCCTTGGGGATTTCCGTGCCGGCGTGATCGTCGCCCTGGCCATTCCCCTTTCGATGCTCGCGGCCGGCAGCCTGATGCTGCGGGTCGGCATCGCCGGGAGTCTGATGAGTCTCGGGGCCATCGACTTCGGCCTGATCGTCGACAGCTCGGTCATCATGGTCGAGAACAGCGTACGCCGTCTGGCCGGCGATACGACCGGGCGCTCGCCGCGCGAGGTCGTGCGTGACGCCGCCATCGAGGTTCGCAAGCCCACTATGTTCGGCGAACTGATCATCATGATCGTCTACTTGCCGATCCTCACGCTCGAAGGCATGGAGGGGAAACTCTTTCGACCCATGGCGCTGACGGTGATCTTCGCGCTGGCCGGCTCGCTGATCCTGTCGCTGACACTCATGCCCGTTCTGGCGAGCCTGTTCCTGCGGAAACCGCGAGTCCATCGCGAACCGTGGGCGGTTCGTGTGGCCAAGCGTCTCTACGCTCCCGTGCTCGCGCTCGTGCTTCGTCATCGCGTTCCGGTCCTGGCGGCAGTGGTCTTCGCACTGGCAGCCGGTGTGGGGATGGCCCGCAACCTCGGGGCCGTCTTCATACCGCGTCTCTCGGAAGAGGCGATCGTCATCAACACCGTGCGCCTGGCCGGTGTGGCCGTCGAGGAGTCCGTGCGCTACGGTACGCAGTTGGAGAAGCTGCTGCTCGCGGAATTCCCGGGCGAAATAAAGCACATCTGGTCGCGCACGGGCTCGCCCGAGGTCGCCACCGATCCGATGAGCCTGGAATTGACCGACATCTTCATCACGCTCCATCCGCGCGACCGCTGGAGCCGGGCCGAGAACCAAGGCGAGCTGGTCGCGGCGATGGAACGCGAGCTGTCCGGGATGCCGGGCATGCGCACGATCTTCGCCCAACCGATCGAGCTGAGGGTCAACGAAATGATCGCCGGCATCCGCAGTGATCTCGGCGTGAAGGTTTTCGGCGACGATTTCGACCAGCTCAAGCAAGTGGCCACCCAAGTCGAGAGCGTCCTGGCCACCATTCCCGGAAACGCGGATGTGGTGACCGAACAGCTCACGGGACAACCCGCGCTGGAAATCCGGTTGCGTCAGGACCAGCTCGCCCGGCACGGCGTGCCCGCGGGCGAAGTGCTGGATTTCGTGGCCGCGATCGGCAATCTCCAGGTCGGCGAGATCCGCCAGGAGGAGAGGCGGTTCCCGCTCTGCGTACGTCTGCCGGACAAGTACCGAACGGATCCCGAGCGTGTTGCCCACCTGCTCGTGCCCACGGCCTCCGGTCAGCAATTGCCGCTCTCCCGCCTGGCCGATCTGCGGATCACCGAAGGTCCGTCTACCATCAATCGGGAGTGGAGCAAGCGGCGCATCGTCGTGCAGTCCAACGTGCGCGGCCGGGACGTGGCCGGTTTCGTTGCGGAGGCGCAGCGGCGCATCGAGGCCGAGGTCGAGCTGCCGGACGGCTACTTCGTGCGTTACGGCGGCCAGTTCGAGCACTTGCAGCGGGCGGGCAAGCGACTGATGTTCGTTGTGCCGTTGGCGTTGGGGCTGGTCTTCCTGCTTCTGTATTTGACGTACGGTCGTGTTGCCGACGTGTTGCGCATCTCGCTGACGCTCCCGCTGGCGGCCGTCGGCGGCATCCTGGCCCTGTATCTGCGCGACCTTCCGTTCAGCATCTCGGCCGGAGTCGGATTCGTGGCCATGTCCGGAGTGTCGGTGCTCGGC
>CAYMME010000363.1:0-9929 GCA_964391465.1 uncultured Planctomycetales bacterium
CGGGCAGGCAAGCTGCCCGTGGCACCCGGCTGCCACCGAATTTGAGATGCACCCCCCAGACACAACACATCCCCGGGCACTGCGGAGTGTGTCCCACGAGCGGTCACTGCGATGATCGAGGTGGGCCGCGAGAATCTGGCGAACTGCGCCTATCGGCCCGGCATAACCGTCAACACCGTCGCCACGCGACTCGAGATCCGACGACGTGCGGTCGACCTCCGCCCAAGCAGGTGCTGCGGAGCGGGCATCAGCCGGATCCCGTCGCATCCTCCCGGCGGAGCCGCAGGACTCATGCCGGCACGCTTATCGGCCGATGTAGAGCGTGCCCGCGTGCGCGCACGGGCGCAAAAGCGGCGCGTTGGAACCATGGCTGGCGGAGCATTCCATGAGAGTTCTGGTAACCGGTAGCAGCGGGTTGATCGGGTCCGAAGCGGTGCGGTTCTACGACCGGCGGGGCTGGCGCGTTGACGGCATCGACAACAACATGCGGCGGGAGTTCTTCGGCCCC
Source organism: uncultured Planctomycetales bacterium (assembly GCA_964391465.1). Taxonomy (GTDB): domain Bacteria; phylum Planctomycetota; class Phycisphaerae; order UBA1845; family CAYMME01; genus CAYMME01. Next base: position 509 of record CAYMME010000363.1, read on the forward strand.
CAGGGCGACACGACCTGGAACCTCGAGCAGTTGCGGGCCGACACCGTGCGCTTCGTGCACCACGGCCTCGACATCCGTGATCGGGCGGCCATCGAGCGCCTGTTCCAGTCGATTCCGTTTGACCTGATCGTCCACTGTGCCGCCCAGCCGTCGCACGATCTGGCCGCCTCCCGGCCCTATGATGACTTCGAAACCAACGCGGTCGGCACGCTCAATCTACTCGAATCGACCCGCCGATGGTGCCCGGAAGCCGTGTTCATCTTCATGAGCACGAACAAGGTGTATGGCGACAAGCCCAACCAGCTTCCTCTGGTCGAGAACGAGACCCGCTACGATTACGCCGACCCCTGTATGCACGATGGGATCGACGAGGACTTCGGCATCGACCAGAACCTCCACAGCTTGTTCGGAGCATCGAAGGCCGCCGCGGATCTCGTGGTACAGGAGTACGGTCGCTACTTCGGCTTGCGCACCGGCGTGTTTCGTGGCGGCTGTCTGACCGGACCGCACCACAGCGCCGTCCAACTCCATGGCTTCCTGTCGTACCTCGTCAAGGTCGCCGCCACCGGAGAGAAGTACACCGTTCTCGGCTACAAGGGCAAGCAGGTGCGCGACCAGATCCACAGCAGCGACGTCATCGCGGCGTTCGACGCTTTCTATCAGAACCCGCGGTGCGGCGAGGTCTACAACCTCGGCGGCGGTCGCGAGAACAGTGCGAGCATCCTCGAATGCATCACGATGATCGAGAACCTCACGGGGAACGAGGTGAACTGGGAGTACGAGGATCGCCCGCGACGCGGCGACCACATCTGCTACATCAGCAACTTACAGAAGATGAGGCAGCACTTCCCCGGCTGGAGAATCGCGCAACCGATCGACAAGATGATTCAACAGATGCTCGAGCCGGTCGCGGCATAGGCACCGCAGCGACGGGCTCCTGGAGGTATCACCGTGCGGATCCTCGCACTGACCCATCCGGGCACCAACTCGCGCGGTCTGCTGTACGACATCATCTGGGGCTTTGAGCAACTCGGCCACGAGGTGCTGCAGCTCGCCCTCGGACCGTCGTGGCAACTCAAGCAGGCCTATCCCGAGCAAGCCGACCCTGTCACCGAAAGCTTCGGCCACCTCGTGACGGACTTCATCCAATCGAATCGCATCGACATGTCGCTGGCGATGTGGTGCAACGGGACATTGTCGCTGCCCGTGCATCGAACCCAGGACGGACGTCTGTCGGCGCTCACGAATGAACTGGCGAACCCACACCTGCACTACTGGTGGGACGCACCGCACTGGTTCAACGGCGGCACCGTCCTCCCGATGGTCAAGACGGGCCTCTTCTCGGGCACGCACCAGTACCACTACATCAACAACCGGTTCACCGGAGTGGAGATGGCCGAGCTCATGGGGTTCTCGAACGTGATCCCCGCCCCCAACGGCGTGAACCCTGAAACGTTTCGACCGCGTCCTGAAATCGAGAAGCAGTACGACCTCGTGTTCCTGTCCGGAGGCGGCGACTGCCAGCCCAGCCCCGTCATGCTGGAGGAGATCGAGAAGGCCAACCCGGACGTCGAGCGAATTCGCAAGGACGTGGCAAGCAGGCTCGGACCAAGGCTCGACGAGGTGGCGGCCGAGTTCGACGAGAACCTCCGGCCCGCGGCACGCCGGCTACTGGACGCATTGGTCGAGGAACGTCTCGCCGACCGGCACACGGCGGCGATCGTGCATCTCCAGAAGGCTGTGCGCGCCGACAATGCCCTGGCGGTCGCAGGGGCCGAGTTGATGAGCGATCCGGCCCGGTACGTGAAAGCCACGAACCTGGTCCGCACAATCGAGACCTGGGAGCGTCCGTTCCTCGTGGCGTACCTTTCGCGGCACTTCAAGGCCTTGCGGCTCGGGATACAGAAGTACGACGCATGGGGAATCGAGGGCGACCGGACCGAGTTCGTGCCCTACCACGAGCAGTCCGAGGTCTACGCCCGGGCCCACTTCGCACTCAACGTGATGCGCTGGCAGGACGACTGCAGCCTGAACTCGAAGATCTTCGAGGTCACGGCGGCACGATGCGGCTGTCTCCAGGCCTACCGCAGCGGCGTCGAAGAGGCCTTCGACGACGGCAGCGAGATCCTCGTCTTCCGCACACCTGGTGAGGCCCGTGAGAAACTTGCCGACATCCTCGCCTCGCCCGACCGACGCGAGGCACTCATCGACGCCGGCCACCGACGCACACTCGCCGATCACACCTGGGTCAATCGTATGCAGATCGTTGTCGACGCGTTGAAAGAGAAACAGCGCCCCGCCACGAACCAGCCCGCACCTCCGGCAATCGCACCCGCCAAGTCAGCGCCCGGGAAGCCCGCACCGGCACTCGTGGGTCAGACCTAGACGGGATGCGCGTGAACACACTGCGGCGCTCCGTCACATCCGCCGATCTTCCCGCTTGGCGCCGGCGACACCAACTTCAGAACAGCTTCCACGGGGGCCGATACGCCTTGTGCAGGTACTTGTTGGCTTCGGGCACGTTCGTGACGCGCTCGTTGACCGGATCCCACTCGACCCGCTTCTTGGTGTGATACGACAGATTGGCCACCTGGCAGGCACTCGTCGACCGGTGCCCCACCTCGATGGGGCAAATCGGCGAGCTGCCCGTGCGGATAGCCTTGAGGAAGTCCTCGATATGCGGTTTCTCCGGGCAATGGTTCTCCCACGAACGCCGGGGCTTGCACCGCGGCTTGCCGTCCCGATTCTCGGGATAGACCTCATACCCGCTCATGTTGCAGATCAGCGTGCCCTCGCTGCCGTAGAAGACGATGTTGTGCCCGTGTGACACATACTGCCGGCTGCTGCCGTGGCGAAACGCGTGGCCGTAGGCGTTCCCGCTGCGGTGCGAGAACGTCACCAGGGTCCCGCCGGACGGGGTCTCGTACTCCCACGTGACCTCGACGGTGTCGGGCGTCTCGCGGTTGTCCTTGAGGGCGTAGATGCCGCCCTGACACATCGCCGCCTTCGGAGCATTGACGCCGAGGGCCCACTGGATGATGTCGATGAGATGGACGCCCCAGTCGGTGACGATGCCGCCGGAGTAATCCCAGAACCACCGGAACTGATACAGGCAACGGTTGCGGTTGTAGGGCACTTTCGGCGCCGGCCCCAACCAGAGATCCCAATCCAGCCCCTTCGGCGGCTCGCAGTCCGGCGGGTTGCCGAGACCCTCCGGCGCCTTGTTGCCATGCACCCAGCAATGAACGGCCGAAACATGACCCAGGTCCCCCGCCTGGACGATCTCGACCGCCTTTCGGAAGAACGGCTGCGAGTGAAACTCCGTACCCACTTGTGACACGACCTTGTTGCGATCCGCCGCTCGGACCATCGCCCGCCCCTCCTCCACGACGCAGCAGAGCGGCTTGTCCACGTAGGTGTGTTTCTTCGCCTCGCACGAGTAGATGAACCCCAGAGCGTGCCAGTGATCGGGCGTGCAGATGCACACCGCGTCAATGTCCTTCCGTTCGAGCATCTTGCGGAAATCGTTGTAGCCGTCTGGGCCATTGCCGGCGGTCTCGATCGCCCTTCGCCGGTAGGGTTCGTACACGTCACAGATCGCGGCGATCTCGACCCCCTTGCACGCCTTGAACTCCTGGACGTAGTAGTGGCCCCGCGACCCGGTCCCGATGAAGCCGACCGTGACTTTCTCGTTGGCTCCAAGGGCCCCCAGCGCCGGTCCGGCGGCGACCGCTGCGCCCGCGGTTCCGGCCGCCGTCTGCTTGACGAAACTCCTACGCGAAAGAGATGCCGGTTTGTCCATGCTGACCACCTTCCTCCTCGGCAGGTTGTGTTGCCTCGAGTCCGTCCCGGCCACCAGCGCCGGGCGTACGCACAAGCATGACGCGCCACCCACCTCCACGCAAGACACGCACCGGCGCGCGAGTTCCTCCACCGCACGCTGCGCGAATGGCAACCCGCCGGGTACACTCCGCGTCGGTCGGGCGCCTCCCGCCCCAAACGCGATCGCATGCGCTGCTCAAGGGCGGACGGCCGCTCGCAGCGTCGGAGGAATCCAATTGCCCCGCACCGCACTCACCCTCTCGATGCTGCTCGCTACGCTCCCAACGGCACGGGTCACCGGCGCGGCAGAGCCGCGCCCGGCGGACTTCGGCACGAAATGGGTCCGCAAGCATCCCTTCACGCTCATGGCGCTGACCCAGCGGCCCGAGGCGCTCGCCCGTTTGTCGCGGGAGACCGGCGCGGCTGAGAACGTCAACGTGCACTCCGGCACGCTCGGCGTTACGCTACGCGGCGGCACGGGTGACCTGTTCAAGAACGGCGACGGCCGTTTCGCCGGCCTGGAGCCTGCAGACTAGCCGGTCGGCCGAGCACAACCTACCGGCCAACCAGGTCGCGGGAGGAGTGGACATGTACCGCGTTGCAGTTGTTCTCGCGGCCACCGCTTTCGGCGCCGCCGCCGATGCCGCCGAGACATCGGCGCGACCGCGGCCCAACATCCTCTACATCATGACCGACCAGCAGCCGGCCAGTTGTGTCGGTGCCTATGGCAACCGGACCATCCGCACGCCGGCCCTGGACACACTCGCCCGGAACGGCTGCCGCTTCGACCGTTTCTACATTGCCGCCTTCCCGTGCAGCCCTTCCCGGGCGTCGATGCTCGCGGGACGCTACGCCCACCGCCACGGCGTGGTCACCAACGACGTGCTCTTCGACGCCAAGATCCCGTCGCTCGGCAACCTCTGCCGAGCCGCGGGCTACGACACAGCGTACTTCGGCAAGTGGCACCTCGGCGGGAACATGTACCGCGGGCGCAAAAACAAGCGCGCCCCCGGGCTCGGCGGCAAGTGGTACTACGAACGCGTGACCGGCGAGCCGTGCTTCCGATTCAAGCCGGTCGCGGGCGGGTTCGGCGAAGACCATCCGCAGCACGGTTTCGAGACCTGGGCCGGCGGCTGGAAGCACTATCACGAGTACTTGCGCAAGGTGGGCCTCGGCCCGATGCTCGACGCGAATCCCAGCATCGGCAACCACAACGACGCTGCCTCCGGCCCGGAGGGGACGCACATCTTCTCGAGGCTTCCCGCCGAACATCACATGGCCTCGTTCTTCGCCCAGCGGACCGAGCAGTTCATCCGCAGCCACGCCGGCGGCAAGCGGCCCTGGTGCGCCGTGCTCTCCTTCTACGGCCCGCACCTGCCCGTCGCACCGCCCAAGCCGTGGGACACGATGTACTCGCTCGACCAGGTCCCGCTGCCGGCGAACCACCGCGACGCGCTCGAGGGCAAGCCCGTCTTCCAGCGGGCCCGCAAGCGAACCTATGTGCTCGAGAAGTGGAACGACGAGCAGTTCAAGGACTACGTCCGTCGCTACTGGGGTTACGCCAGCTACATCGATCAGCAAATCGGTCGTGTGCTCGCCGCGCTGCGTGACACGAAGCAATGGAAGAACACCATCGTCGTCTTCACGACGGACCACGGCGACATGGTCGGCGCACATGGAATGATCTTCAAGCTCGGCTCGTGCGGATACGAAGAGCTGTTCCGCATACCCACGATCGTACGCATTCCCGGTGTGACGGAGTCGGACTCGCACACCGACGCCCTCGCCAGCAACATTGACCTCCTGCCCACACTGCTGGAGGCCGCAGGCGTTCCGGTGCCCGACGGCGTCGACGGCCGTAGCCTCGTGCCCCTCCTGGGCGGCAAGACCAAGACTCACCGCGACATGATCTTCGCCGACAGCATCAACCGTTCGCTGATCTGCCGCGACGAGCGCTACAAGTTCGTGCTGAACTGGCAGAACCGCGACATCGACGAACTCTACGATCTCGAAGCCGATCCCGGCGAGATGAAGAACCTCGCCCTCGCGGCGGAGTCGCAACCCGTGGCCGAGCGAATGAAGCAACGAATCCTGGCCTGGACGCACGAAACCAAGCACCCCTGCGCGGATCTCATCGCTCAGCAAGCCGCTAGGAAGCCGGAAACCAATGTGCTCGAGCTCAGCGCCGAGGCGCAGCAGTTCAAGTACCTCGGGGGCAACGAGTTCGAGATGGCCATCGTGTGGCACGTGAAGAGACCGATCAGAGTCGACGGCAAGTTCTGGGCGTTCACCCACTTCATCAACCCGAAGTACGCCGACGACGGAGGCATCGTGTTCCGCTTCACGCCCTGGCCCGATCCGCCGGTGACCGAATGGCAGGCCGGTGAGGAGTACCGCATCGGGCCGGTCAAGGTCCGCGTGCCGCCTCGCGCCGGTGCAGGGAACTACCGCGTTCGCACGGGGTTGTACGACCCGAAGCGCAGGAAAAGCCCGGGCGTGATCCTCGGCGGCGACGGCAACGCGATGAACATCGGCACGCTGCGGATCAAGAAGGACGGCGACCGTATCACGAACATCCAATACCAGCCGCGAAAGTAAAGCCCAGGAGGAACCCGCAAGATGAAGCCTACATCACACAAGTTGACACGATCCTGTCCGCACCATCTGCACGTTACGTGCATGGTTGCGGCGTCAATGATTGCCGCGGCCGCAGTCCTGACGCCCACGAGCCTGGCCGCGGATCGACTCACGCCGATCAAGTTGGGTAGCGTCAAGGTTGGCGGCGAGATCGGCCGGCGCATCGACGTGACCGTCCGCAACAACGTGCTCGGCTTGAAAGTCGACGATGACTTCCTCGAGCCGTTCCGTGAGAAGAAGCGCCAAGGAGGTTACGTCGGCCTGGGTAAGCTGATCGACAGCGTCGTCCGGTTCGCGGCGTACACAGGCGACGAGCAAGTCGTCGCCCTGAAGGACCGCGTCGTCGCTGAAACCATCAAGACGCAAGAGGAAGACGGTTACATCGGCATGTTCGTTCCCGCCAAGCGCATGTGGACGCTGTGGGACGTGCACGAGATGGCCTATCTCGCCCACGGCCTGGCCAGCGACTACCGCTTCTTCAAGAACACACCCTCACTCGACGCGGCGCGGAAGACGGCGGACTACATCATCAAGCACTGGTCCGCGAAGCCGGAGGCCAAGCCGGGCGGCGGCGACATCACCGTGCATATGGCCGTGACCGGGATCGAGCTGGCCCTGTTCGCGCTGCACGAACTGACCGGAGACGCGCGATACCTCGACTTCTGCGTCAACCAGCGCCGGCTGGCCGAGTGGGACTACCCGATCGTCATCGGGCGCTGGGGCCAGATCGGCGGGCACGCCTACACCTACATGGACCGGTGCATGGCACAGTTGCAGTTGCATCGCCAGCGGCCGGAACCGAGATTGCTCGAACGAACACACAACGTCGTGGACTTCCTCACCCGTCGCGACGGTTTGGTGATCACCGGGACCTGCGGCGATCACGAATGCTGGCACGACACGCAGACCGGCACGACCAACCTGGCCGAGACGTGCACCACCGCCTACCTGATCCGGCTGATGGATGATCTGCTCCGCATGGAGGGTGAGCCACGGTACGGCGACATCATGGAACGCGCCATCCACAACGCACTGTTCGCCGCCCAGTCCCCGGACGGACGCCGAATCCGCTACTACTCCCCGTTCGACGGCCCGCGTGCCTACTTCGAAGGCGACACCTATTGCTGTCCGTGCAACTACCGTCGGATCGTCGCGGACCTGCCCGCAATGGTCTACTACCGCGCCGGCACGGGGCTGGCCGTCAACCTCTACGTCGCTTCCACCGCCGAGATCGAACTCGGCGGCGACCTGACCCTGACCGTGCGACAGGAAACCGACTACCCCAACTCCGGCCGCGTCGTGCTCCACCTGAATCCGTCGAAGAGCGCCGCGTTCCCCGTCCGCCTGCGCATCCCCCGCTGGTGCAGGCAGGCAAAGGTTGCAGTCAACGCCAAGCCCGTCGACGGAGCCGTCACAAGCGGCAAGTTCTTCACGCTCGAGCAGTCATGGAAGTCCGGCGACCGAATCGAGCTCGACATGCCCATGCCGTGGCGACTCGTCAAGGGCCGCCAAGCACAAGCCGGACGCGTGGCGGTCATGCGCGGACCGTCGGTCTTTTGCCTGAGCCGCGCGCAGCACAAGGCGCTCGCCAAGATCGACCTGCGCCTGATCACGCTCGACGCCGCCTCGGTAGAGGGCCCGACCGCAGACGACACCGTGCGCCCCGACGGCCTCGCCTGCTCGGTCCGCGCATGGGGACCGGGCAAGTGGTATCCGTTCACCAAGACCGATCTGCACCTGAAGCTCACCGAGTTCCCCGACCCGGCCGGTGAAGCCACGTACTTCAACGTCCCCAACCCCAAACTCGAGAGCTTCGTCGACGACGAGTTGATTCAGTTAGGCAAGGCGCAGTAGCAGGCGAAGCAGCATCACGATCCGAGACGTCCCGACGTACGTCGGGATCAGGAAACAGTTGTGAGCGGACGGTCTGCAAGCCAGCAAAACCAATCGCACGAGGATCCCGCCGTGAGACCGCGACGCTGGTTCTACGTTTGGTTCATGCCGCTGGCCTGGGGACTGGCCAGTCTGGCCGGGGCGTCCCATCCGGGGGACGAGTACGGGATGTGGGCGTTCAGCTCGCTGGCCGGAGTCTGGGTGCTGGCCGTCATCCGTGTCAGCGGCAACATCTGGAACTTGCTGCCGGCCGTACTCATTGCCGGCATGGCGACCCTGGCCATCTTGGGCCTACTGCTCGATTTGCTCCGCACGCCGCGTCGGCTGGCGGGTCGGCTGTACGCCGGCGCAGCCATCGCATTCTGCGTGATGGCATTGGTCTGCATCCCGATGGGCAAGGCCGGCTCGGGCCCGGCCTACCTCTTCTTCTCGTTGAACATGGGGCTCCAAGCGTCTGCCGTGATTCTGCTCCCGGTCATGTCGATCTGGAGGCTCGTCAAACGCACCTACGCACCCGGCCACTGCTCGCGATGCGACTACGATCTCACGGGCAACGTCTCAGGCATCTGCCCGGAATGCGGCACGGCAATCGAGAGCCGGCCGTGACTCTCGGGGCGAGCGTCGCCGCTGCGCCCGCATCAGGCACGCGACAGGCTGTTCCGTCCGCGGCGCGCCATTGGCGCTCGCGGCCAACCGGTTATCCTGCTCAATCCCTCGGCACCCGTGGAGGGGATGATCAGAAACCTCGCGTAGGAGTCCGCCGCCGGGCGGCGCCACTCATGAAACGAACGTTATTGTCTGCACTCGCGGTCCTGGCCGCCACGGCCTGCACTCCCGCGTTGGAGGACTCCTTCTTCTTCTGGGACATCGAAGTGCCGCTGCTCCCCAGTGACGCCGGCCTGGACTTCGAGCCCTTTGAGACAACGCTCTCGGACGGCCGCACGATCACCGGATCCTGGATGCCCGCGGAGAACGCTGTCGGCACTGTCGTCTACAGCACCGGACGCAGCGGGAACCAAACGCTCGATCTGAGCGTGAACTCGGCCACGTTCACGCTCATCCACAGCCT
>CAYMME010000364.1:0-9915 GCA_964391465.1 uncultured Planctomycetales bacterium
AGAGGCGTGATCCCTCCACCCACAACTCCGATGGTTAGTATGTTAACCGTTCAGGCCGTGACGGACAAGGAAGTTCGAGAAGAGCCGAAGGCGGCCGGCGCGAGCTGCTGCGGTTTCGGAGGCGGCGTGTTCGCCCCGCTCCCGGCGATTCGCGCGCGGATCACTGATCAAAAGACGGCATGGGGGGCCAAGTGTCGACGGGGGGTAGCTCGACGCGGTATGGCTTGCCTCGCGAGAGAAGCACCAGCCCGAATCGCGCGGATGCCGCAAGCTGCTCGTCCTTGGATCGTTTGAAGTCATCCGGGAACTGCGTCATCAACACCCGTACGTCCTTTGTCTTCAAGTGCACAGCACTCCAGGCCGGTACCGCATCTCCGTGTCTGCCCCAGCTTCCCGCGAGCAAGTGGAGCCAATCGCCGACCACGGCGATCGAGTGATAGTACGCCGAGTGCATGGTCCCCTTGACTTGGCCCGGCCGCCGCCCGAAGTCAACCCAAGCCCGCGGCCTCAGATTCTCATTCGACATGCGGTAGACGAACGAGTGCTCGCGGTACTGCCCGATCCAACCGGCGGCCACGTAGAGGCTGGCCTCACGCTGCGCCGCCCGCGGCCAACGTTCCCAGAGCATCTTCGGGACGCGTGCCTTCTTCGTGGCCACATCAATGATGAGCGGGTGGGCCAAGCCCCGCTCCACCACGACCCAGGGACCTCCGCGCGATGCTTGTGCCGGGAGCACTGCGGCCCACCGCGGTCGAAAGGCCGTTTCAGGCCCGCTCCTCTGGATGACCTTCGACTGATCCCGCAAACCTCTGGCTCCGAGAATCGTCTCGATTCGCGTCCGTGCGCCTTCCGCCTCCTCACATTGCACTTCGAGAAGTCCAATCCACGTTCGACGCTTGCGCCGGTCACTGTTCGGCGGATGACCGATCACACATGCCAAGCCCGGCCGAACCGCAACGAGGCTGACCGATGATCCACCTTCGCGATTCAGCTCTTCCTTGGTGAACTGCGCGACCTGTCTGCCGGATGGATCGAGGACGAGAATCTCCGTGCCGGCCTGCACCCAAAGATGCCGCCCATCCCAATCGATGCCGCGAATGGCGGGGGCGACGACCCGCACGACGCGCGTGTCGTCTTCGACGCGGTACAAGCCGGTACTTGCACCGAAGATCTCGATATCGGGGCCGACACTCAGCCACATCGAGAGATGCAACGGAAACGGAAACGCGTCGCCGTTGGCGTCGTACGCCTCGAGCTGGTCTGCAAGCGGTTTCAGTTGCGGAAGTGCGACGTGGTCGACAACCGGCTCCTTCGGAGGACCTTGGAGACTGCTCAGCCGCTTCTTCGCGTGGTAGCGCACCCATCCGGCATAGCGATTCGGCAGTCCGAGCGACGCAACGTGATCGTTGATCTCATGCCATACTTTCTCAAACGATTCGCGGTCGCGGATGCCGTGCAGCAACCGCACGGTGCGGGCCACTGATCGAATCCGCGGGGCGTCCGAGGCGTCGAGACGCCGCCAGAACGCCAGCACTACCTCGTCGGGCTCGGCCTGTCCCCATCCGGCGCGCAGTGCGTATTTCAGAAGCATGCTTGCCGGCGCCGCGCCGTCGTCCAGCACGTGCAGCAATCGTACGATCGAGTCGTCGCATGCCTCCCGGTCCGGACTCGACCGGTTCGCTCGGCGCACGACGGCATGCCGCGCGACCCGGTGTAACTGGTCGTCACTCAGACGCGCACGCTGCTGCGGATTGGCAAGCAGATCCAGGACCATTTCGGATCGGCGGTGGGCAACGCGTTGAAACTGAGCGAGGACCCGGTCGGGATCGGCTTGCGCGTCGTAGCCGTACAGATGAAAGAAACCCTCGAAACGGTTCAGGCGCCAAAGCAGTTCGGCAGACAGGTTTCCCGATCGAATGACCGCCTCGGCGTGAGCGATGCTGCGTCCCGCATGACGGACGCGCCCGGCGGGGCTGTAGGACAGTCCTTTCCTTCGTTGGTCCCAGGGGCCGCCCGACACCATCTGCTCGGTGTGCCATTCGAGCAGATGCATGTTGGCCTCGACGTTGTCAGTATCGAGGAGCAGCGCGGACTCGTAGAGCGGAATCGCCATGTCCCACTCCCCGATCTGACGAAACACGTTCCCGCGCCCGGCCAGCAGCCTCGCTTCGACGGCGGTCGGGAACGTGATCGTCGGAATCCCCGGGATGGCTGACACCAGTTCGTGCGTCGTCTCATGCAGCGCCGTGCCCATCCCGGAAGCGGATACGTGGGCACGTCGACTCTCAGCAACCACGGCAGCGCCGTGCCGGAGCTTGGTCGTGACATGGAACTCCGTTCCGCCTTCGGTTCGCGAAGATTGGTACTCCCCGAAGATGTAGTATGGGAGCGTGCGCGCGATCGTCTCTCCGCCGAGAGTGGTTTCACGGGCGAGGGCCTGGGCCTCAGTGAGTTCGACCACGGCAGTGGCCGGCACGCTCGCCAGCATCGCCTCGACGACGCGAGCGAAGCCGCGCCGCTGGTGCTCATGCTCGGTGGCGAAATCCTCGCTCTCGAAGGGAGGTACGGCGAAGACACGCAGATTGGTGTCCGCGGCGAGCGTTCGACCCTTTCGCACCGCGTCGACGAAAGCGGTCGCGATCGCCTGCACCGCGTCCGAACGCCAGACGCGCTGCGTGCCGACGAGCCGCAGCCCGCGACGCGTCTCGGCCACCGAGGCTTCGACGGCCTGGCCATCCGGCCCGCTCAGCACTTGCAGAAAGACGAGGAGGTCGGCCTTGGCGATTCGGCCGAGTTGGACGCGGGACGTGATGCCCTCCGGAGTGAACGCGGCGCTCAGAGTCTGCTCGGCGAGGACCTTCTCCAGGTCGGATCGATTCACCAGATCGATCGCCGCGGTCGAATCGAGTTGCGCTTCCAGCACGTCGGCGACGGTCTTGGCGATGGGCACACCCGGCTTGGGAAGCACGGCGCAGATCGTCCGGCCGGTAGCTGCCACTGCATGCGGAGCCACTTCCACCTTGGCGGTGGTGGGTACACTCGCTGGGGCGCGTTTTGCGTCGTCCGCCACCTGTTCGGTTCCCAGGGCAAAGACGTACGCCGCCCCGCTCTTCGGGCCGAACTCGCTGTCGAGTCCGGCTCCGCAGACCATTAGGGGTCCGTCGACGGCCACGGCCGCGGCGAACTCGTGGCCCGGTGCGCCGTCCGAGGCCGTAAGCTTCGCCCGAAGCTGCCATCGATTCCCATCGTGTCGAAACACGTACGCCGCGCCGGCGTTGTTGCCGGCGTCATCGTCGCGGCCGGCCCCGACGACCGCCGTGTCGGCATCGAGCGACACCGATCCGCCGAACCAGTCGCCGGCAGAGACGTCGGGCGCACAGAGCTTCGCGGTCTGCTTCCAACCGTTCGCGGATCGCTCGAACACGTACGCGGATCCGGAGTCTCGACCCGCGTGGTCGTCAAGCACGGCCCCCACAAGGATGCGCTCACCGCTGATCGACACGCACGCTCCGAACCAGTCCGGGCGCCCCGGATCATCCGCAGTGAGCTTGGCCGTCTCGACCCACGTGCGTCCGTCGAACTCGAAAACGTAGACCGCGCCGGCATTCTCAACTCTGGTGTAGTCTCCGAACTGCGCACCGACAACGATCGTCGTGCCGCTCAGGGCGACGGCATTTCCGAAGCGGTCCTGGGCACCCGCATCAGAGGCCGTCAGCTTCGCCTCCTGCTTCCACTGGTCGTTTGTACGGCGGAACACGTACGCCGACCCGGACTTCTCGCCCGCCACGTTGTCGTAGCTCGCCCCGACGACCAAGCGGTCCTCGAACGCGGCGACGGCTTGGCCGAAGAACTTGCGAGGCCCCGCATCCTCAGCAGCAATGCGGGCCTGGAACGACCACTCGCCTTGCTCGCGAGCAAACACGTAGACGATCCCCGCGTCTTTGGCTCTGTCGTCATTGGAGGCGGCGCCCACAGCGAGCACGTTCCCGTGAATGGCCACGGCACCGCCGAACAACTCCCATGCGGAGGGGTTGGGGGGCGTGAGTCGCGTCGTGCGGTATCCGCCAGCCTCATCGAACTCGTGCACGTGCGCGGAACCGGCACTCCGGCCAGCATGTCCGTCCTTCCACGATCCGACCACGCAGATGCGGCCGTGGATCGCCACCGAACGTCCGTACTCAGTGCCCGGCGCGGCGGGCGCGGCAGAGAGTTTCGCCAGCTCTGCTTGCGCCCACGCCGACGCAGCGGATGCGCACACGAGAGTGGCCGTCGTGAGGGCACGTGCGATTTGCCTACTCACGTGGCTCCCGCACGAGCAGCTTGGGGAAGTTCTGCCGCGGCGCGCGCGCGCCGCAGTCGCGATCGCGCGGTGGTTCGTTCGGAATCGGAGGCCACGATTCGCGACACTGAAGTGCATGCTCGTCGCTGGTCCTCCCGTAAGCATCGAGGGCACGATCTCCGGAGTCGCCTTTGTTGCCACCAGTGTCCCATGCCCGGACCGGCATCACCAGTACGCCGGCGATGGAACAACGGTTCGTCCGTCGGCGCAGAAGGCGAGCGGACAAGGGGATGTCTCGCCCCGCACAGGGGAGGCCCAAGGCGTAACATTCGTTTGTCGACCAGGATTCGTCATGCGTCTAGAGGGGTTCGGCCACTGAAGTGAGCCTGCTCGGCTTCGCAAAAGCAGCCAGCGCCGCTCCAGCTTCGCTGGGAGATCGCGTATACTGGCGGCCGATTCCGGGTTCTTGCTTCATTTCGACAGGAGGCAGCACGATGGCACGCAGGTTGAAGCGTCGGCGTTTCTTGGGGCAGGTGGGCGCGGGTACGGTGGGTGCGGTGGCGGCAAGCCATCTCGGCACGGCGCGGGCGTGCGCGGCCAACGAGGCGGTGCGCGTTGGTTGCATCGGCACCGGCGGACGATGCCGGCAGCTCATGCGGGCGGCGAAGGAGATCGCGGGCGTGCGGCTGGTGGCGGTGTGCGACATCAACGACCGTCACCTCGAGATGGGTAAGCAGCTTGCCGAAGACGGCGCCTTCGCCACCAGGAACTACCACGAGATGCTCGGCCGCGACGACATCGATGCGGTCATCATCGGCTCGCCCGATCACTGGCACGTGCCGATGGCGGCCGACGCCTGCACCGCCGGCAAGGATGTCTATGTCGAGAAGCCGCTCACCCATAACCTGGCCGAGGGCGAGGAGATCATCGACGCCCAGAACCAGAACAAGCGCATCGTGCAAGTGGGCACGCAGCAGCGCAGCATGCCGCAGTTTCACAAGGCCCGCGAGATCATCCGGTCCGGAGCGATCGGCAAGGTCGTCAAGGTGCACCTGACCTGGAACCGCAACGCGCCCGTGGGTCGCAAGCACCGCTACAGCATCGACCCCAAAACCGTCGACTGGAAGCGGTTCCTTGGCAACGCCCCCAAACAGCCGTACGACGAGTACCGCTTGCGAAACTGGCGGTGGTTCTGGGATTTCGGCGGCGGGATCTTCACCGACCTCATGGTGCACTACATCGACGCCACCCACTGGCTGCTCGACCTCGATCATCCCACGACGGCCACCAGCATCGGCGACACGTTTCAGGGCGACGGGTTGTGGGAGACGCCGGAGACCGTGCAGACGCTGCTGCGCTATCCGGACAAGCAGGTGCAGGTCTACTTCGAGGGCACGTTCAGCAACGCTCGCAGCCGGGCCATGCTCGAGTTCATGGGCACCAAGGCCACGCTCTACCTCGATCGCGGGCGGTACGAGATCCACCCCGAGCACCAGACGGTCAAGTACAGCGAGTGGGTGCTCGATCCGAAGAAGCCGCGCGGCTCGGACTTCTTCGACAACCCCAACGGCGAGGTGCTGCACGTCTCGAATTGGATCGACTGCGTGCGGAGCCGCAAGCGCCCGAACTGCCCGGCCGAGGCCGGCGTGAGCGCCGCCGCCGCCGCCCACCTGGCCAACAAGGCCCTGCGCAGCGGCAACGTCGCCCACTGGTCGGCGTAACGCGCTGGGTGCCCCGTCCTTCGCGGCCGTATGCGAAGGGTGGGGGACGGAGGGCGATCGAATCGGCCCCGCACCCCTGACAGATTTCGGAGCGACGGGATCAGGGATCGGGCAACTGCCCAATTGGGATTCCTGGTGGAGGCATGATTCAACCGAACGTCGAACTGCCGTGTCCCAAGTGCGACTACGACCTGCGGGGCTCGCCCACGGGTCGCTGCCCAGAATGCGGTCAACCGTTCGACAAGGATCAACTCCGGCCCGTGCGAGTGGGGCTTGCATTGGAGCAGCGGTACGAGGAACTGCAGTCGTGCTGGCAGCGTGCTCGCTTTCCGTGGTGGATTGCCTGCCGACCCGTAAAGGCCTTCCGGAGAGAGTGCCCGATCAGTCGAGTTCTCATTGAGTTGCCAGTTGCAGCCATCGTGTGGACCATCATTGGATACGCGCTCCTCGCGCTGATCAACAACGCACTCACCTACACTCTCGTTTGGCTGCACGGTGACTACGCCGTGTTCGGGTTCGAACGTGGATCCCCTCAATGGCGGTTCGGTGCGTTCACGTTGCTTCCGGTGCATCTTCCGATCGCCTGGTTGCAGGGTCTCGTGATCACCGTGCTTGGTATGATTATCGCATTGCGCGCGGTTTCAGCTCGACAGGCCCTCTACCTCACTACATGGTCGACAGCCGTTGGCCTTCTGGCGGGAAGCGTGGCAACGCTCTACGAACTCGTATGGGGGCCGCGCATCTACTGGTGGTTGTATGAGACGGCGATCGTACATCAGTTGCCGATGTCCGGCGCGCTCGATGCCGCCAACGCGCTTGAGTGGCGGAGTAGTGATTTGCTGTACGGCTTCTTCGGTGGCCTTGCCGTCGGGACGGTCATGGGGCGTCGCCGGTGGCTCTTGGCCGTCGTGTCAGCCGGCGTGCTCTACGCCGGTTTTCCGATCTACCACGGGGCACAGAGTGGCTACGTGCGTTTGGTGCACATTCCTCTTCGCGATTTCGTGGTCGGCCCACCGCCGCCGCCTCCGAATCTGGCCGGCGGTCCGACGTTCCTACCTGGGGCGACTGAACCGACGCTTGCCGGTCGTTGGGAGGTGCGCTGCAACGCCGGACGAGACATGACGATCGAGGAGATGACCTTCGATGCGGCTGGGAACCTTGTACAGTTTCGCGTGGTTGATCCCGACTCCCAGCGGCGCGACGTGTTCATAGTCGACGGAGCGTATCATACCGTGCCGCAACGCGAACCGACCGGCACGGAGCCCGCGCGCTACAGGTGTTTCGCGAGAGCTTGGCGATCCGGGTCCGAGGTCGAGATCGAGACGCGACTTGAGTACTACTTCAAGTGGTACGCGGCTACGACTCAAGGTGTTCTCGCGCCCTCCGGGAAAGAAAAGGTAAGTATATACGAGGAGCGTTTTGGAGGCACGATTGATGACGCGCGAGACGTGATTTCAGGGAAGAACTTTCTGGTTGTGGATTCAGGGCTGTACATACAAATGCACCCACGCCGGAGACGATCGTTCACGATGCGTCGCACCGGCGGGCCAGAACCGTCGAGTCGTCCGGCGAATCAGTCCCCCACCCCTGACAAACAGCCGTCAGGGATGGGGCACCCGTAAGCCCGCGCACCGGTCCGCGTGGATCACTGCTCGCAGTAATCCAGAGGGGCAATGAGCGCTCCCGTCTCCGGCGTTACGTACGGTGGGCGGGTGCGTGATGTCGTTTCGGACGCGGGGAACAGGTGCTTGTTTTCATCCCACCACGCCCACCAGTCTTGCGGGTGCCTCGCGCTGGCGAGGGCGGCACCGGGCAACGGCGATTGCGCATCGGGATCGTGAGCGTAGCCCGTCAGTCGCACCAGACCTCGATCCAGGCCGACGCGGACTTCGGCAACCTCGTCGTCGAGCAGCTCGAGAAGCGTCGGAATCTGCGCCGGCTCGGCCAGCTCGGCGATCATCCACGCGGCGCGCCTTCTTGCGGCCGACTCGGTTGTCGGATCGAGCGACGTCAGCAGGCTCGCGAGCGGAATTACGGCGTGACTGCCGAGGGCCCGAATCTCCTGCTCGTAGACTTCGGGCGATTCGGTGGTGGCGAGTCTCGCGAACAGATACGCGACCCGACGGGAAAGCTCGGGACTCTTGCGGCCCTTCGCGATCAGGATCGGATGTAGCCAACGCGTGGCCGTCACCAGATCCTTGACGGGAACGCTTTCGACGCGACGGTCCCCCTCGATCGTCAACACCTGGCACGGCGTGACCGTCTCCTCGACACCGTCGGCCATCACCGTCACGTGTCCCTCCGCCACGGTCACCACGCATCGGGCGCTGTCAGCCGCGACATCGAAGTGCGCATCCCGGGCCCGGATCGCCCGGTCGGCGGTCAGGATTTCGAGCGGGGCGGCGGCGGCAGTGACACTTCCCCACAACTCGCCCTGCTCGAGATGCACGCGACGACTGTCGAGGATCTCGACCGCCGTCCCGCGGTTCAGGCGGAGTTCCGTTCCGTCGGAGAGCACGAACTCGCAGACTTGGTTCGGGCCGGTGCGAATCCGGCTGCCCGGCTCGATCGTGCCGCAGCGGAACAGCTTCGTCCACGTCTGCTCGTGCGGGGTGAGAATCTCGAGCGGCTCGTGCCCGACCGAGAAGCGGCCGACCGGTGCCGAGCGCGGCGCGGGTTCGGTCACACGCCAGGGCTGGAAGGCCAGCAGCGCGATGAAGAACCCGGCCGCCGCGGAGGTGAACATGGCGGGCCAGCGCCGCCCGGATCGAGACGGTGCGTCGGCCTTGA
The DNA here is from genome assembly GCA_964391465.1 of uncultured Planctomycetales bacterium. Classification (GTDB taxonomy): domain Bacteria; phylum Planctomycetota; class Phycisphaerae; order UBA1845; family CAYMME01; genus CAYMME01. Next base: position 8,791 of record CAYMME010000364.1, read on the forward strand.
GGAGTTCGTTCGTGACACGGTCCGCCACCGCCGACGCGGCTGCGCGATGCGGCGCGAACGCACGCCGCAGATCGGCATCCTGGGTGCGCAGCCCCGCACCGGCCTGCCGGCACGCCTGGCACTCCGCCAAGTGCGCATCAAGCGCCACGCGTTCATCGTCGTCGATCGAGCCGTCGATGTCGGCACACAATAGCGTGAAGGCTTGTTCGCAGTCCATGGTTACGTCTCCGAACGTGTCAGTCGCTCGCGCAGCAAGGCCCGGGCCCGGGTCAGTCGGGCATTGATCGTGGCCGCCGACACGCCAAGCAGTTCCGCAAGCTCGCGATAGGTCACATCGCCGTAGTAGTAGAGCATGACCACCTCGCGGCAGGCCGGCGGCAGCGCATCCACCGCGGCCAGGAGTTGGGCTCGTTCCTCCCGCGTTTCGACGTCGCCGGCGAGGTCGGCCGTCCCGGCGATCTGTTCGGCCGGCGTGCCGTCGCGGGTGAGGCTGCTGAAGGGAACCTGCGTGCGCTGCTTCGCCTTCAGCCAGTCTTGACACGTGCGGACGGCGATCCCGCGAACCCAGGCCCCGAACTTGTGCGGCTCGCGGAGTGTCGGCAGGGCCCGGAACGCACGGAGCAGCGTCTCCTGGGTGAGATCCTCGGCGACGTGGGGGCAACCCACGCGGGCGTGGCAGACGGCCATGACGCGCGCGGACCAGCGGCGGGCCAGGATCGCATAGGCTGCGGTCCGGCCCGTCCGGGCCTGGTGGACCAGGTCCGCCTCAGTGTCCACGCCGCTCACGGAGTCACTCCAACGTCGTCACGCGCCGGATCGTACATCTCAGTAGAGTGAGAACGCGAGGTTAATACCTCCGACCGCGAAAAAACCGCTCGATCGCTTCACTTCCACGTAGGGTCCGCCGTGCGGACCAGACAACCGTGCGGTGGTCCGCGTGGCGGACCCTACGGCTCAACCTGCAGCGCCGGCCTATTAACTTCGCGGCCTCGGTCTACTTTCCCTTTGGAGAAGGACGCCCCCACCGGGGTCCGAGAACCCAATGAGGAGATTCACCATGACCAGCGCAGGTGGGGTCACCCATTAGGCCTTTCGTGTCAAGGCGCAGAAGGACCCTGTTGGCTG
>CAYMME010000365.1:0-9852 GCA_964391465.1 uncultured Planctomycetales bacterium
TTATGCTCTAAACGAAAAACTCGACCCCAGAACAGTTAACGGCGTTGGGTGCCACTGGCAGCTTGCCTGCAAGTGCCTTTGCTGCAGGACACGGGCGGGCAAGCCGTCCGTGGCACCCCGAAATACGGTTTGGCGCTACTGAAAACACGCCAAACACGTACTTGCCGGCATCCCACGCTCCCTCACGGTCGCGTCTCGGTGTTGGGTACTGAGACGCTGTACTACTGCAACCGGATCGTTGCCATTGCGTTCGCGCCGATCTTGAGCGAGATCCGACCCTCGCTCAGCGGCAAAGGTTGCTGCGTACGTTCCACGAGGTCGCAACTCGCGGCCTGCTTGGCACCGCCGAAGTCCGTTATGACCTGGACGTTCGTTTCGCGACCCGCCGTTTCGCGAAGTCGGATGATCAAGCCCTTACCGTCGTTGGCGCGTTTGATCGCGCTGACAATGACACTGTCCGGCTCGACGCGGCACAGGCTCCGGGCCGCGGGCCACTTTCGGTTGGCGGCCCGGCCGGCGTGCGTGCGGATCACCCGCAGCGGGGCCGACACGCCCTCGCCAAACCGCGAGGCGGCGGGTACGTCGATGGATGCGTCGCTGGTCAGGCTGTAGCGGAGCGTGAGCGGGCCGTCCTGGCCGCCTCGGTAGTTCGTGAACCAGTAGTTGTTCATCACATACGCGAAGATCGTCCCGTTCGTGACCTCCAGCTTGTCGAGCCACTTGCCCGGATTCAGGTCGCACAGCGTGATGAGCGGCGTGTCGATCGGCGACCACGCGACCGTGGCCGCGTCGGTCTTCACCGTTACCCAGCGCTGCACGCTGAACCAGTCCCGGCAGGCGCCGGGGAAATGGTCTTCGTTCGGGCGGACGCTGCCGGCGCCGATCTCGTAACGGAACTGCGGATTCGCACCCGCGATGGGGAACGCCAGGTACACCGCCTCTTTCTCGTAAGTCAGTTTCTTGTCCATGCGGAACACGAAGTCGATGCGTCGCTCGTGCTCGTAGAGGATGGTCTCGGACTCCAGGCGGTTGAAGTTGTCGTGGCGGGCGGTGGCCTTGACGCTGCTCAACACGGGTCCGGCCGCCCCGGCTCGAATCGCACCTTTCGTGGGGGACGAGTACGTCACGTTCTCCCGCTTCGGGCAGGTGTGCTGCGTCTGACCTTTGGTCTCCTCGCCGCCGAGGGCGTAGATCAACTGGCCGAGCTTGTACGGGCTCGCCTGATCGACGAGTTCCTTGTCCAGCCTTCTGTCAATGATGCTCTCGACGGTTCCGGTTTCCGCATCGAACGTTACCCGGTAGAAGTTGTTCTCCAGCACCTGCCCGCTGAGTTGCCTGAGCAATGCACCGTCTTTCCCTTTCTGCGGGACGATGCGGTACGTGCGGTAGCCCACCGCCGGCACATCCTGCGCGTGGAACGCGACGCGCACGTCCTTCAGGGCATCGGCGGCGATTACCTGCTGCGGTACGGCCGTCTCGCCGTCGGCGATCATCGTACCGCGCGGGATCTTTACCTCGACCACGCCGCTGCGGCTTCGGCCCGACGCGTTGAACACCAGCACCGATCCCGCGGGAACGTTAACGCGCGACGCCAGTCGCCGCAGCCCTCGCTCGAGCAGTCGCTGCGCCGCGTCCGCCGCGTCGGTCGCGTAGGCCGCCTTCACCGACCACTGCCGGTGTACGAAGTCCGATTGCGGATCCGTGATGCTCTTGTACGCCCCCCAGGTGTGCTCGTCGTACAGCAGAATGTTGTCCCAGACGCGGTTGAATTGCGGCTGCGGGAACTTCGAGGCCTTGCCCACACCGACGGCCGCGGCCCAGGCAGTTTCGGCGGCCACGATCTCTTCATGGGCGACGCGGTTGATCCCCGTTTCCAGGGCGCTCGATGCCGCGCCGTCCTCCCACCAGCTTCCCCCGCCCCCGCGTACGGTCGGGATCTTGTCCGCGAAGTTCTTCTCGATGTACTCGAGGAAGTCATTGTTCGAGCAGAGGATCACTTTCGGGTACGCATACCGTTTGCTGTACTCGGTGATCGACTCGGCGATGCCCCGCCCGATGGCGACGTTGTCGCCGTACGCCCCGTGAAGCAGGATCGCGTCGTACGGGTAGTCCTCGCGATGCGCCCACCAGTACAGGTCCCGCTCGATCGCGCTCCGCATGCGTTCGAATCCGTCCTTGAGCCCGATCCGTCCGGCCTGTGCATATCCCGGCGTGAACCACGTCAGCACCTTGCCCCCGTCCGGTCCTTCCCACCAGAACGGCGACTTGAGGTGGATGTTCTGCTTGAAGAGCGGCGCCCGCACGAGGTTGGCGCCTACGCTCAGGTAGCGGACGCCCGCGCCGGCCAGCACGCTGGGTACCGTCCAGACGTGCGATGGCGCATCGGTGAGCGTGTAGCTGGTGAACGGGACCTTGTGCACGCGGTGTAGGCGCGCCGCGTAGGACATGGTGCGTATCAGTTCCTCGCCCGAGCACAATCCGGTCAGCATGTTCAGGTAGGAGGCTTCGATCCCGATCCGGCGCTCGCGGGCCGCCCGGTACAACGCCTTGTGGCGGTACGACGGATTGTCACGAAGCCACATCTGCGCCGCCCACGATGATTCGAGGTTCCAGTGATACAGCGGGAACTCGTCTATCAACTCGAGGGCGAGGTCGGTGTTGCGGTTGTGGCGTTCGATGACGCGCTGCGGGATGTCGGTATAGCCGATGTCGGTGTGCGTACTCGGGGCCACGTAGATCCGCCACTTGCGCTGCGGCGTCTGGGCGACCGACATCGTCTCGCTCTGCTCGCCGGCCCGGAGCGTTACTTGCAGCTCGCGCTTGGCCTCGGAGGGTTTGATCCCGATCGCTCCCGAGATGGCCCCGAGCGCGGGTTGGCCGAGCGTGAACGTGCCCAGATCGTCGGCGCCGCTGCGCACCTCGACGCTTACCGCGGCGTCCGTCACGACCCCTGCGGCGGAGACGGTGAGTTCCTGTCGCAGTTGGCCGTCGCGCTCGACGAAGAAGATCGACGGCTTGACCACCGGACCCATTGACGGGTGCTTGCCCTCCGGCAGCTTCCGCAGGGAAAGCGCGTCGTAGAGCAGCCACGAACCCGAGACGATGCGCAGCTCGACGCGGTTCGCTTCTTGCTCGAGTTGATGGGCGCCGAACACGAAGCGCAATTGCCTCCTCTTGCCCGCCGCCGGATTCATCAGGCTGATGTCCCCGGCGCCGCGCTCCAGGGGCCGTCGCGCCGTCTCCCCGTTCACGTTCACGATCAGTGTGGGTGGTCCCTGGCCGTGCGTGTCGACGAGGTCGATCTGAAGCATGTACGCGCCCGACGGTGGCGAGCCGAGATCGAACGTGATCCGGAACGGATGCTCGCGGCTGCCTGCCCACGCGTCGATCGGTCCGGGATGGATCGCGCTGAAGTCCTTGAGCGGGTCGCTCTGCCCGGCCACGAAGTTCACATCCTTGCCGAAGTGCTTCGAGTACGCGCGGGGATCGCCGGTATAGGCCAGGTCGCGATAGTTGTGGTCGGTCTTGCCGATCTGCCAGACCACGCTCCCCTCATCCGCCGGCGCGGCCGCACCACTCATCAAGATCGCGGCCGTCCACGTCGTCAGTATTCCCGGCATGACCATGGTCCCTCGATGAAAGTGATTGGGCCGCTCCGCCGCTGCACAAGCAACCACGATAGCGGCATCGTTATCTTAAGGGGCGTGAGAAACCGTGCAACCATGACGCCACTTCCCCCGGCCATCGGGCGGCGTGTTCGGGTCAGTCGCTTTCGGGCTGACCTGCTACTCGGCAGGACGCTTCGCCCGCAACGGCCCATCGTAGACCGTCGGGTTGACGACGTACTCAGGGCGCCGGCCTTCGAGTACGTCGACGGCGTTGCGCACCGCTTGGCGCGTCACCGCGTGCACGCCTTCGACGGCGCGATTGCCGAGGTGCGGCGTGCACACGAAGTTCGGCAAGGCGAGCAGCGGGCTGTCTTGTCTCGAGGGCGGATCGTCCACGGCCGCACCGGCGATCCGCCCGGCCGTGATGGCGGTGGCGAGAGCTGCTTCATCGACGAGTTCGGCGCGGGCCGTGTTGATCAGGCAGGCCGTCGACTTCATGAGCCCCAGCGCCCGCTTGTCGATGATCTGTCTCGTCTCGTCGTTGATCCGTAGGTGCAACGACACGAAGTCCGACCGCTTCAGCAGGTCATCGAGCGCGGCGAGCTCTATGTTGTGGTCGCGAACGAAGTCCATGTCCGGTGTGATCTCGGCCGCGAGTACGCGCATGTCGAAGCCCGCGGTTCGGCGAGCCACCGCCTTGCCGATGTGCCCCAGGCCGACAATGCCGAGCGTCTTGCCGAAGACGGCGACGCCCATCCCCCGTTCATACCGGCCGTCGGCGAGCACACGGTTGTGATGTGGCACCTGCCGGGCGAGCGCCAGCATCAACGCCCACGTGTGGTCGGCCACGACCTCGATCCCCTCCTGCACGGGGGCGTTGGTGACGACGATGCCGTTCCGGGTGGCCGCCTCGACGTCGACCGACTCGTAGCCGCTGGCGGCGTACGAGATCACCTGCAAGGACGGCGCTCGCTCCATGTGCCGCGGCAGGATCGGTGCCGCGGACGGACCGATCAACCCGTGCGTTCCGGCGATTACCGTCTCGACCTGCTCGGGCTCGATCTTCCGGAGGCCGGGGTCCGCAACGACTTGGACTTGCAGCGAATCGGCCCACGTGCGGAGATCGTCCCAGACGTCCAGGCAAGTCCCGTTGAGAACGAGGATGCGGGGTTTCATCGTTTCCCTTCGATCGCCGCTGGTCAGCAAACGTCCGGCGCGAGTGTTCAGCACCGAGACGCGACCGTTAGGGAGCGTGGGATGCCGGCAACGCCGGCATCCTTCTGGAATTCGGCGTTGAAGGCGCGTGGCTGGCGCCACGCTTCACGCTCCCTCACGGTCGCGTCTCGGTTCGCCCGGTCAGCGATGTTCCCGTCTTCACCCGCGATCGTGAACGATAGCATCATGGCGTCCTGATGCGGCAGACCCTTCCCGCGAAGCAATGCGCACAATGCGCACTGCGATTCATAGTATTCTCGCCTGCAGTGGGATATGCTGCAACGCGGTGGCTTGGATGGGGGACGGACGGCACCCAAGCGGGAAGGACAACGGACATCAATGAATGATGAGCAACAAGCGGCCGTAGCCCGCGTGGCCGATGCCTTGCGCCGCGCGAGCGACGCCGTCGCCTTCACCGGCGCGGGCATCAGCACCGAGTCGGGCATCCCGGACTTCCGCAGCCCGGGCGGGGTGTGGAGCCGCTACCAACCGGTGTACTACCAGGACTTCATGACCGATCACGACGCTCGCGTGCGCTACTGGAAGATGAAGCACGAGGCGTTCGGTGCGTATGCCGAGGTGCAGCCGAACGCGGGGCACGAGGCCCTGGTGCGGCTCCAGAGGGCTGACCGCCTCGTGGCCGTCATCACGCAGAACATCGACGGCCTCCACCAGGCCGCGGGCAGCCGGCGCGTCATCGAGCTGCACGGCACCGACCGCGAAGTCGCGTGCGTCATGTGCGGCAAGCGCTACGAGGCCGGTCCCATCCACGCCCGCGTCGACGCCGGCGATGAGGTCCCGCAATGCGAAGCGTGTGATGGCTGGCTCAAACCGGCCACGATCTCGTTCGGGCAGCAACTCGACGGCGAAGTGCTCATGGATGCCTCGGGACTGTCCGGCAAGGCCGACGTGTTCCTGGCTATCGGCTCATCGCTCGTCGTCGAGCCCGCCGCATCGCTGCCCGTGCACGCAAAACGCAGCGGCGCATTCCTGGCCATCATCAACCGCGACGACACGCCCCTGGACCAGCTTGCCGACGTCGTCATCCAAGCTCCGATCGGAGAGGTTTTGCCCGCGATCGCCGACGGCGCCCTGTAGGGAGCTACTTGCCCTTGATGACCCGCTTGATCGCGTCGACCTCGTGCTGCCGATAGGGCTTGCCGTCGGCGTGCAGGATGTCGTGGAACCAGCCGATCTTCGGATCGACTTTCCCGCCCGGCTCGTTCCACCACGGGAACTGGCACTGCATGCGGCCGTTGACCAGGCCCCACTGATAGCAGCCGACGCGAGCGGACTTGAAGATCGGCAGATCGGCGGCGAAGTCGCTACCCTTCGCGCGGGCCATCCACTCGGTGTTGACGATCGGTCGACCGAGCTTCGTCAATTCCGGGATGCGCTTCTTCAGGGCGTCGGCGTTGCCGTAGAGGTGGAAGGAAGTGATGTCCGACTGATCGAGGCAGACCTGATAGCCCGGCAGCTTGGGGTCGGTCCAGACGGAGACCGTGATCGGCTGCGTGGGCTCGGCCTGTCTCGCCCACAGGAACGACGATTCGAGCAGCGACAGCCCGCCGCACCGAGTATCGCTCACCGCTACCTGCGCCCGGTTCATCGGTTCGTTGTACAGATCCCAGGCAATGATGCGCTCATCGGTGCGGTGCGCGGCGATCAGCTCCTGCACGTAGCGCTTCAGCGTAGGCCACTCGTTCACGTCGAGCCCCAGCTTGCGCCCCGGCGAGGGCGTCCAGCTCGGTGCGATCATCCCCGGGATCGGGTCGCGTTGCTTGCCGAGGTACGGATCCAACTGCGGCGGCCGGCCGAACGCGCAGTCGTCGAACAGGACCGGCATCACGGTGATGTCGTGCTTGTCGGCGATTTTCAGAAACTGCTCGAAGCGTTTCGCGAATCCGTCAGGGTCCGCCTTCCAGACGATGTACTGGATGAACACGCGGGCGCTGTTGTAGCCCAGCCCCGCGCCCCAACCCAGCTCACGGTCGATCGTCTCGGGGTCGAACGTCTCGGCCTGCCACAACTCCGTCGTGTTGCCGGCGAAGCTGGGCACGTAGTTGAACCCGACGATCCAATCGTGCTGCCGATACCAAGCCCAGGCCTTCTCCGCCGACCACCGTGCGGGGATTTGTGGATGACTATCCTCGGCGCGCACGGCCGTGCCGACGGCCACGAACGTCGGCGACAGAAGCATCAGTACTGCTTTCGGTGACATACGTTTCTCCACAGGCAACAGGTCGGGCAAGCGTGCCACGTTTCGTCCCGGGTGGCCCACGTTTTCAAACGTGGGGGACACGATTCACCGTGCGCAGGGGCGCAAGGATGGAATGACGAATGACCAATGACGAATGACGAAGACGGCTGCGTCTCTGCCTTCGTCATTGCGTCTCAATGCGCTCGCCGTCGATCACCACGGCGGCTGGCGGCAGACGCGATTCGAGCACGTTCCGCACCGGGTCGCCGGTACCGTTTCGCTCGAGCGGGACGGCCACGAAGTCGGCCCACTTGCCGGGCGCGATCGAGCCGGCGCGATCGGCCAGGCCTAGTGCGTGAGCCGCGTTGATCGTGATCATCTCCAGCAAGGTTGTCGTTGGCAGCGCTGCGTACTCGCCGTGAAGGAAGCGAATCTCGTCCAGGACCGAGAGCGGGGAGAAACCATCGTCGGTCGGCAGGCTTGCTGCGCTGTCGGTGCCGACTGCAACGTTGATGCCGGCGTCGAGCATGCGCGCGAACGGATGCGGAGCGTGCGCGAAGTAGCGATGGGCGCGCGGGCAGTACACTACGGAGCAGGCCGACACGGCCAGGGCCGCGAGCCCGACGTCGTCGAGGTAGTTGACGTGGGCGAGCAGCAGCGGCACGTCGAGGGCCCCGAGACGATGAAGGTACCCGAGCGGGGTGATACCCGGCGCCGGGATGCGCTTGCGCTGCTTGAAGCGGTCGAGCATCTCCCCAACTGCACCCGTGCCGTGCAAACAGTAGTCCACCTCCTCCGGCGTCTCGGCAAGGTGCATCGTGATCGGCAGTCGACGCCGGCCGGCCAGGCCGATCACATCGCGCAGGTGGTCCGGGTAGACGGTGTACGGGGCGTGCGGCGAGACGCCGACGAACAGGCGGTCGTCGGTGGCAGTGGCCTCGACGAGTGCCGCCAACTCATCCGGGTCGCGGGCCGGACGCTCCGCGAAGCTGATCAGCTCGGCGAAGCAGACCTTGCGCAGCGGCGATTCCTTGAGAATCGGCCAGGCCTGATGTGGGCGGGAGATGTCGCCGAGCAGCGTCGTCCCGGCCGCGAGCGAGAGCCGGGCCCCGCGGCCCACCGCCGCCTGCTCTGTCTCCGGTGGGGTCGCCCCGCGCAGCGCGACAAGCTGCGGGAGCCAATCCCAAAACGGCGAGGGCGACATCCTACCGTGATAGTCGGTCAGCTCGAGATGCGTGTGCGCGTTGACCAACCCGGGCAGAAGCGCAACGTCACCGAAATCGACACAGGGCTGCGAGTCGACCTCCCGCGCGCCGCGGATCGCCTCGATCCGACCGTCCCGCACGAGCACAGCCGCGTTCGCGATGGCCGGACGCTCGACCGGGACAACCCAGGCAGCCTTGTAGCACCGCTTCATTCTGTGTTTCTCTGTGCGTGCCTACGCATCGGTACGCCACCCCGGTCCTGCGCACGGCAGGCCGCCGCCCGACGGCTACCAAGACACTACGGTCTCGAACCTCCAGATTCCACCGTGATTGCCGTGTCGCCTCCCTTCGGGGTGCATCTCATGAATCGTGGCACCACCCCACGTCGTGGGTGCCACTGGCGGCTTGCCCGCCAGTGTTTCCCGTTGTCCCGGTGTGATGAGCACGGGCAGGCAAGCTGCCCGTGGCACCCGGTTGCCACCGAATTCGAGATGCACCCCTCCCTTCGTCCCTCCGTCCCTGTGTCCCTCTGTCCCTCGCCTCCTGCTACAATGCCCACGGTCCGCACGCGGCGGGCGCTCACGTTCCACATGCTTTGCGAGGAAGAAGCCATGGGAAACATCGTCCGGCTCGTCACAGCGTTCGCAGTGCCCGTACTGGCTTCCGCACCTGTGCTTGCACAGCCGCTTCACGAAGAGGCGTTCATCTTCGATCCGGAGGTCGAGAGCCATGGCCACGTTCATGCGTCGTGCATCGTCGAGTGCCCGAACGGTGACCTGCGGGCGGTCTGGTACGAGAACGGGCCGACGCTGCCGGAGCCCTACTTCTCGAAGCAGCAGGACAAGAGCGACGACGTGCGGATCGGTGGTGCCCGCAAGCCCAAGGGGGGCGGTGCGTGGGAGAAGCCGTTCGTGATGAGCGATACGTTCGGGCTGTCCGACAACAACCCGTGCATGGTGATCGATCGCCAGAAGCGTCTGTGGCTGATCCACCCCACGCTCACCGGCGTTCCGAAGTGGACGTGGGGCAGCGCCTTGCTGCGCTACAAGGTCTCGTCGGACTACGGCAAAGCCGGTTGCCCGCGATGGGGCAAGGTCGACATCCTCGTGCCGCACGTGTCGGGCTTCGAGGCTGTCCTGAAGAACACGGCCGAACGCTGGACCAAGATGGGAGCCGTCCCGGCCGACAGGATCGAAGAGAGGCTCAAACGGGGGCTGGAGCGACTCGCGGACCCGTTGCGGCCGCGCCTGGGATGGATGCCCCGCGCCCACCCGTTCGTCCGATCCGACGGTACGCTGCTGGTACCGCTGTCGAACGAGAACTTCGGCATCGCGGTGATGGCCATGACCGACGACGGCGGCGAGAGCTGGACGTTCTCGAAACCGGTGCCCGAGGCCGGCGTGACCCAGCCCACACTGGTCGAGTTCTCCGACGGGATGATCTCGGCCTTCTTCCGAAACGGCGATCCGCGGCATCGCATCAAACGAAGCGACTCGAAAGACGGCGGTATGACGTGGTCGCCGCTGACACTCACCGACCTGCCGCACCCCGGGGCCGGCATCGAAGCCATCGTGCTGAGCAACGGCCACCTCGTGATGATCTACAACGACAAGGAGGACGACCC
>CAYMME010000366.1:0-9812 GCA_964391465.1 uncultured Planctomycetales bacterium
CAGCGAGATGGTGGCCGGCGACCACTGGTAGAAGCGCAGCGTCGGCGGCGACTCCCCACGTCCGACGCGATCGAGCAGGGCCTGGTCCCGCCCCATGTTCGTCGGTCCGTCCGCCGGCTCGTCGACCAGAATGCGAATGTCATCCGCCATCGCACGGGAGTCTACGGAAAGCCCTCTGCCCCGGCGAGTTCTCGGGCATCATCACCGCCCATTCTTCGGGTGCCACGGGCGGCTTGCCCGCCCGTGTTTTGCGGTAGAGGCACTGGCAGGCAAGCTGCTAGTGGCACCCGACGCGGAAGCCAGGCCTTGACGGACTCCTGGGAACTGAACGCGGCCGCCCTCGCAGTTTTCGCGCGATTCAACCGGACTCCCCGGCCGGCCCTACCGATACCCAATACAGTCTCCGGGCGGTCACGGTATGGGTCCGGGCGCACCGGCAGAAGACCCGATAACAGGCGTCGTTACCATGGCTACGAGACCGTCAGAATCGAATGCCGACAAACCTGCAGTCGCCGCGGCCGCGGCGGCAGTCGTGACCGTCTTGTTCGGATTGCTCACGCTTCTGGGTGTGGTGGCCCTCGCCGCCACGCACGCGATCGGGTTTCAGCAGGCGGTGGATCCGTTCGTCTACGTGAGCACCGCGGTGCAGGGCCTCCTGTTCGTGGGGCTCGGTTACGGCATCTTCTGCCGCTCGCGATCCTGCATGTGGGTGGCCCTCGGTCTCACCGCCCTCATCGTCGTGCACGGCATACTCACGGCCATGAGCGCCCCGACGGGGAGCTCGATGTTTCTGCTCGTGGTCTCGCCGGTCGTCGTGATCCTGAACTACTTCGCCCTCCGGGCGACGCCGAAGCCGGAAGTGACCTAACGGCGGCTACCCCACCCCGTAGAAGACCTCCACCGGCACCGAGATTCGGGAGCGGACGATCTCTGCCATGTGATCGAGCGGCGCGTCGGCCAGCGGGGTGACGAAGCGCTCGGCCGTCCAACGCGCGGTCGTGTACATCTGCACCAGACGGATGCGTGCGCCGTTCTCGACCAGCGTCCGGACACGATCGGCGAAGGCGCTGATCTCGGGGTCGGTCGGCGGCGTGCCGTGCACGTTCATGAAGATCGACTGAAGCACGATCTCCCGTTCGCGCGAGACGGCCAGGATGTTGTCGAGCACGTGCTCGAGCGGCATGTTGGGGCGATTGACGAGGCGGTAGTACTCCTCGGTGCCCGCGTCGAGCTTGGCCCAGATCTCACCGTTGTTGGCGTCGAGCACGGCCAGGGCACGCTGCACGGCGGGACGTGTGAAGTAGCAAGCGTCGGTGATGACGACGAGCTTCGTGTCGTCGAGCCCGAACCGCCGACGGGCCGCGGCCGCAAGCTCGATGGCGTCGGTGAACCGGGGCGATACGGTCGGCTCACCGTCGCCGGAGAAGGCGATGTCGTTGATGCGCCGCAGCTCACGCGGGGCGTGGCAGAACGGTTCCTCACGGTACAGCGAGCCGTCCGTCGCACGGGTCAGCAGGTCGTTCAGCTCACGGTCGAGCCGCTCGAGGTCGACCTTCCGCGTGCGCGGTGTCCGTGAGCGATCCACGCAGCAGTAGACGCAGTCGAAGTTGCAGGCGAAGTCGGGGTTGAGGTTCACACCCACCGACAGTCCCTGGCTGCGGCGACTGACCACGGCGTAAGCGTAGAGGTTCTCGGTAGCGTCGCGCCGGTGGTTGCTGTACAGCACGCTCAGGTCGGGTTGTTCGTTCGTCTCGTCGCTCACATGATCACCGTAACGCAATGCGCGATCTCAACCCAGTGTACCCGCGGCTCGGCTCCGTCGTCAGCCATGGGGCCGCGGGCATCCGCCATTTCGCTGAAACTCCACGGCCGCATTTCGAGAAAAAAGAAGCAACGGCCGGAAGAAAAAGCGGACCACGTGGGTTCTAGGGATGAGTCCGGGACGGGCGTCAAACGCAACCGGCCGGCTGAGCCGGGGAGACGCGGCCCGCCGGGTCGGCCCGTTCCCGGGATTGCACAGTGAGTCTTTGAGCGTTGCGTTAGCGCTCGACCGTGACGCTGGTGGGGGTAATATCGGCTCGCCCTTCCCACCAGCATAGGACCCGCCGGCAGGTCGGTGCCGGCGGGCCCTTTCTTTGCGCCCCGCCCGTGCCCGCATTGCCGGAAACACCGAAGCGGAGAGGGCTTGTCGATCACTAATCCCCCCGAGATAACCGAAACTTCCGCCGCCGCCGGCTTGTAGTATGGATGAGAGAGCGAAAGGGAGACCCGGTGGCAAGCCTCAACCAGGAACCGACAGACGCTGCACTGATCCGATCCGCACGCAGTGGTGACGGACGGGCATATGGAGTCTTGATCGACCGGCACCTGCCGGCGGTCTACGGGGTGGTGCGGCGCATGCTCTGCAACACGGCCGACGCCGAAGACGTGACGCAGGACGCATTCCTGCGGGCTTTCGAGCGACTGGATCGTTACGACATGAAACACGCGTTCCGCAACTGGCTGCTAAAGATCGCGACGAACCTGGCGGTGAACGAGATGCGGTCGCGGGGTCGCAAACGACGCTTGCACGAACGGTTCGCCGAGGTGCAGCGTGCCAGACAGGTGGCGACGCCAACCCCGGTTCCCGACCGGCAAGAGTGGCAAGGATGGCTCGAGCAGCTCGATCCGCCGCAGCGGGCGGCCGTCGTGCTCTTTCACTTCGAGCAAATGTCGTACGCCGACGTTGCGGAAGTGCTCGCCATACCGGTCAACACCGTACGGACCCATCTGCACCGCGGGCGGCATCGGCTGCGGGAGCTCATGACGCGGCGCCCCGCGCGGGAGAACGGCTCATGGAATGTCGCGATATAGAACAGATGATCGACGCCTATCTCGACCGTGAAGTCTCGGCCGAGGAGGCGAAGGCTTTCGAATCCCACCTTGCCGCGTGCGTCGCATGCCGCGAACGGCACGGTCCGCTCGTCGAGTTGCTGGACTCGCCCGAGGGCCCGAGCGTTCCGGACGGCCTGCGTGATCGGATCGTGGCCGCAGTAGCGGACAGCAACGCGATTCAGGGCAGACCCCGACGGGCGGGCCAACAGCACCGGTGGCGGTGGGTACCGCGCGTGGCCGCACTGGCCGCTGCGGTGGGATTGTTCTTGCTGGGGTGGGCAGTCTCGGGCCTCTGGAATCCCGGGACCACGCCTGCGGACGGGTCACACGCGGCGCCGGAAGCGCGCTCGGTCGTCGTGGTGGTTACGCCGTGGGCGTTGAGCTGCTGGGCGCAGTCGGTTGCGACGGGCGTTCCGGTCAATCCCCTTGTGTGGGCGGCGCAGGCGACCGCGATGGATGCGGCCACGAGCCAGACGCTGGCCACCGCCCCCGTAGTGCGGATGACGCGACGGGCAACGACACGGCAGGTCCCCGAAGACGGAGGATTGCCGGCGCCCGAAGCGCAGTTTCTTCAGACTATTCCACGACTTTTGGGAGTATGACGATGCGTAGATCAAGCTGGCACAGACTGATGCGGACGACGGGACGACCGTCGATGCGGGGTGTGATTGCCCTCGGCGTACTGGCGGGATTGGTCGACGGGGCTGCCGGTTTCGCCCAGGCGCCGGCCGACTTCGACGACGTGGAACGTGCGATGGCGTTCGTGGATCGATCGACCGAAGCGACGGCCCTGCTGAATTCGAACGAGCCCGAGGCCGCACTGGCAATCTTCGAGGCGGTCGAGGCCGACAGCGCTGACCTGGACGAAGACGGCTACGTCGCGATCGCAATTGGGGACTGCCTGGTGGCGCTGGGACGCGAAGCGGAGGCCCGGGATGCCTACCGGCACGTCGCGGCCGACCTTCCGGAACTGGCGGAGAAGATGACCTACCGGCTGGCCGAGCTGGAGCTGGCGGGGGAGCCCAGCGACGCGCTGATCGAGGAGCTGCGGCTGGCGGCGCAGGTGGATGACCCCAGCCGCTACACGGCAACCTGGCAGCTTGGGCGAGCGCTCCAGAAGCGTGTCGGGGCGTTTCTGGCCGAAGCGGCGGCGACCTTTCGCATCATGGGTGAAGCCGACAGCGTATCGCGATGCCGCGGCTCCATGATCGATCACGCCACGACGCTCCAGGAACTCGCTGACGAATTGGAGCGACTGGTCCAGAGAATGGAGAGCAAGCTGTCGCTTCCGGGACGCCCGCGCGTGCGGGACCTCAGCGACCTCGATCTCGAATCGAGCGAGCAGGTCAGGACGGAGCGGCTTCGGTCGCGCCGCGTGATTCGTTTGCGGGACGAACGAAGGATCGAGTTCGAGACCACCGCCGAGGATGCGGATGGTGAGGCGCGCGTCACGGCCAACGGCCGACCGATCGAGTTGACCGAGCGACAGGCGTTGCTCATCAAACGGTACAACGATCGGATCAACGCGATTCTTCTCGAGGCGGCCGATTCGGCCGGCTAGGACGGTACGAGACAAACCATGGTTCGCCGGCCGATGCGCGGCAAGACCTCTTGCCGGCCGGACCGAGCCAGCAACCAACGGGAGACAGTCATGAACAGACTGATGATGATTGCATGCGTGTGTGTCGGATCGCAGATGGCGGTCGCAGGAGCACCGTCCGACCGGATCAAGTTCAGGGCCCACCACGAACTCGGAGATGTCACGCGAATGCGCATGGCGACCAAGACGGTCGGAACCATGGAGATGCCCGGCCCGATGCCCGACCAGCAGTTCGCGCAGACGTTCGAGCAAGACTTCGTATCGACCTGCAAGAAGGTCAATCCCGACAAGACCGCCGTGCTCGATATCACGATGGGCCGCATCGCCATGTCGAACAACGTGGCGGGTTTCAAGATGGAGTTCGACTCGAAGACGTACGACGCGGAGAAGGCAGCGAATCCCATGGTGGCCGCGATCGGGCGGATGTTCAACGCCATGGTCGGGACGAAGTTCACACTCACCGTCGGACCGGACGGCCGGCCCATCAAGGTCGAAGGGCTGAGCGAGGCGATGAAGCGGATGATGGACTCGGTCGGGGACGACGTCCCGGGCCCGATGAAGAAGATGTTCAGTCAACTCGGCGAGGTGTTCGACGATGACTCGGTGCTCGACAAGTGGGCCGCTCACTATCGTATGATCCCGTCGGAACCGGTAGGGATCGGCGACACGTGGAGCGCGGAATGGGACATGGACATGCCGTTCATGGGCAGTACCGGCATCCGGGGCGAGAGCAAGTACGTGCTGCTGGCGGTCGAGGAGCTGCGAGGACGGCGCTGTGCTAAGATCGGCATCGTCGAGTCGTTCGAAACCAAGCCCAAGGATCCCAAGGCCGACGCCGGTACGAAGAAGCCGGCGGGACTGTTCGGCAACTTCGAGATGGCGATGCAGGCGAGTGGCGGCAAGGGCATGGCGTACGTCGATGTCGACAAGGGAGAGCTGGTGCAACTTCGCCAGACGCAGAAGATGGACATCAAAGTGACGATGGCGGGAACCCCCGGCAAGGAAGATGCGGCATCGAAACCGACCCCGATGTCAATCGTGCAGAAGCTCAACACGTCCGTCCGCCTCGACCTGATTGACGGAACCGAGGCTGCGGATGTCGGCGGGCCGCGGGCGGCGACACCGTAGCGCGGTTCGAAGCCTGGGCCGGCGAGACCGACCGGCGGACAAACGGCCGGGTGGTCGGGGGCGGTTGCGTGCCTCGGGCCATCCGGCCGTTGTTGCATGCACTCGGTCGCCCGTTCTTGACTGCGGTCGCACCGCGCCAATCACTCGGCGCGATCAACCCACACTCCCAGACTCAAACCGGCGCATCCCCCGACCACGAAAGCGATCTACGCGACGGAACGGGGTGCGCCTTTTTTGCGTGGTTTCTTGAAATTCGCCCGATGAGCTGGTCGCGGCAGCGGTGTTTTACGTATCATGGGAGTCCATGCGTAACGCAGCACAACCATCGCGGCGCCAACTGCTTAGGCCTGGCGGAATGGCCAGGGCGGCAGGCAAGTTGGTCGGAGCGGTCACGGAGCCCGCACTGCGCTCAGGGACCGATCGTGCCGACGGCGTCCCGCTGGCGTGCGCGACCCGCCGGGCGATGGCATGCCTGTTCGAGGTGTTTCTGCCCGCGAAGGGGCGCCCGGCCATCGAGGCCGCAACGGCGGCCCTCGACGAGGTGGATCGTCTCGAAGCGCAGCTCACCGTGTACGACGATGCGAGCGAGGTGTCGCGCATGAACGCGACCGCGTGGCAGCGGCCGGTGCGCGTGCGGCGGAACCTGTTCGAGCTGCTCCAATGTGCGGAAAAGCTCACGGAGCAGACCGGCGGTGCGTATGACATAACCGCCGGTGCTCTCATCAAGTGCTGGGGCTTCTTCCGGGGCCCGCGACGCGTGCCGTCCTCCGAGGAGATCGAGGCCGCACTCCAATGCGTGGGCATGCACCACGTCACGCTCGACGCCGAGCACCGCACCGTGCACTACGACCGTCCGGGGCTGGAGATCAACCTCGGCAGCATCGGCAAGGGCTTCGCCCTGGACCGGGCCGCGGAGGTACTGCGGGGCCGGTGCGGCCGGCGCAACGCCCTCCTGCACGGCGGCAGCAGCAGCGTGTACGCCGTGGGCGATTCGCCGGCCGAGGGCAAGGGCGGCGGCTGGCTGGTGGGCGTGGCCGACGTGTTGCGGCCCTCCGAGCAACTGGCCACGGTCCGGCTGCGGAACAAGGGGCTGGGCACTTCGTGCACGACGCAGCAGTACTTCGAGGCGGATGGCAAGACCTGGGGCCACATTCTCGACCCGCGGGGCGGTTGGCCGGCGAGCGGCGTCTTGTCGGCCTCGGTCGTGGCCGACTCGTCGGCGGTGGCCGACGCCCTCGCCACGGCTTTCTATATTCTGGGCCCGGAACAGGCAGAGGCCTTCTGTAGCCAACACCAGGGCATTTCTGCTATGATAGTAGTTCGATCCGAGGAGAATGCGCGACCTCAGAGGATCATCGTCGGAAAGGATCAGGGAATGTTCGACCTTCGCCCCCGGCCGGTGCGCCGGCGCGAAGCGTTCCTGGAACGATCGGAGGTGCTCAACTGACTCGACGAGCAGCAACAATTGGCGTAGGTGGCGTGGTGTTTCTGGTGCTGTTGCGGATGTGCATCGGCTGGCACTTTCTCTACGAAGGCCTCTACAAGCTGGACAAGACCGCCAAAGGCGTTCAGCCATGGTCCGCCCAAGGGTACCTGCGCGTGGCCGAGGGACCGCTGCGCGACACCTTCCTGGCCATGGTGGACGATCCCTACGGGCTCGACCGTCTGAACGAAGCGTACCTTTTCCCGGAGTGGGAGCGCAAGGCGTTGGCGTTTGCCGACTACCACGATCTCGATGCGGTCGACCGCGCGAAGATCTACAAGAAGCTGCGGGAGCTGCGCAAGCAGGCCCGGGAGTATCTGTACGAGGACGACGACAGTACGCCGGTCGAAGCCCACGCGAAGCCGGACGAGCCCACCCGGGCTCGGATCGACGTGTATCGGGAAGAGGTGGCGACGTTCAGGGCGACCGATCGGAAGGTGACCGGGCGGAAGCCCAGGCTATCCTACGAGCAGGAACGCCTCCAACGGGCAAAAGGCAAGCTCAGCGGGTCCCGTGCGACGGTCACCGGACCGATCGCGGCAATGAGCGCGGATCTCGATGCGTTTCTGCTGAGGCTGCGGCCTGACATCGAAGCGGCGGCGGCCGGCGAGCGACCCAAGGAGGCGTCGAAGCTGGCCGAATTCATGTCGTCGTTCTGCGGGTTGCCGTGGATGGACAACCTGACGATGTGGGGCATTACCGCAATCGGCGTCTGCCTTCTCGCCGGCCTGTTCAGTCGGGCGGCGGCGCTGGGCGGGATCGCCTTCCTCGCGATGATCTACATGTCGCAGCCGCCATGGCCGTGGCTGCCCCCCAACCCGATGGCCACCGGGCACTACCTGTTCATCGACATGATCGCGATCGAGGCGATTGCGATGGTCGCGCTGGTCTTCATTCCGACCGGACGCTGGGCGGGGCTCGACGCGTTGATTCACCGCTGGATCATCGGCCGGGAAGGCCGGGTCGCGGAAGACACGGCCAGAGAGGAACTGGCTCAGGTAACGGCATAGAGACGATACTGCACTGCACACCGCGGGCAGCCGCCGGCACCCGTGCACTGGCGGGCAAGACGCCAGGGGCACCCATGATACGAGGGATACCATGCATCTGACACCGGAAGAGCGAGAGATTGGCAAGCAGAACTTCATGCAGGCGGTGGGTTCGGTTACCCGGCGCGACATGCTCAAGGCCGCGGCGGCCGTCCCCGCGCTCGGGGCCTTCTATTGGGGCTACGGCGAACTCGACGGCGATCCGGTCAAGGCCGTAATCGTCGGAACCGGCAACCAGGGCAACGCCCTTCTGTCGTTCCACAACCGCGAGTACATCGACATCGTCGGCATCTGCGACATCCGTCCCTTCAATATCGGACGGGCCCGGCGCAGCCTCGCCAAGCATCCCGAGTACAGCGCCGAAGAAGCCGCGAAGATGCCCGTCTACTCGGACTACAAGGACGTGATGGCCAAGCCCAACTCCGAGGTGGAGATGGTGCTCATCGCGGTGCCGCTGCACATGCACCATCCCGTCGCCATGGCGGCCATGAACGCCGGCAAGCACGTCTTCTGCGAGAAGCTGATGGCCTGGTCGGTGGGCCAGTGCAAGGAGATGTGCCGCACTGCCGACAAGCAGAAGCGGTTGGTGGCCGTCGGCCATCAGCGGCACTACTCGGTCCTGTACGACCACGCCGTCGAGCTCATCCAGAGCGGCGTGCTCGGCGAGATCCGGCACATCCGGGCCCGCTGGCATCGCAACAACACCTGGCCCGACCGGGACGGCTGGCGGCCGACGATCCCGGCCGAGGACAACGGCGTCGACGCCAAGAAGTACGGCTATGAGAGCCTGAACCAGTTGGTCCGCTGGCGGCTCTACCAAAGCACGGGCGGCGGGCTCATGGCCGAGTTGGGCAGCCACCAGCTCGATGCCGCTTCAATCTTCCTGGGCAAGGTGCACCCCACGGCGGTGCAGGGGACCGGAGGCAAGGTGTTCTTCGACGACGAGCGTGAGATCGACGACCACGTCTACACGATGTACGAGTTCGCCGAGGCCAACAACACGGTCGTGACTTACTCGTCGATCAATACGAACCGACTCGACGACTACGGCGAGACGGTCTACGGCAACAAGGGTACGCTCATCCTGAACAAGGAAGCCGAAGCGTTGCTCATCCCCGAGCCCGATCCGGCCAAGCGGCTGAAGCAGTCGCAAAAGGAAACGAAGATCGGGATCGCCAAGAGCAAGGCCGGCGCGCCGATGATCGACACGCACGGCAGCGTCGACCCCGTGGCGGCGGCCGCGGCCCGGGTGGGCATGGCCAAGGTCTCCCGCGGCTACCGCGAAGAGCTCGAACACCTCGCCTACTGCATCCGGAACCCTGATAAGAACAACGTGCCCAAGTGCCATCCGAAGGTTGCGCTGGCCGACGCCGTGATCGCACTGACGTCGAACTTGGCCATGCGAGCCAAGCAGCGGATCGTGTTCAAGCCCGAGTGGTTCGATCCGTACAAGACGGACCTACCCGAGGACGACTACAAAGAGGGCGGCACCCAGGTCGCCGAGAAGGCGTAGCAGCACTCGTCCGGCACAGACAACATCTGACATCATCCGCCCAAGTGGTTGCGGTGCGCTGACGGCCAGCTCGTGTTGGCGTCGGTTGCAGGGCTGCGTTGCGCGCGTTGTAACGGCAGGCGCCCCCGCCGGCCGTGCGGCCTGCGAGGCGCAGGCCGCTACGCA
>CAYMME010000367.1:0-9805 GCA_964391465.1 uncultured Planctomycetales bacterium
CAAGAGCCTCAATTACCGTGATCCGGAGACCCTCAGAATACGAGAGCACTCACAATCAGGTACTTGTTCTGCTGCGCGAAGATGAGCCAGATGCAGCAAGAAACGAGTGCGGCTGTAGCCGCCGAGGAGGTTGCGGGGCATTGAGTGTGCACAAAACCACCTTCGATGAACCTGCCGCCGCATCCCGCGACGTTCGCCCTTCATGTAGATAACGTGTGCGGTGTGCCGCGGGCGGGGTCGTTGGAATGGGACACGGGGCTGCGCCGCAGGGCCGCCCGGCCGTCAGGTCCGTCACGGCGTCGGGGCGAACGCGACATCGCGGCGGACGTAGAATCGAGTGAGGGCGTTGTTCGTTCTCCTCGCCCTCGGTGCAGGCCTCGCGTAGAAAGCCATGTGTATGGGCAAGCGTGCTGCGTACCGCCGGCGATGGATCTTCGCTGTCATCGGTGCGCCACTTCTCGTGCTGCTGATTCTGATGAGCGGTCTGGCCGGCTGGACCGACCTGAACAGTTGGCACGAGGATGTGGACATCACCACGGGTCGAATTCGGCGGACCCGCTACCTGTTCCACTGCAAGGTCAGCGAGAGTATCGAGGACTCGGTCGTCAGCCGGGCGCTCGCTCCGGAGGCCGTCGCGAATGCGCGGGCCGACTGGCGCCGCGTGAACACGTTCTGCGGCATGAACTGGATTTCACCGCACTACGCCTTCCACGGCGCTCTTGGCGATCTGCAGACGCTCGCACAGGCGCACTCGTTTGTCACATTCACGAATGAAGCCAACGAAAGGGTCGCAGAAGAGATCCTGCAGCGATGGCAGGCCTCGAAGAACGACTGGGAGGCGGGTGAGTACATCGTGGCGGTTCTCGGCCGAGCGATCACGATGCATGTGGACGAGAAGAAGCGAATGACGGCGGGGGATCTACCGCAGGTCGCAGGGAAACGCGAGGACGCCGGTGAGTAGAGAACTCCGCATGCTTCAGCGTCACTCAAGACTGGGGGCCGGCCATCCCGTGCGGGGCAGCACGTGGAAGTGGATCCTGGCATCCTTGCTGGCGGTCAGTGCGGGTGTTGCGCACTTGTTGCTTGGCGCGTACCTCACTCCACAGACTGCATTCGGACAAGCATCCGACCTCTGGCTCCTTGGCAGTGCCCTTGTTCTCGGCTGCGCGTCCGGGCTGTTCTGGCCACACTGGGTCGGTGCTGCAGCATCGCCGATCGTCATCGCTGCGGTGGAGTTCGTATGCCATCGTGAGCGTCGTGGGCTGAGCGTTGTGGAGAGAGTGCTGAACGGTGAGATCTGGTTGGCTGCCTGCCTATTCGGAGTATGTCTCTGCTCAGCGCGCCTGCACGTGTTTGTTCGACGTGCATTGTCCGGGCTTGCGCGCCGGGTGAGTCGACGATCGACCGACCTGCCGGGCAGGCCGCTGTGTCTTGGGTGCCGATACTGCCTCGATGGGTTGACCGTGCACCGTTGCCCCGAGTGCGGACGACCGTTTGATCTCCGCAACCGGCGGACGTACACGACGCAGGAGCGAGGATTCGAGAGGCAAACGCACCCGTGGCGCGGGCTGATCGCGGCAGTGACAACAGTGGTCGCGCTGCTTGCCGCCGCCGAAGCAACATTTCGGTACATCGCGCACCGTCAGACGGGCGTGCTGGACGCGGTATCGGCGGGCGATTGGCAGACTGCGCAACGCCGAATCGAAGCGGGCTACGAGGTCAACAGCCCGACGCATCATGAACTGATCTATCCGATTCACTTCGCCGTCGAAGCCGGTCTGACGGAGATCGTCCGACTGCTATTGGACCATGGTGCGAATCCCGACGCGTCGACAACAAGCCAACAGACGCCTCTGCACATGGCGGCAGCGGGTGGGCACGGGGAGATTATCGACCTTTTTCTGAAAGCGGGAGCTACTACGGATACCTTAGATTTCTGGGGGCATCGCCCACTGGAATACGCCGCCGCCCGCGGCGATCTGGCGATCGTGCGGTCGCTGCTCAAAGCAGGCTCCGATCCCGATCCGCCTGGGCAAGAGGAGGATTCTCGGCGCACGGCGCTTCAACTCGCCGCCCAGCACGGGCACCTCGAGGTGGTGCTACTCCTCCTGGCCAATGGGGCTGACGTGCGGGCTCGCGGGTGGCAGTGGCGCGATGAGTCAGATAACGAACTGAGAATCGGAGGGAAAACAACCTACGGGGAACGCATGGCTCAGAGTCACGCTTCCGCACTCGACCTGGCCGCCCAGAACGGCCACGTGGATGTGCTGGAAGAGTTGGTCGAGGCCTGGACGAGCTTGCGTCAGACGCAGGGCCGACACGCCCTCCGATTTCATACCCTCATGTCGTCCGATGGATTGGCGAGACCCATCGCGAGCGACGGCTGGCCGCTGCACTGGGCGGCGGCCGGGGGGCATGTGGAGGCGGTCAGGCTGCTGCTGTCCAAGGGCGCCCTTGTCGACTGCCGCGGAAGCGCCTGGGGGACCCCGCTTCAGTGGGCGGCCGTCTTCGGTCAGACCAACGCGGTGACCGAACTCATCGAGGCGGGTGCGGGGCTGGAGTTCCAGGGAAGCGTCAGCATACACGCGGGCAACGAGTTAAGGTGCTACAGTGTCCACGGAACGCCACTCCACGCCGCGGCCTACATGGGACACGGCGAGGTCGTAGCCGTCTTGATCGAGGCCGGAGCCGACCCGACGCTCAGGAACGATGAAGGCAAGACGGCAAGGGACCTGGCGTTGCATGAAGGTCATGCTGAAGCTGCGGTGTTTCTGGCCGGCAGAATGGCTGAGGACAAGAGATGACAGACGCTACAACAGGTACGAATCCTGGATCGGCGAAGGCGGCCCGGCTGGTGCGGTTGTCGCTGATTCTGGCGATGGTGTCGTTCGGTCTGCATGTTGCCGGTGCTGCGTGTCTTGCTTCGACGTTCCACAGCGGCTCGGAGACGGAGCCGGGGGAATCCGTCAGCGCAGAGGTGTTCTTTGATGCGCTATCGGGAGGCTATCGAGTCGCTCTCGGCGCTGATCTCTGCGGAGCTACGTGTGCCATCGCGGGGCTGGTGTGCGCGGTCCGTGCGACGATCCTCGGGCGGCGAGGATTCGTGCTCGTCCTCTGTTGGGTGCTGAACATTCTTGGCATGTCGTGCGGGTCGTTCGTTTACACGATGTAGCGAGAGTCGGGGCCTGTGCGGGCGTCGCTCCGGCCGCTCCCTGATCCCGGTGTGCATCGGGACGGTTCGGATCACGCTTCCTTACGGGCGCGTCTCGGTGCGCTTTGCTGCAGTTGCGGTTCGGAATTGTGACGGGCCGCTTCCTTACGGGCGCGGTTCGGAATGGGGGACGGGGCGGCCCTGCGTTGTCGGGCCTCGGGTGGTGTCGATGGTTGCCGCGACGACGGCAGTCAACTACTCTGTCGGCGCGCGCGTGGACAGACGTGAAGTCCCGCGTCGTTCGCTTGCTGCGCCGCACCGATTCGGAGGTTGCACGACTTGTCGACCGAGCCGCCTATCCCGCGTGATCGCCCCGCTTCGACCACGATTCGTCGAGCGTCGCCCGAGGACCTCGGGACGCTCGTCCGCATTCTTGGGGCCGCGTTTGAGGCGGATCCCGTCGGGAACTGGTGCATACCTTCCAGCGCCAAGCGGAAGAGGGTCCACACGCTCATGTTCGGCGAGGCCATCCGACGGATGTTCATGCCGCACAACGAGTGCTACCTGACCGCCGACGCGACCGGGGCGGCGATCTGGATGCCGCCGCCGGGGCAGGTCACGATGACCGCGTGGGACAAGCTCGCCCTGCTTTTCGCGATGGTTCGCGCGACCGGCATCCTTGGTTCGCGTCGCCTGCTTGCGCTCGTTGCACGCATGGAGAAGAAGCATCCGAAGACGCCCCACTTCTATCTGAACGCAATCGGCGCGCTGCCGGAGATGCACGGGCGCGGCATCGGATCGGCGCTGCTCCGGGTTGTGCTCGAGCGTTGCGACCGGGAGGGCGTGCCCGCGTATCTGGAGAACTCCAACGTGAGGAATCTGCCGTTCTACGAGGGACACGGGTTCGAGACCACCGAGCAGATCACGCTGCCGCATGGGGGGCCGTCGATGTGGCTCATGTGGCGTGAGCCGAAAGGTTGAACCCGTCGCGAGCCGTTTGCCTGCTTCGCCGCGTCAATCCGGAGACCGCACGAGATGTCAGCCGAATCGCCCACCCCGCAGGGACTTCCCGCTTCGACCACGATTCGCCGAGCATCCTCGGGTGACCTCGCGACCCTCGCGCGCATCTTTGGGGCTGCTTTCGACACGGATCCGGTCGGGAACTGGTTCATGCGTTCCGACTCCAAGCGGAAACAGGCCATCGGGCTCATGTTCGGGGAGATCATCCGGCGGGTCTTCATTGCCCACGACGAGTGCTACCTGACCACCGATGCGACCGGTGCCACGGTGTGGATGCCCCCGCCGGGGCAGATGACGCTCAGTGCGTGGGGCAGGCTTGCCTTTCTTCCCACGATCGTTCGCGTGACCGGTGTCCGCCGCCTGCGTCGGCTTCTTGCGTTGGCTGCACTCACGGAAGAGAAGCATCCAAAGACGCCCCACTTCTATCTGTACGCGATCGGCACGCTTCCGGAGATGCACGGGCGCGGCATCGGATCGGCGTTGATCCGTGCCGTGCTCGAACGCTGTGACCGGGAGGGCATCCCCGCATACCTGGAGAACTCCAAGGAGCGGAATCTGCCCTTCTACGAAGGCCACGGGTTCGAGACCACCGAGCAGATCATGGTGCCGCATGGGGGACCTCCGATGTGGCTCATGTGGCGCGAGCCGAAGTGAGCGTCGCCCCTCCGGGGCTCCGGTGAAACATGATGCCGAATACCCAGGGCTTGCGCCCTGGGCTAACCACCTGTCGCTCCTGCGGAGCTTGCGTGCAGTGTTCTTCCGCGCCCTTGTGGTCACTCGTCGCTCGCGAGTGATCCGCAAGCTCGGTATGATTTCGGGGCGGCTGGGTCCTGCCCTGCTGTAGACGCTACGCCGACCATGGAGGATTACCGCGATGAAACTCAAACGTCTCTCGTCCTTGCGCCTCGCCTGCGGAGCGGTGCTGCTCCTGCCGGGCTTGCCGACCGTCGCCTCGGCTGCTGGGGTTGACCGGAGCTACGTGACGGCGACGGGCGGCGAGAAGGCCGCGCCGAAAGTAGCGGTGGACAATGTTTGTGCTTGGCCGAATCTGACCGTGCTTGGTAACGGGAGCATCGTGGCGACGATCTTCAACCAGCCTAGCCACGGGCAGATGGAGGGGGACGTGGCCTGCCATGCGAGCGACGACGGGGGTAAGACTTGGCGTCTGCGCGGGGTGCCCGCGCGTCATGAGCCCGGCACGAATCGGATGAATGTCGCGGCCGGGCGAGCGGGGAACGGGGACTTGATCGTGGTCGCGTCCGGGTGGTCCGACGCGCCCGATCCGGGTGAGAAGCCCCGCCACAAGGGGCGGTTCCGAGGCGCCATCCTCTCACCCTGGATCTGTCGTTCGACGGACGGCGGGAAGACGTGGTCCGTGGACAGAGATGCGTTTCCGGTGCGCATCCCCAACGGGTACAAGTGCGTTCCGTTCGGCGACATTGTTGCGGGCAAGGACGGGGCGCTGCGCGTTGCGGTGTACTCGAGTACCAAAGACGGCAGTCGCACATACATCTACCGCTCACCGGATGACGGCCGGACGTGGGAGAAGCCGGTTCCGCTGGACGAGAACGCGGGCCGGAACGAGACCGCACTCTATCATCTCGGCGACGGCAAGTGGCTGGCGGCGACGCGCGGCGCTAAGGGAGGCCTGCATCTGCATGCGTCCAAGGACGACGCCGCGAGTTGGGAGTCCTGCGGCCAGGTGACGCAAACGCCGCTGCACCCCGGCCACCTGCTGCGGCTGCGCGACGGCAGGCTCTTGCTGACGTACGGCAACCGAACGAAAGACGCCAAGGGCGTTGATGTACGATTCAGCAAGGACGAGGGAACGACCTGGAGTGAGCCGGTCCGGGTAACCGACTTCGACGGCGACGGTGGCTACCCGAGCAGCGTGCAGCGGCCTGACGGACAGGTCGTGACGGCGTACTACGCGCAGAAGAGCGCGGGCCACAATCGCTATCACATGGGCGTCGTGATCTGGGACCCGGTTGTGTCGACGAAACGCTGAACGGCGGTCACCGTCTTCGCGTCAGCCGGATTCCTTGCTTGTCTTCACACTTCGGCGCGCGATGTCGGAGGGCGCTAGCGGGCGGTTGTGGATCGCGACCTCGTCGATCTTCCCTTCGAAGTTGGCGAAGTTGTCGTTGCGGCCTCCGATGAAGATCTGGCCGGTATCGGCGGGGTACGTGATGTCGACCTCGCCGTCGATTTCGGGCGTCTTGTTGCCGTTGAGGTAGACCCTCACCCTCTTGCCCTCGCGGACGAGGGCGACGTGGTTCCACGTTCTGAGTTTGATTTCGGTGCGGCCGGCGAGGGACTGCTTGCGCTGGTTGCCGTTGAAGAAGAACAGGCGGCCTTGGGCGCTGTGGGTGCCGCCGATGCCCAGGTGGTCGCCGGGGGCGCTGCTGTCGCCGTCGGGGCCTCGGGAGAAGAAGTAGCCGGTCACGGGACGAAGACCGCTGGGTAAGCCGTTCCAGAACCATAACTCTGCCGTGTAAGTGTTGCCCAGGTCCTCGATGTCGGCCTTCATGCGGCCGCCGGCGAAGTGGGCGGCGCGGTTCGTGCCGTTGGCGGAGAAGCCCGCGGCGTCGGGGCCTTCGAGGTAAAAGGCTACGCCGTCTTCGTATTGGCCTAGAGTGTTGCGGCCCGAGACATCACGGGCCGTCGGGCCGGTGAACTCGCTGAAACGCCAGTACGCGACGGGCCTTGCGTCGACAAGTGCCTTTGCGTAGCGGCCGCCCTGGTCCGTGAGGTTTCGGCGAGGTTTGTCGGAAACCTGTTCAAGCAGCGTGAGGAGCGTCTCGACGATTCGCGGCTCGGCTTGGACCTCGAGGGCGGCGCTGCGAGCGGGCCAGGTGGTGTAGCCGCCGAGCTTGTGCTGCTCCGGCGGCGGGATGTAGCCCTCACCGCCGTTGGCCAGTTCGATGTTGAAGGTGGTCGCAAGCGGGCTTTGGGTTTTGATCTTCAGGCCGGTGATGCCGTAGACCTCGTTGGGAATTGCGGTGATGCCCAGGTCGCCGATTCGCACGGCCTGCAGCTTGAGTTCGCGTACGGGCTGCTCGTGCAGGAAGAGAGCCTCGTGGGCGTAGATCTCGGGGTGCGTCTTGGGCAGGCGATCGCCGATCTTTGCGACGGTTTCCTTGGCCCATGCGAGCCGCTCCTCGTCGGGGGCGCGGCGGCGCAGCTCGAGCTTGGCCTCGGTCATCGCGAGCGAGATGCGATCGCGGTACGTGATGGTCTTGTAGGCCTTGTGGGCGACCTGGGCAACTCCGTCGGCGTAGGCGTCGAGGGTGATGTTCTTCTTGGGTTGGCTGTAGTCCATCCAGTGCAGGTCACCGCTGGTGCCCTGCGACATGATGCCGACGAATGCGTCGTCGGCGCCGATCAACTCACCGATCCGATTGGCGAACCGGCCGTAGTAGTCGGCCGAGAGGGCCGGGGCTCCGAAGTAGTGCATGGAGTAGTTGGCCAGGAGCGCGAGCGGTTTGCCGTCGGCGGTCTGGATCGACAGCAGGGACAGGCCGGTGTCGACGGGGCCGGCCGGGCCGATGAAGTCGGGATTCTGGTAGCCGGGGTGCATGTAGGCGCGGACCGTCTTGCCACCGAACGGGTCGGGGCGGATCTTGTCGGGCCGGAGGATCCAGCGGCGGCAGTTCGTATGGGCCGGGTCGTCGACGGCCGTCCAGCCGATGCGGGCGGGCTGAAGGTTCCGGTTGGCGCGGTCGATTCCCTCGGCGATGCGGACGGTCAGCAACTTCGGGTAGTCGGGATCGGGGCGACTGCCCAGGGCACCGATGACGGACGGAGCCGAGTGGGTGTGGGTGGACGAGATGAGCATGCGGTCGGTGGGAATGCCGGTCTTCTCGTGGGCGAGTTGCTTGGCCTCGTCGAGCAAGTCGCGCGGGACGATGCAGCTATCGACCACCGCGATGGCCAGGCGCGTGGTGCCGTCGTCGAGTACGAGGCAGCGGGCGTGGAGCGGGTCGACGACCTTGTCCGTCGTTCGCTCCCGGAAGGAGCCGTTGACGATCACGGGGAAGTCCGACGGCGTAATGTCGATCGCGTGGGCGCCGGCGCGGATCGGGCCGGTCGTCCGATCGGCGGCGTCCGTCGCCGGCACGTGAGCCGCGAGGATGAAGGTTGCGACGATGATCGTCCCGGCGGACCGATGGTTGTGTGTACGTGTTTGCATGATGATTGCTCCGAAGAGAGTGTGCTGTGCATCGGTGCGTTCGTCAACTGATCGGGATTGAGGGGCAGAAGCGTCGGGGTGATCTGCGTTGCCGATCGGTCCCCCACCCTTCGCAAACGGCCGCGAAGGATGGGGCACCCCCGCTTCCTCACGGGCGCGGTTCGGAATCGCGGGTGTGGATTGTGAGTCCCGCCATGGGCTTGGGCTTGCTCGGGAGGAGCATGCTGGCGGCATAGCCTACGACGAAACACGTGCCGACGCCGATCGCAGGGTAGAGAAAATGGTGAACGTGCCGTTGTTCTGGATCGGCGAGAAACGTGAAGAGGAAGAGGGCGAAGACAACGGCGGCCCCGGCAACGCCGCCGACGAGAGCGCCCGGTCCGGTGGCGCGGCGAGTCAGGATGCCGAGCGTGAGCATGCCGGCCATGCTACTGCCGAACAGGCCCACGACTTTCAGGAACACGTCCCACATGGACTCGACGCCCATCCGAGCCATGAACAACGCCGTACCGGTGCCGACGACACCCAGGACGATCGTCACGAGTCGCGCGAGCCTGAGGTAGTCGCGCTCCGAGCGGCTCGGCCTGAAACGGCGCGCGAAGTCGGTGGTGAAGACGGTGGCCACCGAGTTCATGCCGCTGTCGAGACTGGACATGGCCGCAGCAAAGACCCCGGCGATGACGAGGCCGGAGAGGCCAACCGGCAATTGTCGGGCAATGAAGAACGGAAGGATGGCATCGTTATCCAAGCCGGGCTCGAGTCGACTCGGAAACTCTTGATAGTAAACGAACAGCGCGGTGCCCACGCCGAAGAAAAGGAGGGACGAAGGAACCGTCAATACGGCGTTGGTCCAGATGGCCCGGGCGGCCTGCTTCTCGTCCGGCGTGGTGAGGTATCGCTGCACCACGGCCTGGTCGGAGGTGTAGGGAATCAGGTGTTGAAACACATTCCCGATGAGCACGACCCAGAGAGCGGTGGTCGTGTAGTCGCTCGTCCAGTTGATCATGTGGAACTTGTCGTGCGATTGTGCGATCGCGACGACGTGACCGAAGCCGCCGGCCTCGGTGATGATGATGCCCAAGGCCAGCAGCGCACCGCCCATCAGGACGAACACCTGCAGGACATCGGTCCAGATCACGGCCTCGATGCCGCCGAGCACGGTGTAGATGGTCGCAAGCACGCCCATCAGGAGGATGGACGTGTAGATATCGAGGTCGGTGGCGGCGTGGAGCGCGACGGCCGGGTGATAGAGCACGACGCCCATGCGGCCGAGTTGGTAGAGCACGAACGCGACGGCGCCGAAGAGTCGGACGGCGACGTTGAAGCGTTTCTCCAGGTACTCGTAGACGGTGGTCACGTCGAGGCGGCGGAAGAACGGCAGGTAGACGAACACGACGATGGGGGCGATGAGCACGATGCACATGTTGACCTGGAATAACACC
>CAYMME010000368.1:0-9759 GCA_964391465.1 uncultured Planctomycetales bacterium
GGCGTGGGCAAGCTGCCCGTGGCACCCGGCTGCCACCGAATTTGAGATGCACCCGTCCCGCGGTCGTCACTCGATTTCGGGTACTGCGCTGTGCTCGCCCGCGGAAAGGACCCGTGGGGGCAGGGTGGAAAAAGAAAGGGCCGCCCGCAAGCGGGCGGCCCCTTGTCAGCCAATGAGAACGCTGATGCGTTCGGTTACGCTGTGACGCGACGCCGACGCATGATCGTCACCGCCGACGCGAGCAACAGTAGGGTCATGATCCCAACGCCCCAGTTGGTTACGGCCGGGACGGGGCTGTAGCTCTCGCCGCCGGGAGACGCCAGGCACGAAGGCATGGCGATCACGCTCGCATCACCGCCGGTCGCCCAGATGGCGGAACGCTGGTACAGCGCGAGACCGCACTCCGACAACGACGGCTGGTAGTCACCCCATCCGAAGAACACCCAGCGCGAGCCGGTGTTGGCCGGGCACCCGCACGACGCGTCGCACGTGCAGCCCCGCGGGATGGGAGCGCCGGCTTCGGCCGCTTGGAGCCAGCCCATCCGCTGACCGTTCCTGAACCACTGCGAGCCGGCGGGCACAGGGGTGGCGTCGCAGATGGCGGTGACCGTCGTGTGGCCCAACAGCACGGTTGTGGCACCACCCTCGGATGTCCCCTGCAAGTGGTTCAGGGGTTCCTCGTAGACCTTGATTTGCACCAGCCCGTCCTGGCCGGTCGTGTCGCTTCCGTCGATGGGCAGACCCGCCACGATCGGATGCGCCGGATCACCACCGTCGACTGCCGGCAGTTTGCGGACGAGGTTGATGCTGTGAGCGGAGCTGGGCTCACCCGACTCGGTGCCACCCATACCCATCTTGTTGCACTTGGTAGCCGCGTGCTCCCCGCACATCACGGCCGCGACAGCGAGGCAGCCCAACCGATCCCTGGATATCGCCGACGAGCAGCTCCCGTCGACGTAGACCAGGTCGTAGTTCGCATCAAAGTACGCGTTGGTGTACGGGAGGTTGATGTCGTTGGACTCGTTGCACGAGATGTGGTCGACATCGGCCCCGAGCAGCGTGAGATTCGCTTCCTTCTCGGCGCCGGACAACACGACACCAACTCGCGACCCGCGGCTCGACCAGCCATACGCGCTCCCTGCGTCGGTCCGCGAATCGCTGGCGCCGACGTAGATGACCTTCTTGCCCAGCATCGGGCCGTCGAGGCTGCAAAGCGTGACCTTGAACTCCTGGACCAGCCCCTCGAACCAACCCGAGGGGCAGTTGGTCGGATCATAGTCCAGCGAACCGTCTCGCTCGGACCGGATTCCGACATAGCCCTGATCGTACGTGGAGTCCGTGGTGTCCATGGTGACGGTGCGGCCGGTCGGGAGCCAGAAGCCGTCGGCATCGTACTGCATCTCGTTCACCGTCAGCGTCAGCGTGCTGCCGCACTTGGAGAAATCGACATCGTAGAGGTCCTCGGTGGCCGCGATGGCGCCGTCGAAGACGAGGTCGAAGTCGATGTCGATGGCCGAGAGATCGCTCCACTGCGAGGCGGTGGCAAGCTGCGTCGAGGTGCCGTCCCCGTTGTCACGGTAGATGGAGATCTCATTGGGTCGACCGCTGCAAACGCTCGCATAGTACGAGCCGCCGGCAGCGCCGGGCTGAATGCACAGGGCGACCGGGCCGCCGTTGTCCGCCGAAGCGATTGTGATCCCGGGGCAGGCAGTGGTATTGCCCACCTCGGCTCCGGGGTTGACCTGCACCCGTAGCCTGACGTCCGAGTAGAGATCTTGGCCGTTCGAACGGAGATACGAACGCTTGACGCCGGCGCCCTGAGTCGTGTCGATCAGGATGTCGACGTCGTTGTCCTGGTCAATGTCTTCCGGTGTGTACGCGGCCAGGCCGGTACCGGAGATCCTCTTGAGCGGCCCCTTGGCGCGGCTGTCCATGATGGCAACGTCACCAGTGGCACTCACGGGGTTGTTGTCCCAGAACAGGTAGCGGCCGAGGTACGCATCGGCGAGCAGGAGCGGAGCCCCCGAATCCATGGCGTGCCAGTTGGTCGAGGTGCTGGCGTTCATAGCCCAGGAGCAGCTGTAGCACACCACCACGTCCTCATCCAGATCCGCGGCGACCGTGAGGGTCGTGGACGCCCCTGCGGCCAGATTGCCGGAAGTGCCGGCGCCGCACGGGGAATCGGTCGAGTTCAGCGAGGCCGCCGAGACGCTGCCGTAGGCGACGGCCGAGCCGCTGAGGTTCGTGTAGTCGATGGCCACGGCCTTTGCATTGGTGACGGTGACGTCGACCGACGTGGCGCTGGTGCGCTCGTAACTCACACTCAGGGCCGGGATGAAGGTGGCCTCTGACGGATCAGCGATCACGTCCGCCGGATCCCCGCAGTCGTCCCAGTACACGTCGGTGACGGCCAGGCCCTGGTTGGTGTCGTGGCCGCCCGTCCCGAAGAAGTAGACCTCGTTCGCGTCCGGGGCGAGCGTGCCCCCGGTTAGCGACGTGTAGCGGAACAACGTCTGTGTATCCGTGGGAGCTGTGGGGGAAACCGTCGGTGAATTCGTTTGGTACGCCGTCAGCGTGCGGAACGGAGCCGGGAAGGAATTCGTCGTACCGTCGTGCCCGCCGAGACACAGGTCGTTCCGGTACATGAGCCCCAAGTCGGTGCCGTTGAAATCGGTGCGGGGGTCAACCCGGACGTTGAGCCGCCCCTGGTCAGTGGCCGCGACGTTATTGACCTCACGGGTCAAGATCCACGCATCTGCCGTCTGTACCGCCCATCCTGCGACGAGCACTACAGCGACTAATCCTACAATACCGCGCTTCATTACTAAGCCTCCAGTCGTTTTGCTGCTGGTTGGTCGCGATCATCCCGGTGCGTACGCACGCACCGTACGTCGCAACCACTTTCCCACTTCATGCCGTATCACGATCAGAACATGCCGTTTCCGCCCCCCGCGATGGGAAGGCGAATCCGGTTCAGAAGCGAGGCTCAGGCCGGGGGGGCCCGGGGTTGCGAAATACGGACCGAGGAAAGGGAAGACCAGGCAACCGCCCGCAAGGCGGGCAGGTTGGAAGGATTGCTGGTGACAGTGCGTCGCAGCGGCCGCATCGTCCACAGGCGCGCCGCGACGGCGAACTCCAGGAGCCAGGCACTCGCGTACGCGACAACAAACGAGATGAACACATAGCCCACCGCGCCGCCGACGAACTGGAGTGCCGCTCCGTCCGCCACCGCACCCGCCAGCAGCCCGGCACGCAGACCGAGCGGCGCGAGGGCCAGTTCCATGACGATCCAGCCCGTCGCCAGCGCTAGCGGACTGAAGCCGACCCAGCGGGTCAGCAGTGCCCCGCCCGCCGCGTAGAGCGCCGGGACCGTCGTGAGCAGCGCCACTGCGGTGATTGACGCCGTGATGCGAGGCGCTCCGAAAACGGAGGAAACTCCGCAGAACACCGCCCCCCACAACGCGCCACACAGCATTGCCCGGAACGGCGGCAGAAGTCGGATCGCGAGGAACAGCGCTAGTAGACTGAAACACACCAGCCATGGAGAACTGGGAGATGCGAGACCGAGGCAGACGGCGCTCATCGCAACGACGACAGCCAGAGTGCCGTGCCGCGCGCCAACGCCGCCGCGGATTTGGCCCCCCCCACAGGGGCAATGCTCCTCACCCATCTTCTTCGTTCCACCCTCAAGCGCTGCGGGTACAGGAAACGCAAACCGAACTGACCGGTGCCCGATAACTACCTCGTCCAGCGCTCGGCGTCGCTGGTTCTTTTTCACCCACGGAATGAACCAGCATCTTTCCTTTACCACATCAGCCGGCCGGGATCAAGACCTGATCTGTTTTTTTTTGCCTTCCTTCCATCTCTGCTCACCGTCGGCAGACCGGGGCTGAAATTGGGGCACCCCGCTTCGTGTCGCGTTGCGCTCACGCCAATGACTCCAGGACCGGTGATCGACTGCGTTGGGGGTGCGAAACCATCCACTTTTCGCTTGCATCGCCGCACTGTCCGTGCTACGATCCTCGAATTAGGGGGGTGCAACCAGTGGTCTGCGTGACGGAAAGGAGCGCAACATGTCTCGATTGCTGTTGGGCGCCGCGCTGGCGATGACGCTCGGATGGGTAGCTCCCACGTTCGGTGATGTATACATGACGCTCGGGATCCGTGAAACGCGGAACAACTTCTCGCCCGCGATCGGGAGCGACGGGGGCACGACCAACGACCACGACTGCGGTTGCGGCGTCGAGTGGGTCGGAGCCACGTCGGTCACGACGGGTGGGGCCCCGCAAGGCGTGATGGTGCCTGCCGACGGACAGTGGCACACGGTGACCTTCGATCTGGGAAACGGCCCGATCGTGCCTTACTCGGGTGAGGCCGACGGCATCCTCTACGCCATGCACACCTACTCCCCGATCGAGCATCTGGCCATCGCGAGCGCGGGAACGGCCGGGCCGCACCAGATGTACATCGACAACGTCCGCACGATCCTGGGCCTTCCGCGTGGCCAAACCAGCACCGTGGTGCTCACCAGCTTTGAAGGCTCGGACGACGGCACGGAGGAGATGTTCCAGGAGCCGTCATTCGTCGTGCCGGACGGGGCGGGGCCGGATCCGGCGCACGTCACGGGGTTCAATCAGTCCGTAGTCACGTCGGCCGACGCCTACGACGGGAGCAAGAGCACGCTCGTGGAGTGGACCTTCACGGACGACTCGCCGGACCGCTGGGTGCGGTTGAGCACGTACACACCCTCGCCGCGTGATCCGGCGGATCCGGATTACCTGCCGCTCGGCAACCCGAACATCCTCCTGCCCGTGACTTACAACCGGTGGGTCGAAGTGGATGTGCGCCTCGTGCCCGAGCCCGGGACGGGGGGACTTCTCGCGGTCCTGGCTGTCGCCTTCCTGCGGCGTCGGAGGCGTCCCGGCCGGTCGTGACCGGCACTACTGCGGACCCGCCTTGGGGCCGGCCGGTGCGGCCGGAAGCCAGGGCTCGACGTCCACCGGGCCCCAGTTCTCGTCGTCCTGGCGATCCTCGACCACCTCCGCGATGCGGGCGGGCGCGTCACTTCCCCAGTAGTTCCCTTTCGCGTCGATGGGCGTGGACGACCGATTGGACAGCGAGAATCCCTCGTTGCCCGACAGGTCGTTGTTCGTGAAACGCCCGGCCCCGCCGGGCTGGACGAGCACGCCCCCCCCCGTGTTCTGCCGGATGTAGTTGCCTTCCACGCGCGGGCCGGAGCCGGTCCCGCACTCGAGACCCGGTCCGGCGTTGCCCTCGATCACGTTGCGCCGCACCAGACCCTCGTCACTCACGGTAATGCAGATGCCACCGGCCTGATTCTTGCGGATTCGATTGTCCTCCACACGGGCCGTCGAACGGTCCCGGTAATGGTTGCCGCGTCCCACGTTGCCTTCAATGACATTCCCGACGAGGTGCGGAGCGCTCTCGCCCATGCAGTGGATCCCGTCGTCGCGGTTATTGCTGATCGTGGCTTCGGCCACCGTGCCGTCGCACTTGTCGCGGAGGAGCACGCCGAAACGATGGCTTCCTTCCACGACCGTCTTCCGGACCGATACGTCGGAGGACAACTGGAACACCACTCCGTTTCCACGGCTCGCACTGATGTGCCCGCCCACCAGGTGCATCGCGCCGCCCCGCGCGCAGCGAGCACCATGGAACGACTCGGTAATCCGGCAGTCTCGGGCGGTGAGCTTGCCCTCCTTCTCGGCGAGCAGGGCGGTGACGTGACAGAAGGCCAGTACGCACGTCTCGAGCGTCACGGTCCCGCGTGCGCAGCTGACTCCGATCTCGGCACCTTCAACCGTCGTGTGGGTCAATCGCGACGGCGTCGCCCCTTCGTCGGTGACGATGCGGATGCCCGCCCACCAGGACTTGCTGGCATCGCCGAGGATCGGAACCATGCGGATCGGTGCCTCTGCGGTTCCCGACGCCTGCAACGTACCCTGAACCAGCAGCCCCCCACGGACTCCGAACCGGACCTCGGCCCCCGGTTCGATGCTCAGCGTGCTCCCCGCCGGGACCGTGATCTCCTCGGCGATCAGGTACGGACTCTTGTCCTTGGACCATCGGGCCTCCCCGGCCGGGATCGAGGTCACGTGCACCCCCTTGTCCTCGCTCGCCTTGAGGGAGATCGCCTCCTTCTGCTGCTCCGCCAGTTGCGCGCGGAGCTGATCGATCACGTCCTTGGCGGTGTCGGCCTTCACATGTTCGCCGCCCGGGAAATCCTCGATCACGCGGTTGCAGACACTCCGCGCGGCCCCGTAGTCTCCTTTTTTCCAGTGGAGGTCCACCGTTGCGAGCAGCGCATCGGCGCACAACTCCGGAAGCACGGTTGCCTTGTCGGCGATCAGCGCCTCGATGTGCTCGAAGCCCTCCTCATCCCGCCCGGCAAAAACATGGGCCCGGCCCATCGTGATTCGCGCCTGCCCGCGGACGGTGTCCATGTCCTCCGGCGCGCCGTCGAGTACCTGCCGGCACACCTGGATCGCCTCGTCAAGACGCTTGAGCGCGACGAGGCTTTTGGCCGTGTGCAGGAGCGCCTCGTGCCCCTGCGACGCGCCTTCGCATTCCTTGGCGATGCGCTGGAAGATGGCTAGTGCCTCTTGGGCGCGACCGGCAGGGATCAACTCCTTGGCGCTGGCCAGTTCCCGATGCGTATCGAGTTGCCGCAGGACGTGCTGTGGTATGTCGACGTCGAGTTCTGAACCGGCCCCGCCGCCCCTCATGACCCAGATCGTGCCGATTCCCACCACCAGCACTGCCCCAATCGCTGCCAGCAGCGCTCGCCTTCGTGCCTGCATATGATTTCTCCATATTACCGTGACCGCCGGAGGCATCGCACGCGGACTGTGCCCACGCGCCCCGGCGAACGATACCACCGCGCCGACGGGCGACGCAAGGCGCCGACCGACCGGCTTTCGCGTTCATCTCAGGCGCTCGGACGAGCAGCGGCGTCAGTCAATCCCGTAGGGAGGGCGGTGACGGCGGTCCGACAAAACCGTCCGCCGGTGTCATGACATGTGATGGGGAGGCTTGGGTCCGCGGGCGGGTTGGCAGCTGCTGCGAGGGGTGCCCCTCCGCACTCGGTACGACCAGGGCTTGCAGGGCTTGGGTCGTGCCGATGGGAATCCGGAACTCCTTGAACTCGGTGTCGTCCGTCTGGAGGGTGAGGAACGCCAAACCCGACTTCGGGGGGCGGTAGCGGGGCGGCACGAGGATACGTACGCTCGCCGGCGCCTCGGGCGTGCGTCGGAGGAGCTTGGTCCGGATTCGGCGGTCGGACACGACGGCCTTGACAATATCGACCGGTTTCGTTCCGCGGTTGTGCAGTCGAGCGTCGTACTCGCGCGAGCGTTCGGCGCCGGCTCGAATGCGAATCGCCGTGGGATAGATCGACAGCCGCGGCTTCACCACCGCGATCACAGGTACTGTCACCTTCGGCTGCAAATCGAGATTTATTGTCAAGGTGATTGTTCCCTGGGTCAGCCCCGGGCGAAACGGGGGGACGGTGGCGATCTTCAGACGATGACGTCTCCCGCCTTCGACCGCTTCGGTCTCGGCCTTGAATCCGGGATGGTTCGACTCCACCCGGATCACGTCGATCGGCGTACCCCCGTTTGAAACCACGTCCAGCGTGGTCGCGGCTTCGTGATTCGAGTGGAGGAGCGAGAACCGGGCGCGGGGCTCGGGCTTCACCTCCACCGGAGGGACCAGTCTGCCGGAGGCCTTCAGGATGGTCAACGGATGCCCCGGGCAGTTGGTGCTGACGCGAATCGTCTGGGTATCGTCGGCGTCGGCCGGCATCTCGGTGGGGTCAAGCTCGAATGCGACGTGGCCTCGGCCGCCGGGGGGCACGACTTCATCGTGATTCGTGGTCGTGCACTCGCAGGTCGTCTTCACGTTGGTGATCCGCAGATCGGCCTCACCTTCGTTCCGGAACGTGAATTCTCCTGCGACGGATGTCCCGTCGATGACCTTCACGCCGTAATCCAACTTCGTCTGGTCCCAAACGAGCCATGGCTGACCGGGAACCGGTTCGGTGGGTTGGAGTCTCCGGCCGCCGCGCCCAACCTTGTTGCGTGGGGCGCGGCGCGGCGAGCCTCGGTCCTTGCCGGTCCGATCCATCTGCACGTTTCGCGTTGTTGCCTTGCCGGCTTCAGCTGCCCAAACGGGGGGACATGGGTCCGAGAACAAGACGAACTGAGCCAGAGCGACGGCCCCAGCGAGGGCGCGCCGGCAGCGAGTCCGAGAAACAGTCTGCCCGGTTACTGATGCGTACATTCCACGGCTCCGCTCTACCACCTCGAGGTCGACGTGCGCGCCGGCATACGAGCGGCACGCAGGCCGCCTCCTATGGAGCGTACGCTCGGTGGTTGAATGGAGTCAACGCCTACGGGTTGACGGGGGGCGATGCGATTCCGCGAACCGGATAGGAATAGTACTTCGCGCAGGGTCCCTGATTGGGATTGGACACCGTTGCGCCCGGGGGCCTCTCCTCCCGAGTGCGCTGCATGCAGGCCAGCTTCGTTGTGGTTTCGGTGGCGGAGTGCCACTGCACGTGCCCGTCAAGGAACTGGAAGTCCGACCCGTTGTTGCCCGGCGTCTTGCCGCCGTAGTGTCGAAGGAAGGAATCGTCGTCGCGATACTTGTCCTCCCCGACCAGGGAGTCCCACCGGAAGCAGGAATCGACGCCGTCGGCGACCATCTTCCGGCCGCATTCGAGGAGCAGGATGTCACGAGCGGGGTACGCGTAGTCCGTCAGGCGGCGAGGGAACAAACCGAACTGCATGCCGTTCTTCAGCGCCCAGGCCTGGGACTTGAGGTGGTCGCACGTTCCGTGGAAGCTTTGCGGCAAGGCAACGCCACTCGGGGCGGCTGTTTGCCCACCCCTGCCCGTGCCGGGGCCTGAGTTTCCCGGTCGATAACCCACTTTGGTTCCCGAGACGAAGCGGACCACGGGGTTTCTGTCGGCCGGACACAGGAAGAGATCGGGCTTGAACGTGACGAACTCGGCGATCTGACTTGTCCAGTAATTGTCCGGGATCTCCCAAGTGTACAGGGGCGACATGTTCGGAAGTACGTTCTTGTTGACGGATGTGTAGTAGTAAATGCACTGCCATAACACTTTCAGACGGCTGGCGCAGACCACCGCCTTTGCCTGCTCTCTCGCCCGGGCCAGGCTCGGAAGCAGTATCGCGATTAGCAGGGCGATGATGGCCACCACGACCAACAACTCGATCAGAGTGAACCCGGGGCGACGAGGTTTATACAAGATCGAGCGACAGGACATTACCGTGACCTCCCATCGAACGGCCTCACTCGCACGAACGCGCGCGCCTTGCCTACCACGAACGCCCCCCGATTCCACTCTTCTCCAGCCGCCGTCGCCCCTCATCCGGAGAGGCCGGCATGGTTACGCCGCCCGAGCCCTGGCATCTCTTGGGGCGCGGCGATCCCTAGTACGGGTAGTACTCCTCACACGCCCCACTGATGGGGCCTTCCTCGCGGGTGCGCTGCCTGCAAATCACCTTCGTCGAGGCTTCTTTGGCGGAGTGCCATTGCACGTGCCCGTCGAGGAACTGGAAGTTCGACCCGTTGTTGCCGGGCGTCTGGCCGCCGTAGTGTCGAAGCCAGGAATCGTCGTTGTCATACGACCCGATCGAGCCCCACCGGAAGCACGCCGCATGGTCATTTACGATTCGCCACCTGCCGCATTCGAGGAGCAGGACGTCACGAGCG
>CAYMME010000369.1:0-2603 GCA_964391465.1 uncultured Planctomycetales bacterium
GATCGCGGTGGATACGATCGTCCGATTGCGCGAAGCCCACGACAACATCGTCGGCGTCAAGCACGCGACCGGCACCATGGACCCGGCCAGCGAGCTGTTGTGCCGTAGCGACATCGCGGTCATCTCCGGCGACGACTCCATGACGCTGCCCCTCATGGCCGTAGGCGGCTGCGGCGTAATCTCGGTGTTGTCGAACCTCGTGCCCGCCGACGTGAAGGCCATGGTCGATGCGGCTCTCGCCGGCAACTACGCCGAGGCGGGGCGGCTCCACCGAAAGATGTTCGCCCTGGCCAAGGGGCTGCTGTCGCTGGAGACCAATCCCATTCCGATCAAGACCGCTCTGGCCCTGAAGGGGCTGATTGACGAAGAGTTCCGGCTACCCCTCTGCCCGATGGCACCGGCCAACAAGGACAGGCTTCGCAAGGCACTCGCCGACTACGGCGTGCTGTAAGAGGCGGAAGGCGATCAGCCCTCAGCCACGGGTGGACCGTACGTCATCCCAGTCACGCGCCGGCCGCTGACCGCTACTGGTTGTTGCCTCGCGTGATTGCGTGGAATGCGTCCATGAGGCGCGTGGTGATCGGGCCGGGTCCTCCGTCGCCGATCGGCCTACCGTCGATTTTGGTGACGGCGATGACCTCGGCGGCGGTGCCGGTCAGGAAGCATTCGTCGGCGATGTAGAGATCGAACCGCGTGAGGTTCTTCTCCTCGAGCGGGGTTCCGTCCTTCTTCGCCAGCCGCATGACCACGTCCCGCGTGATGCCCTCGAGGATGCCCGCACTGGTCGGGGGCGTTTGCAGCGTGCCGTCCCGCACGATGAAGATGTTGTCGCCCGTGGCCTCGGCGACCAGGCCCTCGGGGTTCATCATGATCGCTTCGGGCATCCCGGCGTCTACGCACTCGATCTTGGCCAGGATGTTGTTCAGGTAGTTGAGCGACTTGACGCGCGGCGACACCGCGTTCGGGTGGTTCCGCACCACGCTCGAGACGATGCACGCCATCCCGGTCTTGTACAACTCGGGCGGGTACAGCTCGATCTGATCGGCAATGATGACCACCGACGGGTTGGCGGTCTTGTCAGGCCTGAGCCCCAGCGTTCCGACGCCCCGCGTCACGACGACCCGGACGTAGCCGTCGCTGATGCCGTTGGCCGCCAACGTCTGTGCGATCGCGTCCTTGACCTTCTCGGGGGCCATCGGGATCGTCAGCCGGATGGCCCGCGCCGACGCGAACAGCCGCGCCACGTGCGCATCAAGCTCGAAGGCCTTGCCGTTGTACGCGCGGATGCCCTCGAAGACACCGTCGCCGTAGAGCAATCCGTGGTCGAACACGTTAATGCTGGCTTCGCGGGCCGGCACCAGTTGACCATCGAGGAAGACCTCGAGCTTGTCCGATGGCAGAAACGGGTTGGTTTCCATATCAGTTCCGTAGCCGAAGACTAGCCGGGCGACTCGGGGCCCACGACGGGACCTTCCAGCCGGCCTTCTTCTTTTCGCAGCACACCGTCGACAAGGTGCAGCGTCCGATGGGCCTGCGCCGCCACCGCGGGGTCGTGCGTCACCATCACGATCGTCTGACCACGCGTGTTCAGACGCTTGAGCAGCCCCAGAATCTCCTGTCCCGTCCGCGCGTCCAGGTTACCGGTTGGCTCGTCGGCGTACAAGACCGGGGGACGGTTGACCAGCGCCCGGGCAATGGCCACGCGCTGACGCTCCCCGCCGGACAACTGGTTCGGCCGGTGACGCACCCGGCCCGAGAGGCCGAAATCCTTGATCAAGGCAAGGGCCGATTCCCGAGCCTCCCGCTTACGGCCGGGCCAGGCCAAGATCGAGGTGCGCACCATCGCCGGCAGGAGCACGTTCTCCAGGACGCTCAGCTCCGGCAGCAGGTGGTAGAACTGGAACACGAAGCCGAAAGCATCCCGACGCAGCCGGTCCCGCAACCCCGCGCCCCCCGCGAACACGTCGGTTGTTTCGTAGATGACCTCGCCTCGGTCCGGGATGTCGAGAGCTCCCAGAATGTGGAGCAGGGTGCTCTTCCCGCTGCCCGATGCGCCCATAATGGCTACGAACTCGCCGGTCGACACCGTCAGCGACGCACCCGAGAGCACGTGCACCGAATCGCTGCCCATGGCGTACGTCTTGCCCAGGTTCCGGGCCCGGACGATAGGGCGGCCGGCGTGCCTCGGCGCGCGCTCCCGGGCGTCCGCGGTGTTCGCAGGCGTCAGCACGTCACTCATAGCGCAGCGCCTCCACCGGCCAGACGCGCGCCGCGCGCCATGCCGCCCACAGCGCGCCCACCATCGACGCGACGATGGCCACGATGACGATCCACATCAGGTCGTCAGACTTCACCTGATTCGGGATTCGGTCGAAGGCGTAGATCTCCGGGTTCCAGACCCGCAGGCTCGGGTTGAATTTGGCAATAAAATCCTGAATGTCATTGATGTAGTGAACGAAGTAGTATCCGAACGCCGACCCCAGGGCCGCCCCCACGACGCCGACCGCCGCTCCGTAGGCGAGGAACACCGCGGCCACTCCCTGCCACGACGCCCCCACGCTCTTGAGGATGCCGATGTCCCGCGTCTTCTCCTGCACGATCAT
>CAYMME010000369.1:2613-9719 GCA_964391465.1 uncultured Planctomycetales bacterium
GATGCATCCGATCAGGAGTATTGCCACCACGCTGATCAGGGCGAAGAGCGTCGTGACCAGCGCCTTCTCCTTCTCCACGGCCGCGATGAACATCTTCTGCTTCTCTTCCCACGTCCCGATCGTATACGAATCCACGTTGGCGAGCAGAGTTCCGTCTCGCTTGCCGATGTATTCGCCGACGAATGCCATCCAGCGATCGAGGATCGCGGCCTTGGCCTTCGACGGTTCGACGCCGGGGCGAAGCTTGATCTGGATCTGCGACGCCCGTGCCGGCGAGAGGCCGCCGTAAACGTTCAGGGTCCCTTCCTCCTTCACCAGCGTGTACGCCCGGTCGGTGACATCGATGCGCCACTGCTCGCCTTCTCGTTCCAGCTCAGTCACGGCCGTACTCGGAAGCGCAATGCCCTGGTTCGAAAAGTCCGCCCGCAGTGCGTCGGTTGCCGGAATCCGATCCTTCTCCTTCTTGCCGGCGGTGGCCCGCACCAGATCGTCGCGGGCTTCTTCAGCCGCCGCGAATAGGAGCTCACCCAATTGCTGCGGGTCCATGTCCAAGGCGTTCTGCGCCACGGCGAAATCGAGGTACGCGCACTCTGAATCGATGTCGTAGATGCCGGTCCGCGAATCGTCGACGTAGCGGCCGAGCACGGGTCGCGCACTGGTCTTGAGCACGCCGGTTCGCGAGATCGGCAGCACCTGGAGCAGCACCTTGCTGCCGCGCGGGTACTTCCACCGGTCGTACGTGCCGTCGGTCTGCCGGAAGGCCACGATCTCGACCCCGATCACGACGCCGTGCCGTGGTTCGCCGAAATAGCCGGGACCGTCCCGCGCACCGAAGTAATTACCGGGGCGGGGGGCCGGGAGGTTGTCTTCCGGCAACCACTTGGCGCGTTCCTTCGAGTTGGTTTCCGTACTCAGGTAGCCTTGAAAGGCCTCCTCGAGATCGGCCGGCAGCACGCGCTGGCCCCGCTCGTCGAGGCCATAGATGGGCTGCTTCTGCGGCTCGAGGCTCGTCGTCTGCGGGTAGTACTTCTTGTAGAACAGCCCTTGCCCGAACCCGGTTACCTTCACGGCCTCGTCGAGCCGCAACCCGACGATGCGCACGCCACGCGTCACGTCGGCGCGAGGACCGTCGCGCCTCGATGCGTCGGGGTCGAGCAGCTTCAGAAGGCCGTACGTGTAGACGACGGGCGTAGCCTCGAGGATGGCATCCGGCATCTCCGCTTTGAGGACGTCGATGAACTCCTGGTAGTAGGGAACGCCCTGCGCGGGCGAGGCCGTGTCGATGATGATGTCGCCCAGGAGGTTCCGCGAGCGGTCGCGGACCATGTCCAGGAAGCCGCCCATCACGCTGATGACGATCAGCACCATGGCCACGCACAACGTGACCGCCCCAATCGCGAAGAACGCGATGCGGCGCTTGCGGAGGTACCTCAGGCAAAGAAAGAGTTTGTACATCGTCGCCCTAGCGCGTGCTCAGGGATTCCGCGGCCGCTGGAGCGGGAACAGGATCACGTCGCGGATCGACGCCTGGTTCGTCAGCAGCATGGCCAACCGGTCGATCCCCATGCCCATGCCGCCGGCCGGTGGCATGCCGTGCTCGAGGGCCCGGACGAAGTCCTCGTCCATCACTGCCATCGTCTCGTCCTGCCCGGCGAGTTGAGCCTCGAAGTTGGCTTGCTGCACGGCCGGGTCGTTCAACTCGGTGTAGGCGTTGGCCAGCTCCATCGACGCGACGAACAGCTCGAACCGCAACGCCAGCGTCTCGTCGTCCGGCTTGCGCCGGGTCAGAGGGCACAGCGCGGCCGG
Organism: uncultured Planctomycetales bacterium; assembly: GCA_964391465.1. Classification (GTDB taxonomy): domain Bacteria; phylum Planctomycetota; class Phycisphaerae; order UBA1845; family CAYMME01; genus CAYMME01. The sequence continues at coordinate 4,420 of CAYMME010000369.1, forward strand.
GTAGTCCAGCACGAACGTCGGCTGGATCAGCTTCTCTTCGACCGTCGCCTCGAATACCTCGTTGATGACAACAGCGTCGTCCATGTCCTTGTGGTCGATTCCCAGTGAGCGGGCCTTCTCTCGTACGGCCGGCAGGTCGCGCAGGTTCACGCCCGCGTGCTCTTCGAGCAACTCCGTGTACGTCCGTCGCGCCCACGGCGGCGCGTAGTCGATCTCCCGTTCACCGAACGGCCGCTTGAACCGTCCGTCGAGCCGCTCGATGCACGACACCACGAGCGACTCGGTCAGCTCCATCATGTCCTCGTAGTCGCCGTAGGCCTGGTAGACCTCGAGCATCGTGAACTCGGGGTTGTGGTGCGTGCTGAGCCCCTCGTTGCGGAAGTTGCGGTTCACCTCGAACACGCGCTCAAGCCCGCCGACGAGCAATCGCTTGAGATATAACTCGGGCGAGATGCGCAGGAACAGGTCCATGTCGAGCGTGTTGTGATGGGTGATGAACGGCCGGGCCGCCGCTCCGCCGTACTGCGGCTGGAGCATCGGCGTTTCCACCTCCAGGAAACTGCGACCGCGCAGAGATTGCCGAAGGGCGTCGAGGATCGTGCTGCGGGCCACGAACGCCTCGCGCACGTCGGGGTTGGCGAACAGGTCCACGTACCGCTGGCGGTACCGGGCCTCCACATCGGTGAGTCCGTGCCACTTCTCCGGCGGCGGGCGCAGGGCCTTGCAGAGAACGGTCAGGCTGTCGACCCAAACTGTCGGCTCGTTCGTCTTGGTCCGCCCGAGCACGCCCTCGGCCCCGACAATGTCGGCCAGGTCGAGCAGCTTGACTCCCGGCCACTGGTTTTTCAGTGCCTTCTTGCTCAGCCCGAGCTGGAGCTTGCCGCTGGCGTCCTGGAGGGTCAGGAACACCAGGTTGCCGAAGGCCCGATGTAGCTCGATCCGCCCGGCCACGCGGGCCCGCTCACCTTCGGCCATTTCGCCGGCCGCCACGCCGCACGCTTCGATCCGGTCGCGCACGCTGCGCAGCGGGTCCACATCCGGGAACCGAACGCCGTACGGGTCTACCCCCAACGCACGAAGCTGATCCCGCTTCGCTTTCCGATCCTCAAAATACTGATCCGCCATACCGCCGTCACACCACCATCAAGAGTGCCCAGAGTCGCAAGGCGGTGCATGCTAGTTCGACCCACCCAAACCTGCAACCAAACGCCGGAGCCGCACGCGCCGGTCGGGGCCACGCCGGCGAGGAGGCGGCCGGCTTGTCGATTCGTTTCCGTGCAGAATGGTCCGAACTTCTTGCTTGCCTGTACGTCATGAACTTGAGGATACTGTCGTTGGAATGCGTGCTTCACCGCTCGGGCGGACGCTCCGACCGATTTGCCGGTGGGCCTGCCGGACTGCACGAATCGCCTCCGGCGCATCCGACTCGAGCCACGTATCGATCGCATGGTGCCATCCGAAGAGCCAACACAGACTCCGACCGCACGCATGGTCAACCCTCACGAGAAGCGCTGGCCGGCGGCCGCCGCGTTTCTGACTGCGGGTCTGCTTCCGGCCACCACTGCACGCCGCACGGGGCACGTCCCGCTGGGGTGGGCTTGGGCGCTGCACGTTCTCGCGGCTCTCGCCGCCGCGCTGCTCGCCCCCTTCCTCCAGGATTTCAGCACTGGTGACGTGGCCGGGCACAACCTGGCCTATGCAGTCAATGCCATGGGCGATGCGTACGCCCGCGCCCCCGAGGTCTTCGCCGTGTCGGTTGCGGCAGCGTGCTTGAGCATCGAGTTGGGCTTCGTGGTCCTGGCCTTGCTGGTCATGCCCTGGGGCGCGCAGGACGAGCCGATCCGCGTCAGCATGGCCTCCGCGCTGCGACGAACCTGGTTGCAGACGCCGCACGTGATCCTGGCGGCGATTCTGGTGACCCTGTTGCTCGCGCCGGCTACGCGCGCCAACCAGAAATGGTGGTCGTCCAATCCACCGCCCGGCAATCCTGCGGTGAGTGTCCTCACGCCCCCAGCCGGCCAAGCCCGCGACTCGCAGGCTTGGCGCGACTATGAGGCGGCGTTGGATGAATACAACGCCCGGATTCAGGCTTGGAGCGAGGAGTGGGAGAGGTTCCGAAAGCGCCGTCCGTGGCATCTTCGCTTCCTGCCCGTGTACGGCTCCTTCGTCTTTGTGGCGTCGTTCACATGGGTGATCTGGGGCCTGCTGCGTGCCGTCGGCACCGAGCGGCCGGTCATGCCAATCGCGCATCCGCCGCTCTGCGCGACCTGTGGATACAACCTCACGGCGCTGGCCGCCGCCGCCCGGTGCCCGGAGTGCGGCGATCCCGTCGCACTCTCTCTCGGCCCGCTGGCGCGACCGGGAACAGAGTGGCAGCATCTGCGCGGGCTTGACCGGATATCGGCTTGGCGATGGTGCGCTGTCGATGCGATCGTCGCGCCGGGGAGACTGGGCCGGCAGGTGCGCGTCACCTCGCGCGTGGTTGATCACCGATGGTTTCTCGCGATTCACCTCGGCGCGATCTTCGGAATCGGTGCGGGCAGCGCCGTGCTCTGCTTTGCCATCGCCGAATCCTTCCGATCAGATGACGGTCTGGTCATCGCTCTGTACATCGGGCAGTGGATGGGCTGGCTCGCGGCCACGCTGGCGCTCGGTGCCGCGCTTTTCGCCGCCGCCGTTGTCGGAATCGGCTACGCGATACACGACAAGCGAAACCTGCTGAATGCGGCGATACAGGCGGCGTGCTACCTGGGCGGTTACCTCGTTCTGTGGTTCCTTGTGTCCGGCGCGATCCCGGTGCTGATCTTCGCGCTCAAGAAATCGTTCGTCGACCTCGCCCGATCTCTTGGGATCTTCGAGGTGACGCTCGGATTCGTCGTGTGGGTCCTGCCGAACATCGCGTGTCTGATCGGTTACGTGTGGTTCGTGTGGCGGGCGACGAGCGGGGCGCGGTACGCCAACCGGTGAGTCATCGGGGCGTCGCGACCGGACCGATTGAAGCGAAATGAGTTGCATGGACGAACAGGCGGTTCCGAGGCACCTCGATGACGCGAGCACGGAAGCCGCGTGTCCGAAGCGATGGCCCGCTGCGGTATCTCTCGTGACCGCGTGGTTGATGCCGGCAACCACGGCCCGCCACACGGCCGGCGTGCCGTTGTGGAAAGCCTGGGCCGTGCATCTGGTTGCCGCGGCCCTGACGGTCGTGCTGATCGCCTTCCTCGTTGCCTGGGAAAGTGAGAGGGCCCTTGTCCCCACTGCCGCGATTCTGTCGACGATGGCCGAGTACCCTGAAGCGGTCATCGCGGAATACCAGTCCGACTCTCTGTTCTTCGTCGCGGCTACGGTTTCGACCGTGGCCGGCATCGAACTCGCGTTCGCTGCCTTGGCCGCCGTGGTGATGGCCTGGGGTGCTGCGGACGAACGCGTGCGCTCGAGTTATGCCAGCGCCCTTAGACAGATCTGGCTGCACACTGCGCACGTGATGCCCGTGGTTCTGCTGTTCGGCGGACTGGCGGTTGCTCTGTCGATCGCCCAGTCGGAGTGGTTCCGACAGGCCCAACGCGTGTGGCGAGACGCTCCCTGGTACGTCCGGTACCAGGCCGCGATTATGCTGCTGAGCTTCTGGACGTTCGTGTTGTGGTTCACGTGGGCGCTGTTTCGGGCCGTCGGTGCGCGGCGCGGTGTCGCGCCGATCGCGCGTCCGCCGACCTGCGAGACATGCGGCTACAACCTCGTGGCGGCCGCGGCGGACGGGCGCTGTCCGGAGTGTGGTGAACCCGTGGCCGACTCGCTCGGTCCCGGCGTACGGGCCGGAACGCTGTGGCAACGGCGGCACGAGGTCGGCGCGTGGCACGCGTGGTGGCAATGCGCTCAGGACATCACCGCTCGGCCGACGCGGTTCGGTCGCCAGGTGCAGGCGACCACGGCAAGCACGGATCATCGGCGTTTTCTCATGTTCGCGCTCGTGGCCGTGTTCGTGATCGGTGCTGCCGGTGCGAATGCCGCCTTCAGCGTCGAGGATCCTGACTTCGTGGCCCGGGATCTGGATGAGGCCCTCGCCATCGGAGTGACGTTTGGGAGCTTGTCGATCCTGTTGCTCATGGCCCTCGTGTGCACTGCGGCCGGAGCGATCGGAAGCGTCTATGCCCTCCTCGAGAAGCGCAATCTCACCGCCGCGGCGACCCAGATGGCCGCATATCTGAGCGGTTACCTCGTGCTCTGGGCCGTGATTGGAGCCGCCACCGCGAGTGGTGCCATCACGCTGACGACCACGCGCGGGTTCCGCAATCTGGCGCAGTCCTGGAACGTCGACGTGGACACGCTCGCGTTCGTCGTGTGGCTCTCACTTAACGCGGTGTTTGTGATTCACTACTACGCGCTCGTGTGGCGCGCGACGGCCGCCGCACGGTACGCGAACCGATGAGCCATCGACGAGCCTGCCGCCGATTCGTGCGTCTCAGAGCTTTCCGCATGCATGGGCCATCCGGGCCAGATGCACCACGCTGTCGGCCCGCATGGCCGCCATGAGCTTGGCCCGGTGGGACTCGACCGCCTTCGTGCTGACCCCGAGCTCGGCGGCGATGCGTCTGTTGCTCTTGCCGGCGAGGACGGCGTCGAACACCTCACGCTGGCGATTCGTGAGCTGATTGACGCGGTCCCGGATTTCGTCGTGTCTGGCGCGGGCATCGCGGGTTCGCGCATCGCGGCCAATGGCCGCGCGGACGCGCTCGAGCAGGGCCTGCGAGCTGAACGGCTTCTCGAACAGGTCCACCGCCCCTGCCTTCATCGCACGCACGGCCGTCGGGATCTCCCCGTGCCCGGTGATGATGATGATGGGAAGGATCGCTCCGCGCGCGAGCAGCACATCCTGCAACTCGAGCCCGCTCATGTGCGGCATTCGCACGTCCAACACCAGGCACCCGGGGCGAGAGGCATCGTAGGTTTCCAGGAACTCTTGCGCCGTGGCGAAGACCTCGGTTCTCAGGCCCGCGGTCTCGAACAAGGTACGGGAAGACCGGCGCACCGCAGGGTCGTCATCCACGACAAAGACAGTTGGCTCGGCTTGCATCTGACTCGCCTCCGTCGGCAACGGGCAACTCGAAACGGAACGTGGCCCCGCTGCCCGCGTTGGCGGTGGCCCACAACCGTCCTTCGTGAGATTCGATGATCGACCGACTGATCGACAGTCCCAGACCCATTCCCGTGGGCTTGGTGGTGACAAAGGCGTCGAAAAGGTGCTCAAGATCCGCCGCACCGAAGCCGCAGGCGGTTTCTCACACCGAGAGCGCTTCCGTGTCACG
>CAYMME010000370.1:0-9678 GCA_964391465.1 uncultured Planctomycetales bacterium
ATTGACGTGGATCCGCTGGAGGCCGTCAGCCTCGCGCAGCTCGATCGTGGTGGGGTGAGTGTCGCTCATGTCGGGGTGCTCTCCGCCTTCACAGGCGGGTGGACGATCGAGGGGGCGTTGCCGTCGCCAGGAAGATAGAACCGTTGGCGAACAAAACGAACGCGCCGGATATCGATGAAGGTCTGGTAGTGGATGATACCCTGGCCAGAATCGGCGAAGTCCGCCCCGCCTGGGGCGTTGTTGTCGACGCGATGCACAGCCTCGACATCGACCTTGAGCCCCCACACTGACGGATGCTCGACGCCGGCAAGCGTCTCTTTTTCGTGCGTGAGATGTGGCCGGTCGATCCCCGCGTCCGGCGAGAAGATCTCGGCAGCGATGCGGGATATTTGTACCGCTAGCGACAGGCCATTGATGTCATCTTGGTGCTCCACATCGTCGACCCATACGGTATTGCCCTCGACACGAAAAACGCGAGTGGTCATCACGCCGGATTCCGCCGGTATCCACGGTATCCGAACAATATCATCTTTTGCCAGCCCGATCATGTCGCGGTCGAAAAACAGTATGTCCCATTCTGTATGACGCTTCGCGTAGACCGCAGTGCCGCGAAACACGATCGACTCGGCCCGGTCGGGATTCACCCCGGCAACGACCCCGGGGCAACAGATAGCGTCGTCGATTGTCACCTCATCGGGATCATCCTCGTGCACTATCCCGAGTGTCTTCCGCTGCGAGAACAACACCTTCAGGTCATGCGGCGCCCCCTCATCGGCCACGTTTGCAAGCAGCGACGCCCGCCACTTGAAAACGAACCGCGTCCCAATATCGTGGCTACCATCGAGCTTGAGCACGAAGCGCGCCTGGTAGGCGACCCAGTGGAAGCGGTGCCCATAGACCGGGTCGTCGTCTGCTCGCGGATCGCCCTGCGCGTCCCTGAGTCGGTGATATGCGCCGTGCGTGAGATCGGTAGGAGGTTGAAGGCCGATCTTGGTGAACTCCGCGTTTGCTTCAGCGCGGTCCGCGCCCTGATTCGCGTCGTGAACCACCTGCGTTTCGTACGCCCAGAACTCCGGGGAGTCGTGGCCGGCGTCATCGATCGGGACGGCGACCCCGAGAATCACCCGCCCCCCCTCTATGTCGAGCGATCTGGAAACAACCTGCCCGACCTGGCCACCGAGCCGCATCGCCACGGTTCGGTTTCCGGGATCGACCGAGTGCTCACTGTCGAGCGTCACCGCGTCACCAACGGCGCGGCGAACCCCTGTCCGAGATTGCTCGGCGATCGTGACGATTCGATGCGGGATCGCGCCAGCCCGGTAGATGCGCGACACCTGGTCGTGCAACACGCCGATCGCGTTCGCCTGCGTGATCGGCAGGTGCTCGCGGGGCATCGTGTGTTGCGGACTTTTCCACGGCCGGCGATGCCACTGGTATGGGACGGGGAACCCGAGGTAATCATGTCGCTCGTAGTAGAGCGCCGCGAATGCCAACTCGCCGCCAAGCGGGGCGGCCCCGGGCGGGATTACATCTTCTTCATGTGGATCGCCCTGCGTCTGTGCGGCGAAGGGGGAATCGTATTTTGCCACTCGGCCGGGAACGCGGGCGCCAGATGTCGGATCTGTCGCGCCAGGGATGACCTCGAATCGATGTGCGTATGCGTATTTTCCGAGCCTCGGCTGCGAGTAGGTGATGAACGAAGAGCTGATCGAGCCGGAATCAATGTAGTCTTGCCAGTAATCGTAAACCATCGGGCCGAAGCGGACGTCGACAGCTCGAATGTGTTGCGACCCCTGCCACGTTGCCGATTGCTCGATGATCTCGAAGTCGGTGATGGGGATAGGGTGCAGCCGGAACGGCGACGCATCCGGCCCCTCGCTGCCGAGTTTGTCGAGCGGCCGGATCTCCGCCACGACCAGGTCGCCCTTCGCGTCGCGCCGCAGAAATGTGCCCAGGGGCGAGAGCATGGCGCGCTCAATAGCTTGCTTCGGGTCCCCTGCCGTCGCGAGATCAAGCAACAGCTTTTGGGTCACGCGGGCATCAACGCCGGGCCAATCGAGGAACTCGCCGCCGATCATGTCCTGCCAGTCTTCGCCGAGCTCCGGGCGGGTCCGCCAAATACCATAAATGCCCTGATCGCCACCACCCGCCGCCTCGACCAGCGCGATCAGCGCAAGATCTACCTGGCGCGCCACCTGGCCCGATAGGATCTGCCCCGGATACAGGTCGACCTCGGGGAGCCTGGTCTGATCGAGCGCCCGGAGGTCGTCGATGCCGTCCGTCGCGGTTACGCTATATTGTGTTGGCGACATATTTACGCTAGCGACCGGCCCGGCAAAGATCGTCTCGAAGTCGTTAGCGGGCGTATTGACGTCGCCCAGGCCGATCTCCATGATATTTGCCGCGCCCTCATGGGGGGCGAAGATCTCCGGTGCCTGGATGATCCCACCGCCGCCGCCCGGCTGCGCGGTGATGATGTCGACCGTGACTTCGCCGATCTGCGCCGTCATGGTCGTGATGCTCCACGCGCTTGGGAGCGCTGAGATCCCCACGACGAATGGACGGATAACATCATCGTGCTCGCCGAGCGAATAGTAGCGCGGCCCGTGGTAGTCGCTCTCGCGCGGGCGGAAGGCGACAGACACCCGCGTCGGGCGCGCCAGCGTCTCGGGCGGGAGTAGGGTCATACCACCACCTGCTTGCGCCCGATGATCTGGATCCGGTAGCGCTCCCCACCGCGCGGCCACTGGAGCATGTCGCCATCCTGCCCGATCACTGCATTTTCGAGCCAGTTGATCGCGCGGTCGTGGCGGTCGTTCGCGAACGCAAAGATCTCGCCGTCGGCCGCGTGGTCTTCCCATAAATCCTCGGCGTTGCGCATGAGCGTGCGGCTCTCGTCGTTGCTTTGGACGAAGAGACTGCGCCCGGTCCCGAACGTGTCGGTCTGCGTCACTCCGGCGGCCGACTCAGATGACCGGGAGCGCCGCGTTGGCGGCATCGCCATCTCGACCATGCGCTCGAAGTCGAGACAACGCCCAACCTGGAGGCCAACGACGCGCATCGGCGAGGCTCCGCCGGGGGTGCCGCTGATCTTGACCTCGATCTCCTCGATGGACGCGGCCACGACGCCGGCGACATGGAGCGAGCCCCAGCCTGATCCGATGCCCGTCCGCGTGTAGGAGTGGAGCGTATCGCCGCTACCCTGGAGCGATATCGTGGCCGACGCCGATCCTTTCGCCCAGCACCGAGCGAAGTAGACCCCCGCGCCGTGGTCGGGCGTCGACCCGCTCGCAAGGATGTCGGCCCACTTGATGGTCGACGCCGCGGGCGTGCCCGCGTTCCAGCGGAGCACCTTTTGGTAGGTTCTGCCGATGACGGGCGCCGCCTCCTCGGCGATGATCGAGAGCGCGACGCCGTTTGAATCGATCTCCCAGGTGTCGGCGGGGGGGGCGCCCAGGGGGAGGCCCTGCACCGAGACATCCTCGGCCGTGGCCGGAGTCCACTCGACGATCGGGAGACCCATCAACCCCTCCGCAGCTCGGGGTAGTCGCGGTGGCGGATCAGGTCGAGCAGCGGCGCATGGATCCGCGCCGCGAATGCCCGCTCGCCGCCCGGGCCGACGAAAGTCCCGCCGGCGGTGTGGAGGTGCAGCGCGACGCTCGGCGAACCGCCACCGAACGACGGCATCCGCCCCCCGGCGTTGATCGCGGCAATCCCGGCTGGCCCGCCCGCGCGCTCGGTCGCCTCGCGGGTCAGGATCCCCTCGCCGCGATGCGCCACCACCAGCCGTGCATCCGGGTCGCTGACCACTCCACCTGCCGCGTAGTGCGGCAGCGCGCCGACTGTGCCGCCCCAGCGGCCGAAGCCGAGAAGGCCCTTGAAAACGGTACCGAAGCTCTTTCCCGGCAGGGCCGCCGACACGATGGCGGCGAGGATCGCCGCCGTCGCGAGCTGCTCGACGACACCGACCGCGATGCTCTCGATCGAGCTGATCGCGTCCTCCATCGAGCGGAGGCCCATGGTCGCCGCGCCAAGCTGAACTACGATGTCGGCGAAGGGGGCAGCGGCGAGGATGACGTTGCGCTCCATGCGGTCGAGCTCGGCGTTGAACGCATCGAGATCGGCTGTTGGGTCACCCTCGATCTGGGGGGGCTGGTCGGGGAAGAGCTGGATCGGAGCGCGCGGGAACGACGGCGGGATCGGGGTCTCAGGGAATCCGAGGCCCGGACGCATCGGAGAAGGCGGCACGGTCGGCGCGGGGAGGGGGCCGGCGGGGAAGCTGGCAGTGGGCAGCGCTGGCTGAACGCCGAGACTCCCGCCGGCCATCATCCAGCGCACCTCCTCGTCGGTGAGCCTCATCCGCCCCAGCTCTTCGACGCTGAAGCCCGCGTCTCGGATGCCGCTGCGCCAGCGCTCAAAGTCCCGCAAGAGCTGCGCCCAGATCGACGGTCCGCCGCTCTCCGATCGGTCGAGCGCAGTATTGAGACGCTCTGTCGCGCTCGCCAGCGCATCGACTGCGGTGACGATAGCCGTCATCCCGCTGAGCTCGCCGACAGCCGCGAGCTCCGCGAAAGACTGACGGATCGATTCCGCGCTCGCCGCCTGATCGGCCGTCAGCGATAGCCCCAGCTGCTCGGCCTTGCGGCTCAGCTTATCCATCGCGTCGGCGACTGGAAAAAGGCGCGGGCCGACATCGCCGAGCAGGGTCATGGATGCGAATGTGCGGACGTTCTGATCCTCGACCGACGCCATCGCGCGGAGTGTGCGCTCGAAGATCTCCTCGGGGGACTTGTCGCGCAGAGTGTCGACCTTGACCCCCAAGAGGGTGAAAGCCTCGATCATCCCCTGCGTGCCGACGCCCGCATCGGCGACTTTCTCACTCAGGTCCCGGACCGCGTCGGTGATATCCTGCGACTCAATGCCCATGATCTTGCCGATCGATACCCACTTCGACAAGAACTCGACACTTGCCCCCGTCGAGATCGCGAGCCGGTCGAAGCTCGCGGCGGTCTCGATCGCGCCTCGGATCTTCTCGACGCTGAAGGCTGCGGCCATCGCCAGCGCAACGCCCTCCAGCGCCTGGGTCACATGCTTGAGGGCCCCGCCCTGCTTCTCCACGCCATCGGTCGTCCTGTCGACTTCTTCGCGCGCCTTCTTCTGCCCCTCCGCCATCTGGTCGGTAGCCTTCTTCGAGACACCCTCGACCTTTCGATACCCCTTCTGCATCTTGTCGAGGCCGCGCCTCCACTGCTCGGACGCCCGGTCTCTCAGCCGCCACTCGGTCACGACAGGCATCAGCTACCCCCTCCCTCGCATCGAGCGCCATCCAGAAGATCGGTCACCCTGATTCCGCTTCGCGTCGTGGTGTGCGCGAATGACTCGGTGGGCGGTCGCGATGCAGCGGCGAAGGATGCGGCGGTCGTCCGGGTCATCGGACGCCTCAGCAAGGATCGTGTCCCAGCCGCCACCGGTGTCGGCGAGAAGCTGACCGTGATCGAAGTAGAGCGCGAGCGCGGCCATTCCCGCCGGGTGCGGATCGCGCCAGCCGCACGGCCGCCGCGACGTGAAGCGGTCGCACGGGCGCTGCGCATGAGTAGGGAACCGCTGGCGACACGCGGCACAGCCCAGCGGCCACGCCTCATTCGCGAGCGCATGCTCCACCGCCCGCGTCGCAAAACTGCTCGGCCGCCGTGGCGTCCTCCCGGATCTCTGCGGCCCTCTTCACGGCACGCGACATGAGCGCGTGGCTGACCCAAGAGGCAATCGTCGGGTAGTCCTCGGCGATGTAGCGGCGCGCATCCGCGTCGCACTCGATCGCCTCGCCGTCTGCGTCGACGAATCCGCGCCACCGCTGCACCGACCGAACGAAGACCCGCACCGACGATATCGAATTGAGTCGATCCTGCCGCACGGTCTCGGTGGGGCGCCTCTGCGTCTCAGCCACTCTGGGCGCGTCCTCGTCATCGCCCCGCGGCTCCGCGAAGATATCGACCTCGACGAACTCGGGCCGGGCGATCTCCTGGCGCACCTCCTCGCGGATGGCAAGAATCTCCGACACCCGCATGTCGGCGAGCTGGAGCTGGATATCGTCGGCGTCGACAACGTCAACCTCAATCGCCGGGTGGCGCTTCGGGTCGGGTTTGTAGACGCGCGGAACCGCGACCCATGTCGCGGCGGATGGCGTTCGGTTGATGGTGATCGGCATGGCGGAGATCAGGTTGAGGTTGTGCCGTAGTCGAAGGCGTCGCCGTTGTTGACGATCAGCTCCCAGGCCGCATCGGCCCGGGCCACGGGGGTGTTGGTCGCGTTCTGGCCGGCGTCCTCGTAGCAATCGAAGGTCAGGGAGTGCGTCACGCGGCCCTTGCCGCCGGTCGTTGCCGGCGCCTGGCGAAGTCGCATGTTCGTGATCGTGAGGGTGGCGGACGCTGCGCTCATGGTCGGGAACGTGAACTTCGCTTCCATCGCGTTTTTCGCGGCCAGGTCCTCGATCCACTGGTGATCATCGAACTCGCGCAGCTCGACCTCCAGTGTGCAGCCGTGCTTGTCGCCCTCGCCGGGGAGGCCGATCGTTTCGCTCACTGTGCCGTGCGCCGGGTCGCGCGGGATCGAGTGAGTGAAGGTGAAGCTGGTGATGTCGACGTTCGACAGCGCGCCGCCCTGCTCGCCGAGCGCGAAGAAATCGGCGTCCCCAGCCTCCATCTTCACGAAATCCTGCGCCGGCGGATCGGCATTCGCCAGCGACGTATTGGTCACGGCCGGCGTCACGAGCTGGTCGCCGACGCTCCCGATCTGCGCCATGATCGCCTCGCCGATGCGACCCTGGAGCTGGAGCCCGTCGGCGCTCGCCGAGTTCACCTCGCGGTAGAGGTCCCCGCTTGCGCTGTAATCCTCGACGCCGGACTGGAGATGCGCCCAGGTCCCGAACACCCCGCGCGGGTACTGCGGCTGCGTGAGTCGGTGGATCTCTGGCGATCCGGTCAGGTCGTTCTCGTAGTCGGCGACGAGCCAGATCACGCGCGGCATCACCGTGTAGTGGAAGGGGAGCCGGATCGAGCCGGCGCACTCGAATCCGCCGAAGTTTGGGTTGCCCGGCAGCGTCCGCCCGGTGCCGGTGGTCTCGCCGAGGATCGCGGTGGTGTCGACCTCAAAGGTGTCAAAGTGCATGCCGCACTTGGAGGCGACGTTGCACGAGACGGCGGTCCCCCAGGTCGACCCCGGGTTGAAGGCGAGCAGTTTTCCATAGGCCATGGGTCAACTCCCGGGAGCGCTGGTGCTCCATGTCGCGCCACCCGCCAAGGTAGCGGTATTGCCGGATCCTGTCAGGTCCTCGGCCGTCGTGCCGGTGCCCTCGGAGAATCGGTGATAGGTCAGTGCGTTCGCGCCGTGGTCGGTCCGATCGTAGTATGCCTCGGGCAGCAGCAGGCACCGCGGCACACCGAGATGATAGAGCGCCGCCGCGTCGTCGCCGTCGAGGTAGTCGTCGATCCACGCCGGTTCATCGATCGAGCCGTCAAAGAAGTCGCCGGCGACATCGCTCGAGGATCCGTACCGCAGCGGTCCGTTCGGCGCCGCGTCGAGTGTGCCGGCAGCCGACCCGCTGGCGATCGAAGAGCCGTTCCCCCACATCTCGAAGGCGTCGTCGCTGTCGCGCCATGCCACGAGGATGTGCGTCCATGCCCCCGATGTCAGCGCCACCGAGCTGGTGATGCTGGTCTGCGCCCCGCCCGTCGAAATCGTCGCGGTCAACCTCCCGTCGCCCGCCGCCGATGTTGCGAGCACCAGCTTCGGCCACCCGATCGCCGTCGAGTACCCCACGCTCGCGATGACCTTGCCCGCCTGCGTGAGATTCGTCGTCTTCGCCCACAGCGACAGCGAGCACGATGCGCCCGTGATGTCCCACGACGCAGCGTAGGGGATGTTTAGATAGCCGTCGACGCCATCGAGCGCGATCGAGTATGTGTTGCGCGTCAGCAGCTCGGGGCCGTCGACGCGGAAGCTACCGCGCCAAGCCGCGCCCCAGAAGGTTTGGGCAACGCCCTGCGCCCCGAGGTATTCCGGCACCAGCCCGGCCGATGTCTCGACGTGGGCATAGCTGGTGCCCATCGTCGGATTCGTCGCCACCACCTGCTCGATGATCTCGGCGTAGGCCGCGATGTCACGCAGCCGGTCGTCCTCGACGCCGGACCGGTCGCGCAGAACGACATCGATCGCGACCGGAAAAACCGTCAGGCTGCGCCGGCCTGTGCCCCAGTGCTCCACCCGACCCTCGTCGCTGCGCGGGTGTGGGATCACGAAGACAGCCGGTAGACTCTTGTGCCGCGCGCGGTCGTAGTTCGGAGCCACGATCCGATACTCGTCAGTGTCGGGGAGCGGCACGGTCAGATCGAGGCGCGCGCGGTGCTTCGGAAGCTCGGCCGCAAGTGTCGTCGCCATCGCCGACCAGAGCCCATAGGGGCGGGCGACCGCGCTCACGACGACCTCAGGATGTCGCCCTCAGCCTCCAGCCACTCGCTACCCTCAGCAGCGGCGAGCTGGGCGTCTTCGAGCTCGCGCCCCACGCCGTTGACGTGCGAGAGCAACGGCTTGAATATCGCGTCGATCCAGACCTGCCTCCCCTTGCCTGTCGTGTCCCAGTCGAGCATGGCGCGGGCCGGGATCGTATCGGTGCCGTCTTGGTGATATCCGGCGAGCGGGTGCTTCGAGCCGAAATCGAAGCCGTCGTCGTAGGGCCGCCAATGGTTGTACTCGTCGCCGACCCCGAACGAGCGCTGGAGCCCACCCGAGAGAGAGAGCGGCTTCGGCCAGTGGTCGCCGCGCTTGCCCCGATACGCCCACCATGAGCCCTTGCGATCAGCGTACTTGCCGGTCTTCCAGTCGCGGTAGCCTGGCCGGATCAGCTTGCCGGTAGCGGCGTCCTCCCATGGCCGATTCGAGAGAGGCGTCCATGGGCCATCTCGGAGATCTGCGCCGACACCCTCGAACTGGAGTCCCATCGCCACGTCGAGGCGCCCGCGGATCTGCGGCAGCACGCCGGAGATATCGGAGGCCGCATCGGGCCAGCGGTCCAGTGGCATCGCGAAAATGCCGCCGCCCGGCATCTCGACAGTAAACCCGACATCGCCCATCAGTACCGGCTCTCCCGCGTAAATTGGCGCGAGTCGACAGCCTCGCTATCACCCGACCAGGTGGAGCGCATCGCTTTGCGGACGGGGATCTCGGGGCCGCCGGTCACGACGGCCGCGTCGACCAGGTATCCCTGCACGTCGGCCACGGCGGCGAGGAATCTCTGCCACTCACCGGACAGCAGGCCGGAGATCGTCTCCTGATCGCCGATCTCCGACGTATAGCCGCGATTCGAGAGCACCCACCACGCCGCGATGCTCACCAGCGCCTCGTGGATCAGCGCCCACGATCTCGGCGAGTCCGCCTCCACGACCGGAACCGTGTAGCCAGCGCGCTTCGCCACCGCCTCGAAGATCGTCTCGTAGTGCTCGATCTGCGTCGTGGTCTGCGCGGCCGTCGGCTCATCGCTCGAGGCGAAGGTCAGCTCCGGGCGGAAGGCCGTCACGTCTGCGGTGTCGATGTAGTAGGAGGCCATCTACTTGGCGCGCCTCTTGGTGCGCGGCTTGCGCCTCGGCCTGGGTTTCGGCGGGGGCGCTGCCGCGGGCGGGGGCGGGT
>CAYMME010000371.1:0-9668 GCA_964391465.1 uncultured Planctomycetales bacterium
GATGCCGACGGTGACGGGGTGCCGAACGGCTGCGATCCCTGCCCGAACGACAACCCGGACGACTCCGACGCCGACGGTGTCTGCGACAGCGATGACGTGTGCCCCGGGTTTGACGATACGATCGATGCCGACGGCGACGGCGTGCCGGACGATTGCGACGTGTGCCCGGGCTTCGACGATGCGCTCGACGGCGTGTGGCGATTGGACACCGACGCGGAGGCGAATTGTCTGAACGGCTGTGCGGCCGGCTGGCAGGGCTCCATCACGTTTGACACCGTCGCGAGCGGAGGACCAAATGTGACCACCACTGCGTGGAGCAACACCCTTAACAACGGCGCCGGTGGGGCAGGTTCGTGGCAGGAACAGGGCGAGCTTCAGCGCTTTCCAGGCGGACTGGGCGTTCGCAACGCAGATCACACCACCTCGGGTGATCTGGGCGAGGGTACTCCGCCGGAGGACGCGGTAGACAATAACGATCGCTTCGACGCCGTCCTGTTCGATTTCGGCGACGCCCCGGTGGCCCTCGACTCGCTCACCGTCGGCTCATGGATGTCCGACTCCGACATGTCGATTCTGTACTTCGACGGCACGGGCGACCCCGGAGACGACGCCGATCTTGCTTGGATCGGGAACGACAAGACCTTCCAGGATCTGCTCAATGACGGTTGGAGACTTGTCGACGGCACGCACTTCGCGAATATCAGCATGGAGCCTGCGGGCACGGTCGCCTTCAACGCGGATCACTCTCAGGCAAGCCGTTACTGGCTGGCCGGCCCGTACAATGGGAACTATGGAAACGTCGGCTGGACGGAACAGAACGACCACGTAATGATCCGAGCGGTAGGAGGGATGGCCCTCGTTGACGATACTGACGGGGACGGTGTCTGTGACTCGGCGGATCTCTGCCCCGGCTTCGATGACAACGCTGACGCCGACGGCGACGGTGTGCCGGACGGTTGCGACGTTTGCCCTGGTTTTGATGATACGGTCGATGCCGACGGCGACGGCGTGCCCGACGACTGCGACGTCTGCCCGGGGTTTGACGATACGGTCGATGCCGACGGTGACGGCGTGCCGGATGACTGCGATCCCTGCCCGAACGACAACCCGGACGACTCCGACGGTGACGCAGTGTGCGATTCCGATGACGTCTGCCCTGGCTTTGACGACAACGTCGACGCCGACGGCGACGGCGTGCCCGATGACTGCGACAACTGCCCGGTCCATCCGAACGGGCCGCTCGCCGGGCCGAGCGACCAGTTGGACACCGACGGCGACGGCGCGGGCGATGTTTGCGAGGAAGCTGACGGCACCGACCCGCTGAACCCGGACACGGACGCGGACGGCACCTCGGATGGTCCGCTCGATCCCGACGGCGCCGGGCCCATCGCCGCCGGGCCGGACAACTGCCCGACGACGCCGAACTTTCTCCAGACCGACACCGACACCGACGGCGCGGGCGACGTGTGCGACTTCTGCCCTAACGACCCGCTCGATGTCTGCGGCGACGTGCGCAACCTGACGCAGAGCACGGGCCATCCGACGATCGCCGAGGCGATCGCTGGCGCGACCGGCGGAGACGTGCTCGAGGCCCAGGCCGCACGGTTCGGAACCGAGCTTGCGATCGATTTCGCCGGCAAAGCGGTCACGTTGAGCAGCACGGCCGGCATCGCTCAGCCCGCGGGCGGTTCGATGACGTTCGCCGACGACGCGACGCTGGCCGCGGCCGCGGGCAACAGCATCACGCTCGACGGCACCGTCACCGCGGGCACGGCCCAGCGCGTGGACGTCACGGCCGACCTCGGCACCACGCTTGGCGGCTCGACGCAGGTGGATCTTCTTGCCGCGCTGGTCTTCAGTAGCACGGTCGACAACACCGGGGCGCTCAATCTGACCGGGGCCGCGATCGAAGCGAGCACGGCCACCAACGACAACGAGGTGATCAGTAACGCGGAGACGGGAGTGAGCGGTGACTACGTCAACAACGGGACCACCACGGTCCAGAGCGGCACGTTGACCGTCACCGGCACGCTGACGGACAACGGTACGATCATCGGCGACCCCGGCGGCGAGAGCGAGGGTGAGCCCCCGGCCGAGGGCGGCGGCAGTGCGGGTTTGACGGCGCTTGGCGATTATAATGCGGGGACCGGCGCATCGCTGATCATGTCGAGTACCGCCTCAACCGTCAAGGTCGGCGGCAACTTCAACGTGGCGATCAACGACAACACCAAGTACGACATGGCCCAGGCCAAGCTGCAAACGGTCGGCCTCGGCGGCGCACCGCAAACCGTGGAGACCATGAGCACCGACATCGGCCCCGACCCGGCCGGTCTCGATCGTAATCAGGCAGGCCATTACCCGGTCGGCACGCTGCGCGTCGGTCCGACACCCACGACGGTCAACCTCGTCGACAACCACGACAACGACGGCCAGGGCCAGGGCGCGTGCGAGGCCGTCTACGTCGACACGCTGATCATCGACGCCGGCGCAACGCTCAACACCAACACCTGCCGCATCTATTACAACACTCTCACCAACAACGGAACGGTCGACAACCCGGCCAACCTCATCGAGATCGGCACGGCCCCCGCAGCCGTTCCCGCCCTGACCGGATACGGTGTGATCGTCCTGGGCCTGCTGTTCATCGCCTCGGCCGCGACCGTGATCCGGCGGCGACGGCAGTTGGCGTAGCTGTGAGCATCGAATCCGGTGGACGTTCGTCCGCCCCCTCAGGGCGGAAAAGGATGGGGGATGCTCGGGTCCACGGGTTCCGCTTCGCTCCACCCGTGGCTACATTCGTCGGCCCCTTCGGGGCCGGTGGGTTGCGGCCGAAGGCCGGGATGGGAGCGGTGCTACCGGTGGTGCGTGGGGCACGTGAGCCGGGGATCAACGTGTGTAGGGTCCGCCACGCGGACCATCTTCTGAACGCCTGGTCCGGGCGGCGGGCCCTGCGGGTTCAGTCGACGGCGGACACGGCGTCGGCTGAGTCGGCACGGGCGAAGCGTTGGGTTGTCCAGCGTTTCACGTCGTCGACCATCATGTAGAAGGCGGGGACGAGGACGAGGGTTAGGACGGTGGCGGCGCTGAGGCCGTAGCACATGATGGTGGCGAAGGGGGACCAGATCTTGGAGTAGCCGCCGAGGCCGAGGGCCATCGGGAGCAGGCCGAGCACCGTCGTGACGGTGGTCAGCACGATGGGTCGCGCGCGGCGGCGGCAGGCGATGCAGACGGCCTCGAACACCGGGGTGCCGCGGTTGCGCTCGTCGTTGACGAACGAGATGAGCACGATTGCGTCGTTGACGGCCACGCCGCACAGTCCGACCATGGCGACGGCCGTGACCACGGAGAAGGGGTATCCGTGGGCCACGAGCCCGAGCGTCATCCCCACCGCGCCGAACACGATGGCCATGATCACGACGATGGGCTGAAGGTAGCTGCGGAACTGGGCGGCCATCACCAAGTAGATCACGCAAACGGAGATGACCGCGGCGTAGCGGAGGCTGGCGAAGCTCTTGTGCGTTTCTTCGTACTGGCCGCCGGAGACGATGTTCAGGTCGTCGATCTGCTCGGTGAGCGGGCTGAACTCGGCCTGGATGAGCCGATTGACGCTCGTGGCGTCGGCGCCTCGTTCGGTGTCGATATTGGCGGTCACGAGCACGGCCCGCCGCGTGTTGTAGTGGTACAAGGCCGCGTAGGTCTGGTCGAACTGCACGGAGGCGATCTGCCCGAGCTTGACCAGGGCGCCGTCGGGGGCTCGCACGTCGGCGTCGAGCATGTCGTTGATCGATCGCCGGTAGCCGCGGGCGTACTTGACCATGATGTCGACGTCCTCGTCGTACTCGGTGTCCTTGTAGATGCCCGCGAGCAGTCCTTCATTGGCTCCGCGAAGGACGGTGGCGGCGTCGAGGAAGGTCAGACCGTGCTCGGCCGCTTGGGCTTCGTCGAGCGTCAGACGCACCTCATGCTGGCCGAGGTCGAGGTTGTCGGTCACGTCGTAGACGCCGTCGATCTGCCGGAGCCGGCCCTTGATCCGTTCGGCGATTCCGGCGGCGACGCCGTAGTCGTTGTGCTCGACACGAATGGCGACCGGCTTGCCCACGGGCGGCCCGTCCTGGATCGGCCAGACGCGAATCGACTCGATGCCGTGGTCCGGGGTGCGCGCCATCCAGGCCAGCAAGGCGTCGCGCACCGCGTTCATTACGGCCTCCGGGTCCCTTTTCTCCTGGGCCTGTTGCGAGAGCTCCACCCAGACCTGGGCGATGTTCGGGCGCTGGAGCAACTGCGAGTCCTCGTTGAATTGGACCCCCAGCCCGCACGAGTAGCGTCTGATGTCATCGGGAAACTCGTCGAACACCGTGAACATGCGGTCCGTGATGCGGGTCGTTTCCCGGAGCGAGGCCTCCGGGCGGGCGTTCACGTCGACGATGAAGAGCGGGAAGTCCGAAGGGAACATCTCCACCCGGAGGAACCGTGACGCCTGCATCGCGAACACGACCGCAACAACGAGCACCACGGCGAACAGATAGCGCACGCCGAGCACTTCCGTGAGCAGCCGCTCGTATGCACCTCGAAGCTTCAGACCGAGCCGCGCGATGGAACCGGCGGGGCGTTCATGGTCGAGACGGTCCCGTCCGACCTTCTTCTTGCCGCGCGGCCCCCAGTCCAGGTAATGGGCAGGGAGGATGATCAGGCATTCGAACAGCGAGGCGATGAGGGCGACGGTGACGGTTTTCGGGATGATGGCGAAGAACTTGCCGATCACTCCGGGCATGATGAGCATGGGAAGGAATGCGCCGAGTGTCGTCGCGGTCGCCGTGCAGACCGGCCAGAGGACCTCGCCGGTGCCGTCGATGACGGCAGCCTGGAGCGGTTTGCCCTCCTGCACGTGGCGGTAGATGTTCTCGAGCACGACGATCGCATCGTCGACGATGATGCCCGAGACGAGAACGAGGGAGAAGACGCTCACCGCGTTGATCGATACGTCGATCATCCACATGAACAGAAAAGCGCACAGGAACGCGAAGGGGATGCCGACCAGTGCCAGCATCGAGTTGCGCAGCCCGATGAACATCCACATCGCGGAGAACACCAGGATCATGCCGACCCCGAGATTGCGCTTGAGGACGTTGAGCCGGCTGCGGATCATCACGGTCGAGTCGTTGGTGAATGCGATCCGCACGCCGTTACGTACGTGCTTCTCCTGGTACTCGGTGAGGAACGCGTCGATGCGGTCGCGGAGTTCGACGGCGTCGGCCTGGTGCTCCTTGGCGACGTCGAGCAGCATGCACGGCTTGCCGTCGAACCGGGCATCGAAGATCCGTCGCTCGAATCCTTCCCGGATCTCGGCGAGGTCTCCGAGGCGTACGTGTGCGCCGGTGGGGCTCTTGCGGATAATCACGTCGCGCAACGCTTCGGGTGCGGCCAGGTCGCCCACGGCTCGCATGACGAGTTCGCCGTCGGACGCGTCCGTGCCGTCGGCGCCCGGCGCCGCGCCGTCGGCAGTGATTTCCAGAGTGCCGGCGGGGATGTTCTGGTTCGTGGTCGACAGAATCTGCGCTACGTCCGTGAGCGACAGGCCGTACTTCTCGAGCTGGTCCTTGTCGACGAGCACGTGGAGCTGCCGTTCCCGGTCTCCGGTGATTCGCACCTTGGCTACGCCTTCGACCTCGCGGAGGCGATCCTTCAGGTTCCGGGCGATCTGACGGATGACCTTCTCGCCGACCTCCGCCTCGTCGATTACGCCGACCTGGACGACGGCCCAGATCTCTCCGACGGTCAATCGCGTCAGCTCGGGGGGTTCGGCCGTGTCGGGCAGATCCTGAACGCGATCCAGCCGCTCGCGGACGGCCTGGAACGACGCCTCGAACGCCTCGGGTTTGAGCTCCTCGTCGAACTTCACGCCGACCGCCGAGAAATCCTGTTGCGAGTAAGAGACGATGCGCGACAGACCGGCCACGTCTTCGACTTCGTCCTCGATCTTCTTCGTGATGAGGCGTTCAACGTCCTCGGCGGACGCGCCGTACCAGTCGGTTCGGATGACTGCGGTATCGAGCGAGATGTCCGGGTAGACGTCGACGGGAAGGGCGTGGTAGACGACTACCCCGGCCACGATGAACACGACGAACAGCAAGTTCACCAGGACGACTTGCTGAACCGAGAATCGGGCGGGGGAAATCATGGCGGGAACTGACCGGTGTCTACTCTCTAGTGCGTCTCGTCGGCGCGCACGGTGCGCTGGTTGCGGTCAAGCAACCGGCGCACCTCGACGGCCATCTCCTCTTTCAGTTCGCGAAGGCCACTGACTGCGACGCGCTCGCCGGGCTCGAGCCCACTGCGGACACGGGCGACATCGGCCCGGCCGGGGACGGATTCGAGTTCGAGGCTGCGCAGGACCAGGCGGTCGTCTTCGCCGTCTCCCTCCACCACATAGCAGCAGTCCACGGCATCACGTCGAAACACCGCGTGCTTTGGCAGAACGAGTGCGGTGACGGTCTCGCCGCAAGCGATGCGAATACGGCCGAACATGCCGTCGAGAAGCGAGCCACCGTCGTTCGGGACGCGGAACTCGACCTGGAACTTCCGGCTCACCGGGTCGGCGATTGGCGAGACATGGTGGATCGTCGCGGGCAGAGGTTCGGCGTTCGAGCCCAGGGCGTCTACGTGTACGGTCACCGCGACATCGGCGGAGCCGGCTCGGGTACCGTCTGTGGCGCCTGCCGTCCGGATCTGGCTCACCTCGCGCCCGGTGAGGAAGACCTGCATCTTCATTTCCTCGAGGCGCACGAGCTTGACCAGCGGCTCGGCCGTGATGGTGCCGGCCTGGGTGCCGAGCTTGCCGGGAGCAACGAAGTCACCCGCTTCGGCGTAGACGGCGGCGACGGTGTACTCGGCCGGCTGCCCGTCATCGTCGGGTCCCGTCACGGTAGGAACCTTGACTGCGCACTTGCTCAGTTGCTCCTGCGCCTGTTCGAGCCGGGCTGCGGCGAGGGCAATCGCCGCCTGGGCCTGGGTCTCGGCGGCCGTCGCCTCCTGGTGTCCGGCCTGGGCGAGGCGCATGGCCGCATCGGCGGAGCGTTTCGCCGTCGTCGCTCGCAGGAGCTCGCGCTCGGCCGCAGTGTCGAGTGCCTCGAGCCTCTTGTAGCGGTTGTACTCATCGAGGGCATACTGCTGCTCAGCCTCGGCGGACTCGACGCGTGCGGCGGCCATGTTGACGGCCGCGGCGGCGCGGGCTTGGTCACTCCTGGCCGCTTCGAGGTTGGCCTCGGCTTGCTTGACCGCGAGTGCGTAGAGGGTGTCGTCAAGGCGGTACAGCAGATCGCCCGGCTTGACGCGGTCACCGGCGTCCACATGACGCGAGACCGCACGAGCCTCGACCTCAGGCGAAACCTCGATTACCGCGTGGGCCTGGAGGAATCCGCGGGCGTCGATTGTGGTCGTGATGGTCTCGGTGGCCGCCAGCAGGGCGTCGATGCGCATACGGGATGTCACGCTCGCGTCCGCGCCGTTCCCGTTGCGGCCGTCGGCACGGACCTTGAGGTAGACGGTACCCGCCGCGCCGCCGAGGATCAGCACGCATGCAGCGAGGATCGTGATCGGGCTTGTCGTGCTCTTCTTGCTCGTGGTCCGTGTCCTGGTCGCGCCTTGCTGCGTTTCAGCGGTTGATCGTCGCCACGCCACCCCCATTGCGCGTACAGGGTACCGCAAAATCGCCCTGCACGGAACATCGGCCCGGTTGGAGAGGGTTCAGGGTTCGGGGTCCAGGGTTCAGAGGGAGGGGGCGTGCCGGGGCCGATTCGGGATGACTATCGGCCTGACCGGGCTTGGGGATTGATTGAACCTGAGTTCAGGGCGCGCTGGCGACGGTGGGCGGCCGCCGCCCAGTGTTTGGGACCGCCGCGCTTGCCGGAAGAACTCGACCGGATTAACATAGCTTCATATGCAGAGTGTAGATCTCAACGAGCTGCGGCGCAAGCGTCCCTTCGAGCCGATCGAACTCGGACTTTCGGATGGGCGGAGTGTCGTCGTCCGTCACCCAGATCAGATGGTAGTCGCCAAACGGCACGTCATCCTCGGGCTCGCCCAGATCAAGCAAGGACGCAAGCGTCTGTCCACGCCCACGAACGGCGACACCATCGCCAAGGACTGGATGCTGCTCGACGTCGTCCACATCGTCAGCGCTGAACCGGAGAACGGCGAGCCATCCAAGCGCCGAGGAAAGAAACGCAGCACTTGAACAGCTATGGCGGCGGGAGATCCAGCCTGGAGGTGCGGGCCTTCTCGGCGTCGAGGATCGTGCGGCCTTCGACGGTCAGTTGTGTTCCCTCCACGACCCATGCGTCGGTGAGTTTGTTGGCGATGCGTGTCAGTACGGCCATGCGTGCCTTGGCCCGGATGCCCGCTGCTTTGATGGGTCTTTCTGCTGCATCAACGACGATGGTGTACTCGGATTCGGCCGTGCGAAGCCGAAAGGCGTTCGGCGCGAGGGCGGTGATGTCGCCGCCGCCTCCAAGAAGAGCTACGGCGAACGCCGGTCCTTCAGTTGGGATGGATCTCACGAAGCGCAGGACGTTGACTTCGCCGCCGCAGTCTTCGGGCTGGCAGGCCTCGGGTCGAAGTGTCGCCCAGCGTCGGTCTTGCTGAATGTCAGCGTTGTTCTGCGCGGAGACCAGTTCATAGGGCTGTTTGCCCTCGAGTCGGACGCGGCGATCGTCGATGACCTCCGTCTCGAGCGGCGTGTGGAAGTTCCATTCCGCGGTTCGAGCCGTACCGCCGCGGACTTCGTCGAGCCACAGGATGGGCCCGGATTCCAGGGCCACGATTTGCCTGCGGTGCACGGCGCCTTTCTTGGCCTTGTATCCGTCGTGCGATCCGTCGACGTACCAAAGGCCCGGCAGGCTCGCGTGGTGGTGCAGTGTGCCGCCGGGGGCGATCCCCTTCACCTTGGCGTACGACTCGCCGTCCAGCGTGACCGTGTTGTGAGCGCGGGTCGTCTTGCAGTACGAGTATGCCGGGTGCCGGTAGCTCCGCGGAGAGCCCGGGTGCGTCGCGATCAACTCGCCGTTCGTCTGGAGCAGAAACGAAAGGGCGGCCGGATACGCATGCCCCGTGTTGGCCTGTCCGTACTGGAGGACCAGATACCGATCGGACATCTTCCAGCCGCTGCGCAAGATCGCGAAGCCCGACTGATCAAGGTGAACGGACGTGTAGTCCGGTGGTTGAGTCGCCTGCATCATCGACGGGGCCAACGGTGGCGCCAGCAGATACACAACATGAGCTACCGGCGACTTCTGGCAGGGGACCGCACCACGATCCCAGAATCGCCGGGCCAGCCAAGCGTGATCCGCGCGCTTGAAGTGTGTCGCCGATACGAGCAGATGGATCGCATAGTCGGTCGAGAAGACCGCGGAATGAAGCGGCGGCGTCTGCCCGGTCGGCGTGACGAGTCGAGCGAGCCAATCGTAAATCCGCTCGAGGGCTTGACGCGACCGGCCCCGCAGCAGCGGGCTCGGACGACCGTTGCACTCGCTCATCAGGGCGACGTAACCGATGTCACGGAGGCAGGTCTTGTGGTACTGGGTGCAGAGTTCCTTGTTGCCGCCGTCGTCGTAGAAGTCCTTCTCGAGATGCTCGATCATCAGTGATTCGGCGCGCTGAAGCCATTGGGGTGC
>CAYMME010000372.1:0-9652 GCA_964391465.1 uncultured Planctomycetales bacterium
TGCTAGAACAACAACATGCAGCTTAGCTTAATGGCATTCCATCCTGACACCTTTTCTTGCTCCTTCTCGCTAGGGCTGGCGCTTGCTCGTGCCCTTGAACACCATCTCGCCCATCATGAACAAGGACATCCTGGCCGCGTTGGGGGTCAAGCGGTTGCGCTCACGCCAGGTGAATTCCATCGCGCCCTCGTCGGGGAAGATGACCGCGCCTTCGCCGGTGCTGACCCCTCCCTGCGCGTCGAAGCCCTTCGCCTCGAGTCGTATCTCCTTGCCGTCCGCACTGACCGTCATCTGACCCTCGCCACGCTCACCCCGGTCGCTGAAGTACCACGTCCGGAACACCTTGGCCTTCGCGTCCCACGTGATGTAGTTGACGTAGTTGACCTTCTGCGCGTCAGGCATTTCGAACCAGCCGTCCTCCCGGAGGTACATTCCGCCGAGCGTCCACTCGGCCTTGCTGCCGCCCTTCATCTCCGACGGCGGCACGATCTGGACCGTACCGGCCCACGTGCCGATCATGGGCTCGAGACGTTTGAGCTCGGGCGGCGGGGTTGGCTGCACCGGAGAAGTCATGGGCCGCGGCTGTGCGCAGCCCGCAAGGAATGCCACGGATAGGATTGCGGCGGCAATTGGTCTGCACATGTTCTGATCTCCTTGTCGCCGTGTGGAATGCTGTCGAACGTGTGTCTGATACCCGTCCCGGGTCTGAGGTGTCAATCCAGAAGCGGCCGCGGTTCGGAGAATCGCGGCGTCGCGGCGCGCTGTCCTTGCGTGTAGAATCGCGGCTATGGAGCAGGAAACCATCGCCATCATCGATTTCGGCAGCCAGTACCGGCAACTGATCGCCCGCCGCGTGCGCGAGAACCACGTCTACTCGGTCATTTGTGCGCCGGATGTGACAGTCGACGCATTGCGCGAGATGAACACGGTCGGGCTGATCTTCTCCGGCGGGCCGTCGAGCGTCTACGCGACCGACGCCCCGCGCTGCGATTCTGCGTTACTCGAGATGGGGGTTCCGATACTGGGAATCTGCTACGGCATGCAGCTCGGGTGCCAACTGCTCGGCGCCAAGGTCGCGCCGACGCAATCCCGTGAATACGGGCGCACCAAGCTGGTCGTCGCCGAGCGCGAGACGCTTGTCGACCACCTGCCGGACGAGACGACGGTGTGGATGAGCCACGGCGACATCGTCGCCGAGCTGCCGGCCGGGTTCACGTCACTGGCTCGGACGGAAACATGCCCGTTTGCGGCGGTCAAGCACGTGTCACGGCCGTTCTACGGCCTGCAGTTTCATCCCGAGGTGACGCACACGCCGGAGGGCACGCAGATCATCCGCAATTTCGTCTACGACGTCTGCGGCTGCAAGGGCACGTGGCAGGTGGGGCGGTTCGTCGACGAGACGGTGGCATCGGTCCGCGAGCGGGTCGGGCGCGACGAGCGCGTGATCTGCGGGCTGTCCGGCGGCGTGGACAGCTCGGTGGTGGCGGCCCTGCTGCACGAGGCGGTCGGCGACAAGCTGGTGTGCATCTTCGTCGACAACGGGCTACTGCGCAAGCACGAGTGCGAGCGCGTGGAGGCGACGTTTCGCGACCACTTCAAGATCGACCTGCACGTCGTCGACGCGGCCGACCGGTTCCTGACGCAGTTGGCGGCCGTGACCGACCCGCAGCGGAAACGCATGATCATCGGCCACGAGTTCATCGAGGTGTTCAAGGCCGAGGCGCTGAGCATCCCCGGGGCGCGGTTTCTCGCCCAGGGCACGCTCTACCCGGACGTGGTCGAGTCGGGCCACAGCGCGGCGGGCACGGCCGCGAACATCAAGATCCACCACAACGTCGGCGGGCTGCCCGCCGAGTTGGGCTTCGAGCTGATCGAGCCGTTGCGCGACCTGTTCAAGGACGAAGTCCGCCGCGTGGGCGAGCACCTCGGATTGCCGCAGGACCTCGTGTGGCGGCACCCGTTCCCCGGCCCGGGGCTGGCCGTGCGGATCGTCGGCGACGTGACTCCCGAGCGGCTGGCCACGCTGCGCGACGCCGACGAGATCGTCATCGAGGAGATTCGCGCCACCGGCTGGTACGGCAAGATCGCCCAGGCGTTCGTCGTGCTGCTGCCCATCAGCAGCGTCGGCGTCATGGGCGACGACCGCTCCTACGAGGGCCAGCACGTCGCCGCCGTCCGGTTCGTCGAGACCTCCGACTTCATGACCGCCGACTGGGTCCGCATCGACCACGAAGTCCTCGCCCGAATCAGCAGCCGAATCATCAACGAGGTTGACGGTATCAACCGTGTGGTGTACGACATCTCGACGAAGCCGCCGGCGACCATCGAGTGGGAGTAGGTTGGGGCTCGGATCCGAAGAGCCGCAACCGGCTCACTGACCGCGTCGGGCCATGCGTTCGTGGTAGTCGGCGGTGGCGCGGGTGCGCCAGTGTTCGGTGAGTTGCGTCTCGGCCGTCTGCGGATCCAGGGCGGTGAAGGCCTTCTCGTCGGACCACAGCTTCAGTCGGGTCAGGGTCTCGACGGCGTCGGCGATCTCGAAGTTCATCCTCGCGCCGTAGCGCTCCCTGAGAAACGCCTCGACGCGTGCGTCCAAATCGTGCTTGTCGCGGGTTCTCGTTCTCGTCGACAGGCACAGGGCGTAGGCGAGCACTGCCTCCTTGGCCTCCTCCTCACAGACCATGGCGACCAGCGAGTGGACGACCCCGGCGTTGTTGTCAAGGTTCTGGAAGTAGAGGTTGCGCGTGCGCAGGGCGTCGCGGTGCGTGCGGATGTTGCGGTAGCCGGTGAACGTACGGACGGCCAGCATGACCAAGCCGACGAGTAGGACCCACAGGAGCTGCGACCAGATGGCCGCCAGCTTCGTTGCCGCCCCCCCCACGAGCTGCACGAGCTTCCAGAGGCTGCCGCCGATGGCCCCCGCTCCGCTGCCGGCCAGCTTGAACCGGTCGATGAGATTCATGGCTACCTGGGCGTGGGGCAGCAAGGCTTCGATGTCCATCCGCGGGATGTTCTTGAACAGCTTGAGGTACAGCGACGGATCGTCGTGCAGCCTAACCACCACCGCGAACCGGCGGTAGACGGGCGTGTCGACGTCCCGCATACGGAATCGCGTGCGCCACGAACGCTCCTTGCGCGAGACAATGCCCTTGCCTCGGAAGAAAAGGCTGATCTCGTCAATCTGCGACTCATCGAGCGTGAGCCGAAGCCCTTGGGTGTTCGCCTCCGTGACCGCATCGAGCAGTTCGTCCTCCGTGACCGGCTCGAAGTTGGCCTTCCCGAAGAGATACTGCAGCGAGCCGGTGAGTCGGTCACGGGCGGCTTGGCGAGCCTCAGGGTCGACCTGCTCGCGGGTGAGCGTGTCGCGATCCGGATTGAACGTAGCGTAGGCATCGGCGAGGCGGGCTTCGAACCACGTGGCCTCCTGGAGAATCACGTCCCAGATGCGCTCCGCGACGGCGAGGAACCGCTCGCGTCCGTCGCCGGAAGGGAAATGCACGGAGGCCAGCTCGTCCGCCAGCTCGTGGTAGCGGATGGGAATGAACCGGTCGTCCGAAAATGGTTCTTCGGTCATGAGCCTGCCGCCGCACGCAAGCGGTGCGTGTCTGACGCTCTCGCCCCGGGGGCACGCACCTGCGGCCCGGCTGGGGCACAGGGATCATGAGGGAGAAGTGGGTGCCGTGGCAAGCGTCTGGGGGCGTGGCCCCCCCCGCCCGAACGTGGTGCCTGCATGGGTGTCGGCGGGCATACCGCGACGCTGGACTCGTCTGTGCGTGGCGAGATAGCGGACCGCTGCAAGTCGAATGCCCACCCGGTGCGACTGTTCCGCGTTCGATCCAGACGATCGAGCCCGATGCGTAGTAGTGAGGCCCGTAGCATGGCTGAGGCGAGTGCCGCCGTGCCACGGCGGTATCGATCATCGAGGCCGGTCCGCCGGCCGGCCGAAACGCGACCGCGAACCAGCAAGAACAGGAGCAGACATCATGGCACATGAGCTTCCGCCGCTGCCGTACGACTTCTCGGCCCTCGATCCGCACATTGACGCCCGGACCATGGAGATCCATCACGACAAACACCACAACGCGTACGTCACGAACCTGAATAAGGCGCTCGAGAGTCACGCCGACTTGGCCGCCAAGCCCATCGAGCAGCTCCTGGCCGGAACCGACGAGTTGCCGGACAGCATCCGGCAGGCGGTGATCAACAACGGTGGCGGGCACGCCAACCACACGCTATTCTGGACGATCATGGCCAAGGACGGTGGGGGCCAGCCGTCCGGCGCTCTGGCCGACGACATCACCAAGACCTTCGGCGGGTTCGACGCATTCAAGGACGCGTTCTCCAAGGCCGGAGCGACCCGCTTCGGCAGCGGGTGGGCTTGGCTCGGGCTGGACGACAAGGGCAAGCTCCACGTGGGCAGCACGGCCAATCAGGACTCGCCGTACATGCTGGGCCACACGCCCATCCTCGGGCTCGACGTGTGGGAGCACGCCTACTACCTGAACTACCAGAACCGCCGACCTGACTACATTGCCGCCTGGTGGAATGTGGTCAACTGGACGGAAGTGCAGCGCCTCTACGAAGCCGCGAAAACCTAGCCGACCGCGCGCGACTGAAGTCCGAGACGCGCCGGTCAGGAAGCGTGCCCGCATCAGGCCGCTCAGCGCCCCCGGGGGGAGAGCGGGGGCGGGGGGAACGCTTCCTGACCGGCGCGTCTCATTGCGCGCGGAGGAGGAGAGGAGACAGAATACAGGATACAGAATCACGCGGCCGGCCTGCTGCCCCTTGTTTCCGGCCTTCTCGCGTTCGAGCCTTGTCCGGCCCAGGCAAGGAGGGAACGCACGATCGCCATCACTGAACCCTGAACCCCGAACCCTGCCCCTGATGACTGCCTCCCTGCGTTCGCGACGGGCACTCCTGTGCTCCTGCGCTCCGGTGAGCATTCCAATTCGCCGCCATGGTTGCTATCCTGAATGGAGAGGAGCCGACGATGATGCCCACCGTCACGACCGAACCACGAGAGGCGCTGCATCATGGGCTGCGCGTGACGGCCGATGAGTTTCTCCGCCTGGAGGAGGACGGGTACCGGTACGAGCTAATCGAAGGAGTGGTCTGCATGTCCCCGAGCCCCACGCCGCGACATCAGAATGTGGCCGTTCGGATCGCCGCGCAGATCGATGCGTTCCTGGAGACGCACGCCGTCGGGCACGTGTTCGTGGAGGTTGACGTGGATCTCGGACCGGGACCGCAGGGCGGTGATCTCGTGTACCGTCCGGATGTGGTCTTCAATCGTGCCGACGCGGCTGAGGGAGTGCCGGATCGGATCATCGCACCGGTGGATCTCGTGGTCGAGATCATCTCGAGCACGACACGGCGTTTCGACAGCGACACCAAGAAGGCCGACTACGAGCGAGCCGGCGTCCGCGAGTATTGGCTCATCGACCCCGAGCGGGGCGAGATGACCTTCCACCGGCTCAGCGAGGGCCGCTATGTCGAGATGACACCCACCGGCGACCGGCTCCAGACCGAGGCCGTTCCCGGCTTCGCCCTTGACCTCGCCCGCGTGCGGCGGGCCTTTCGCAGAGCCTGACGAGGCGGCGATGAGCGACGAAGCCCGGCCACCGACACCGCGGTTCGGCCCCAACGACTACGGGGAGCAGGACGAGAACGGCGTCGACCTGTCGCTCATCCGCGAGAACCTGAAGCTCACGCCGCTGGAGCGCATCCGAAAGGCCGACGCCGCCCGCCGCCAGACGCTGAGGCTACTTGAGTGCGGAAGAAGACACCGCGAAAACGCTGTCCGAGGAAACGGTTGAACGGCTGACGGCCCAAGGACCGCGATCGCCAGGTTCATCCAGCCGCCTGCAAACCGGTGCGCGGCGGTGACCAGCAGAAGTCGGCTTGGATCGTGTCCTCACGCTGCGAAGATCGGACGAACGCGTGGGCGAGTGCCGTGCCTGCGCTGCTCAACGATTTCCCGAACGAGGTCCTTTACCGTCTGCAGATGCGGCGAGAGCCGAGGCTGCGAGCGCGCGTACAGGCGGATTGCGCCGAGCCATCCCGCGGCATACGTGCCGAACGCCACGAGCGACCGCGAGACCGTTTCTTCCTCGAACAGGCTGAAACCAACGCACGCTCCGACGAGCAACCCGAGGGGAGAGACAAGAGCCCCCGCGACGAGTACCTCCCACCCCGCCTCGTAGCGCCCGACGCGCACGCCGAATCGCGTGCGAATCGCTTGCAGCAGGTCGGCCTCATCGCGGCGATCCAGCAACTCGGCGAGACGCGTGCGAGGCGTCAGTCGCTGGAATCCTGTCCGCAATTGCCGCTGCCCCTGACACTTTCGGCGTACGATTGGCACACACTTCAGGTCTCTGAAGATCTGTGCGCAGGGACACCAGCTTGTTTCGTAGGCTTCGTCGTGCCAGAACGACTCGCCGCCCCTCGCAAGCCAGAGTGAGCGCACCGTTTCGCCCACGAGATCCTGTGGTTGCTCGGAGTCGAGTTCCCAGTCTTCGCACAACTCAAGGAGCGCGAACTCGAGAGAGTCCGAGTCCCAACACCAACGTAGGTACCCGGGGGACGCATGAACAAGCTGCTCCCACGACGAATCCCACCGAATCGAGCAGGGGTCCAGTCGGAACTCCTTGGCCGCGATACGCCGGACGGCATTGAAGAGGTCGGCCATGGTTTCGTGACCGACTCGCGGAAGCTGAGGCGCCAGGGTGCGGGCCAGTTCCGAGACGTCGGTGGCGTTGTCCGCCGTGATTCCCTCGGGCAGGCCGAGTTCCGTCTGCGCGAGGTGTATCAGCCGTGCTCGCTCGTTTGCGTCGATGTCGTTCTGCCCGCTGTTCCAGTACCGGAGCAAGTCCTCCATTGGGTGCGTCCTCCCGAGTTCCGCCCGGTTCGATGTAGGATAGCTTTGCGTCCGGTCGACGGTTCGTCAACCAAGCAGATCGCGATCCGTAGTGAGGTTGCCACCCTGTGTCGCCCGAGGCTACCGTGTAGGGCGTTCGATCCGAGAGAAGATCGAAGCCTGGACGATCGTTGGAGGAAAGCACAGCAATGCGATACGCGGAGATCCTTGGTCTTGCCGTGGGGAGTCTGCTGGCCGCGCCAGTTGGCGCAGCCCGCGCCGCCGACTGGCCTCAGTGGGGCGGGCCTCGGCGGGATTGTGTTTGGCGCGAGAGTGGGATTCTTGAGGCCTTTCCTCCCGGCGGGCTCGACGTTCGCTGGCGGGTGCCGATTGGGGACGGGTACACCGGGCCGGCCGTTGCGGGCGGGCGCGTGTTTGTGACCGACCGGCCAGATCGGAAAACCGAGCGCGTGTTGTGTCTGGACGCCCGCACCGGCCGGGAGGTTTGGACGCACGCGTACGAGTGCAAGTATGCGCAGATCGATCGCAACAAGGGTCCGCGGGCTACGCCGACCGTCCACGGCGGCAAGGTCTACAGCGTCGGGACGATGGGCAACCTGTTCTGCTTCGAGGCCGCCACGGGCAAGGTCGTCTGGCAGAAGGACTTCGTTGCCGAGCTCGGGGCCAAGATACCGCTCTGGGGCATTGCCGCTCCGCCGCTGGTCGACGGCGAGAAGCTGATCTGCATCGTCGGCGGCGTGGACAATGCGGCTGTGGTCGCCCTGCACAAGGATACGGGCAAGGAGGTCTGGCGGGCCCTGACCGTCGAGGAGCCGGGCTACTGCCCGCCCACGATCATCGAGGCCGGCGGCACGCGGCAACTGCTGGTCTGGCACCCGTGGGCCCTCGTGTCGCTCGACCCCGAAACCGGCAAGGTCTACTGGGAGCAGCCGTTTCGCTCCCGGGCCGGGCTGTGCATCACGCAGCCGGTACTCGACGGCGACTTGCTGTTCACGAGCGCGTTTTACAACGGGCCGCTGATGTTGCGGTTGGCCAAGGACCGCCCGGCCGTCACGCTGGTCTGGAAGGGAAAGGGCGAGGACGAGAAGAACACCGATGGCGTGCACTGCCTGATGTCGACGCCAATCGTGCGGGACGGGCACGTGTACGGCGTGGGCAGCTACGGGCACCTGCGCTGCCTCGATGCCAAGACCGGGAAGCGCGTCTGGACCACGCTCGACTACACGGGTGAGGGCCGCTGGTGGAACGCTTTCCTCATCCCGAACGGAGACCGAGTGTTCATCGCCAACGAGCAGGGCGAGCTGATCATCGCCCGGTTCTCGCGGGAGGGGCACGAACAGATCAGCCGCACGAAGCTGATCGAGCCCACCGGCGTGGAGCAAGGCCGCAAGATCGTCTGGTCGCCGCCGGCCTACGCCAACCGTCACGTCTTCGCCCGCAACGACAAGGAGATCCTCTGCGCGTCGCTGGCCGCAAGGCGGAAGTGACACCGCGCGCGTAGCGAGGCGACGCCGACATCGATCTCACTCATGCTTCTTCCGGTCGGGGGCCATCGTCCGGCGCGGGTGGTGCATCCCACAGGGGCAGCACCGCTTCGAGTTGATCAACCAGTTCCGGCAGGTGCTCATCACGCGGCATATTGCACTCGTCGCTCGACCAGGACGCGCTGCAGAATCGTCGGCGAGAGGAAGCCTGGCGTCTTCAGATCGACCTCCCGCCCGAACAGTTCGCTCAACTCCACCTGCATGCCTCCAAGGTCCAGAAGGCTCGGTGTCCCGTCGGGCGGAAACTCCACCAGGACGTCGATGTCGCTGTCCGCACGGAAATCGTCACGGAGGATTGAGCCGAACAGGGACAGACGCACGATCCCGTGTCGGCGACAGAACGCCGCGATCTCCTGGGCGTCGACTCCGATGTCGTCGCGAACGGCCATCATCACTTCTCCGCAGGCCATTGTACCATGACCAGGTCGTTCCTGCGGCCCTCAATCACCTTCACGGCGTTGCGCGGGAGGAATGCCAGGTACACATGGCGCCGGTTCGGGCCGGCATCCAGTGCGGCGAAGGAGATTCTGAACTCTCCGGTAGGCGTCCGCGGGTGTGCGCGGCGCCGACGAGTTGCGCTACCTCGCCATGTGCCGCGTTCGTCTGCTGGACTCGAACCGGGGGCGGGCTATGATGAACACTGCTGACCCGGGGGCATGCTGTCGATATCATAGTGGGCCAATCCGGCCGTCGTGGGGGTCCGGACGCTTGCTGAGGATTGCCATCGATGAAGATTGTCCGGTCTCGCGTGCGGCGGTTTGTCGTCCACAACATACTGCACCTGGACGACACACCGCGCCGGATCGCGCTGGGCGTGGCCATCGGGCTGTTCGTGGCCTTCACGCCGACCATCGGGTTCCAGATGGTGATCGGAGCCCTGCTGGCCACGCTGCTGCGGGCCAACAAGATCCCGGCCGTGGCTCTGGCGTGGGTGACCAACCCCGTCACCATCGTCCCCATCTTCTATTTCAACTGGTGCGTCGGTCACGCCCTCCTTTCCGGGCAGATCGAGCGTAACGAGACCGTACGTGCGACCCTGGCCGGGGCGGTCGCGGAGGCCGGTGGAGTCACCGCAGTCTTTGGGAACTTCTTCGATCCGGCGTTCTGGCAGGCGCTGCTCGCGCCGCTCGGAGCCGTCGTGCCGGAGTTGGTCCTCGGCTCTCTCCTCGTCGGCGTCGTGATGGGGGCTGCCGGTTACGTCTTGACGCAGCGGGGGGTGGCACGGTACCGACTG
>CAYMME010000373.1:0-9619 GCA_964391465.1 uncultured Planctomycetales bacterium
GAAGCCTTTGTCGTACAGTGACTTATGAGCAACGCCGGCTTCGGCCAGCCTCCGGCACGCCTCCTCAATCCTCCCGATGGCAGCCTGGAGACGCATCGGCGATGCCGATCGGGAGAGATCCCGCTAGAATGGCGGGAGCGGCAGGGCGGCAAGCTGGTCACGCAAATCGTCGGGAGCGGGGCGCCCGGCACTGCGAGGCGACCGCTTGCCTTCGACCACCGGCGACGGAAGGCCGAGAGAGTGCAGCCAGCCGGAGAGTCCGGTACCCCTGCCGTGTACCGGCCTCAGGACGCGCGAGATTGCTCGGAGAACAGGGGCTCAACTGCCCGTAGGATCTATGAACAAGCTAACACACCAACGTATTGTCGTGATGACCGAGGGGCTGCTCGATCCGTTCACCGCCAAGACCGCGGCTTGCGTCATACGCTACCGCCCCGACGACGTGGTGGCCGTGCTCGACTCGGAGGCCGCCGGTGAGAACCTCGCCGACCGCCTGGGGTACGGCGGCGACATTCCCATTGTGGCGTCGATTGCCGACGCCGCTCGCTTCAAGCCCGACGCGCTGCTGGTGGGCATTGCTCCGATCGGCGGGCAGTTGCCCGACGTGATGCGCCGCCACACGACCGACGCTATCCGCGCCGGCCTGGACGTGATTTGCGGCCTGCATCTCATGCTTCGCGACGACGAGGAGCTCAGTACCCTGGCCCGCAAGCACAGCGTGGAACTGTTCGACGTGCGCGACCCCGGCCCGATGGACCGCATCGCGTTCGGACGCCCCCGGCAGTTCAAGGTCCGCAGGATTCTGACCGTCGGCGCCGACTGCTCGGTCGGGAAGATGGTCACCACTCTCGAGCTGGCCCGCGCCGCTTGCGCCGCCGGCCGCGACGCCGCCTTCGTCCCCACCGGCCAGACGGGCATCATGATCGAGGGCTGGGGCATCGCGGTCGATCGCGTCATTGCCGACTTCACCGCCGGCGCCGCCGAGTGGCTCGTCGAGCAGGTTGCCGACCGCGAGCTCGCCTTCGTCGAGGGCCAGGGCTCCATCACCCACCCCGGATACGCTGGCGTTACGTTGGCCTTGCTGCACGGCTCCTGCCCTGATGCCATGATCATGTGCACCCGTGCCGGCCACAAGCATCACCACGACCGCCCGGACTGCCCGATTCCCCCGGCCACCGAACAGATCGCCCTGTACGAGTCCCTGACCAAGTACCTTCACCCGGCAAAGGTGGTCGCGGTCTCTGTCAACACGCTCGGCCTGACCGAAAAGGCAGCCCAAGCCGAAATCGCGCGGACGGCCGAAGAAACGGGCCTGCCCACCACGGACCCCATCCGCTGCGGATGCGCCCCGCTCCTGGAAGCGATACAGTAGCTCCGGTCGGGGACTACGACATCATCCATTACGCAGTACGCCGGTGGCCGAAACACAGCCGGCGGGGTGGAGTGTGGCGAGATCCTTGGTTACCGTAAGTCGCGGTGATCAGTCGCCCGGTATGGGCGAAACCTGTTCTTCAGCACCGGAGATCCAGAGCGATGCGCAAACCGATCGTGTACGCGACGCTTCTGTTCAGCTACGCCGCTTGCCTCGAACAGGCCGAGGCCCTCACGTTTCGGCGTGTCTCGATCATTCCCGGCGAGGGCGCAACCGCGGTCGAACGGAGCTATGCGCAAATCCTGGCCGATCGCCTGGCGGAATGGTGCGGCGTGAAGGTTACGATCGCGGCGGATGCCGACGCCGAGCCCCGGGATACCGATCACGCGACGATTCTTCTCGGCCTGCCCGTGACGCATGCGGTTCTGATGCAGCGGTGCCAGGAGGAGAAGATCAAGCTGCCGGACGACATGGACCCAGGTGCGGAAGGATTCGTGGTTCAGGGCGTCGCGCGGAACCGGGGGCTCCAGATCCTCGCGGCGGCGACGGATCAGCGCGGCGTGCTTTACGCCGCCGGCGAGATCGTCCGACAGGCAGCCGACACGGACGACGGCATCGTGCTCCCTCGCCGCCTTCATGTCCGCACGGCCCCTGCCTTCGAGGTGCGCGGAACCGAGGTGAGTCAGGGCCACACTATGCTGCAACTCACGGGAGTGCGCAAATGGAGGCCGGGCGAATGGCACCATGCGCTGTTCGACCATGCCTTGGCGGGGGCAAACACCTTCGCCGGCGGTCACGTGACCACAACCGGCGAGAGCGCCTGGGAGTTCATGACCTCACACGGCTTCAAGACGCTGACGAGCCTCAGCGGCAACGGCGGCTCGGGCCCGCTGGAGTGGCAGGCCACTGAGGCAATCGGACGCAAGGGGTATCTCTGTCTCTCGGTGCCCGAGGCCCGGGCGTCGATCCTCCAGGCGGTCGAGAGCCGCTTCAAGGGCGGTCGGTCGTACGACTATGTCCGCATGTACTCGGGCGACGGCGGCGGCTGCGAATGCGACAAGTGCGCCCCGTACGGTAAGACGTACATCGAAATGTGCGCAGACATGGCCGCAATCATCCACAAGTATCACCCGGAGACGCAGATCTTCGCTACCAACCAGAAGCTCGACAACGCGGGGGACCGGGCCATTTTCAAGTATCTCCAGGAGGAGCCGCGCACCTGGCTGCGAGCGTTGTGTTTCGGTCCCGGCTCGAACGCCATGTCCTGGCAGCCCGGGCGGCGCCAGGACCACCGCATGGACCTGTTCCGTTATCCATCGTTCGGTCCGTTCGACCGTTACTTGCGTGAAATCCTGCACCAGCTCCCACCTCACAACGACATCGTGTTCTTCACCGGAGTGACGCATTGGGTCTACTCGGAGTACGGGCTCGTGGGTTGGGCCCCCAAGCCGGATCGCGACGGGAATCTGCCGCCGCGCTGGGGGGGCTGGGTGTACAGGAAGGCCCCCGACCCTGCTTTGGACACCGTCTACAATCGGCGTACATTTCACGCCCGCCCGCGGCATTACCATCATGCGTTCCAGGAAACGTTGCGCTACGGCATTGGGGATGTGACCTATTCGGAAGGGCACCACGACCACTTCAATCAGTGGATGTGGCAGCGGTTACTGTGGGCACCGCACACGTCGGTGGAAGAAGTGGTTGCCGATTACGCGCGGCTGTTCTTCGGTCGAGAAGCCGCACCGCTCATGGCCAAGGCGATCTTCCAACTTGAAGAGAACCTCTCCACGCCGCTGGCGGATAATCCCGGCATCGACCGCCTCTACCTGCTCGTTCGCGAGGCCGGCTGGAAGATGCCCCCGCGCAGGATGCAGCGAGACTACCTGTGGCGGCAGTACATGCAGAAGGCCGCACTCGACAAGTACGTCCAGCTACGCCTGCGCCGGCAACTGACGCGCGAGGAACGCGTGATCGCCCGACTGCGCCTCGCGATTGAGGCCGGCGACGTTGCCGCGGCTCTCGCCGACGCAAAGGCCCGGCTGGTTAAGGACATTGAGTCAACTGACATGAAAACGCTATGTGTCGAGGCCGGGCGCCTCGGAGACGAGAGCGCTCAGGTCTTCGGGGTCCGCAACGACGGCTACTTCAACCTGGAGCACGATTTCGTCGGCCTCGGCTGGCTGCAACGAGAAATCGACCGTGCCGTCGACCTACCGTCCGGCGAGCAGCCGAATGCCCTCCGCCGGATCGTGGATTATGAGGACCCCGGCCCCGGCGGGTTCTACGAAGATGCCGGCGACGCCGATCGCTCGCCACACATGACCAAGGGCTGGCGATTCACCAGCGGCGGGCTGTCCGGGTTCAATCGGCCGTCGCAGCGGAGGCTTGCGTTCACCCCCGAGGATGAAGTGGGGGTCACATTCGAGTACGAC
Source organism: uncultured Planctomycetales bacterium (assembly GCA_964391465.1). Taxonomy (GTDB): domain Bacteria; phylum Planctomycetota; class Phycisphaerae; order UBA1845; family CAYMME01; genus CAYMME01. The sequence continues at coordinate 3,805 of CAYMME010000373.1, forward strand.
AACCTCGACTCGGCGGCCCAGTATCGCGTGCGCTTGACCCTCGTCCGGCCACGCTATCTCCCGCGGTTTGGCGTCCGACAGAAGCAGAAGACGCAGTCCATCTATGCCGACGACCACTGCTTGGACAAAGACCTCGAGCTGCCGGAGTACGAGTGCGGCTTCTTCGAGTATGACATTCCCAAGGAAGTCACCGCGGACGGCAAGCTCAGGCTCTGGTGCAAGAAGACCGCAGGCGTCGGCGAGGGTCCCCGTCCGCAGGTGACCGTCTGGCGCAACACGGGCGGCTGGGGCACGCTCGTCTCTGAGGTCTGGCTCATGAAGAAGTAGGCTTGCCGAGCCGAGTGCGAGGTGAGATGAGCGTCATCCGGCCGGCACGACAGGGGATGCCGGTTGCGAAGGGAACGACGGAAACTCCAGTGAGGATACGAGAATGCCTTCTCTTGCACTGTCGCACGCGGGCGGGATGACGATGGGCATACGACGCCTTGCGGCTGGATTTGTGTGGCTCGGGGCGTTGGCCTTGGCGCTCGTCTTCACCAACCACGTGGGGGCGGAGGAAGGCTCGTCGTCGGAGATCTACGACGTCGTCGTCTACGGCGGGACCTCGGCCGGCGTGGCGGCGGCTGTCCAAGTCGCCCGGCTCGGACAATCAGTCGTGCTCATCGAGCCCGGCAGACACGTCGGCGGCCTGAGCGCAGGCGGGCTCGGCGCCACGGACATCGGCAACAAGGCGGCCATCGGCGGCATCGCGCGGGAGTTCTACCGTCGACTCGGCAAGCACTACCTGCAAGACGAGGCATGGCGCCACCAGCGCCGCGCGGCTTTCGGTTTGAGTTACTCCCCGACCGGCGAACCCGAGATGTGGAGGTTCGAGCCCCGCGTCGCGGAGCGGGCTTTCCTCCGCATGCTCGAGGAGGCGCAGGTTCCTGTGCGTTTCGGAGAGCGGCTCGATCTCGACAACGGTGTGCGAAAGGCGGGAACGCGGATCGTGTCGGTCTCCATGGAGAGCGGTTCCGTGTTTCGCGGCAAGGTCTTCCTGGACGCGACGTACGAGGGCGATCTCATGGCTAAGGCGGGCGTGTCGTACCACGTGGGTCGTGAGGCGAACTCCGTCTACGACGAAACCCTCAACGGGGTCCAGACCCGCCACGCCAAGTATCACCAGTTCAAGGTGCCCGTGGATCCGTATGTCGTGCCGGGTGATGCCGCGAGCGGATTGCTTCCCGGAATCCACGCCGGCGGACCCGGACGCGAAGGAGACGGCGACCATCGCGTTCAGGCCTATTGTTTCCGGATGTGTCTGACCGACGTTGCGGAAAACCGGATCCCGTTCCCCAGGCCCGAGGGATACGATCCGCAGCGGTACGAGCTGGGGGCTCGCTACATCCAGGCCGGCGTCTTCGACGTGATGAATCTCAGCAAGTCCATGCCGAACCGCAAGACCGATACCAACAACAAGGGTGCGTTCGCCACCGACAACATCGGCATGAACTACGCCTATCCGGATGGGGACTACGAGACGCGGGAACGCATCATCGAGGAACACAAGACCTACCAGCAGGGATTGATGTGGTTCCTCGTGAACGATTCGCGTGTGCCGGTGGCGATCCGCGAGCGCATGTCCCGATGGGGTCTGCCCAAGGACGAATTCGTGGACAACGGCGGTTGGCCGCATCAGCTTTATGTGCGTGAGGCCCGCCGGATGGTCTCCGACTACGTGATGACGCAGCACGACTGCCAGGGTTGCCGGTCGGTAGATGATGCCATCGGACTGGCCGCGTACACAATGGACTCGCATCACGTCCAGCGCTATGTCAAGGACGGGCGCGTGCGGAACGAGGGCGACGTGGAGGTCGGCGGCTTCTCTCCGTACCCGATCGCGTACCGCTCGACTCGTCCGAAGAAACAGGAGTGCAGCAACCTGCTTGTGCCGGTGTGTCTTTCGGCTTCGCACATCGCGTACGGTTCCATCCGAATGGAGCCGGTGTTCATGGTGCTGGGGGAGTCGGCTGCGGCGGCCGCCTGTCAGGCGATCGAAGACGACGTGGCCGTACAGGACATCGACGTCCCCAGACTCCAGCGGCAGCTCCGGTCTGCCGGGCAAATGCTCGAGTGGCGCGGGAGGAAGGGCGACAAGCAGCGGAAGTAGCGGCGACCACGACCTGTTCACGCATTATCGTGCTCTTTCCACTCGAGTGCGCCGGGTGGGGCGCCTGTCGCGGTGGTCACCTGTGCTACGATCGAAATCGGCCTCGCTCGGAGCCCGCATTGTCCGCTTACTGACGGCCCATCTGCCGCAGATGTGCGGTAACGTTGCTGGTGAAGTCTTTCTCGGCTCGATCCGTGAACAACGACACGGCCGGTTCGTAGCCTCCCTCGGCGTAGGCTTGGCGGGTTGGTAGATAGAGGAGCGTTCCGTTGGTTATCCCAAAGTAGAATGTGTTCGGGAAGGGCGACTGGCTACGGATCCGCATCGCAATCTCGCAGAAGAGCTCCAGTGGGGCCGCCCAGAGGACCGTGTCCGTGTTGATCGTCAGAGAGCAGATGGGGATGCGAACCAGCTTCACGCCGTCGTCCCGCGTCCGGCCGTAATCCGCCATCTCATCCGGCCAGTCGAGCCCCGGTCGCAGTGGTGTTTCGACAATCGTCTTGCCAATGCCCAACGTCACCCCCGACGTCGTTGCGCGAATCGATCGGTTCGCGTCCAGGATCTTGTTGCCCAACAGTGCGTTGAACTCGGTGATGTGGCTGCTTTCGAAGTCAGCCTGCACACTGTAGATCGGCGCTACGTTGCCTTGCGCGCCGTTGACGAACAGTAGGGGGGCGCCGAGCTTACTCTCCACGTACTTGGCAACGACTCCGGTGACATCTCCGCTGATCAGACGGTTGCGAGCACCTAGAACCGTCCCGTGGATCGCGTAGTTCGCAACCAGGGCCAGGGTCGAGCCGTCCGGGCGATCCAGCCGAATGAGCCCGATCTGGCGGTCCACCGGGCCCTCGGGGTCCACTCCCAATATGCTCTTGCCCGCCGCGTTCTTCCCGCGTCGGTTGATGTTCGCCATCGACGTCCCGGTGCCCACGCCCAGTCGTGCAGGTTCCAAGCGTGATCGGGCCTGCTTGATTCCTTCGATCAGCCGGTCCTGCACCCGTGCGGAGTACTCGGCATTGGGCTCGTGCGAATACCGGTCGCCCAGCACCTTCGTGAAGAGCTTCGCGACGTGCGAAGTGCCCACCTCGGGCGCGGCGTGCGTGTGCGTGGCCGCCCACCAGACCTGCTCAGCCTTGATGCCGGCCTCCTTCTCCAGTTTGCGGCAGGTCGCATCGTAGAACGCGGGCGAGATCGTGCAGATATCGGTGGAGACGAGGAAGAAGAGCGTGCGCCCATCGTCCATCGCGACAATCCGATGATAGATGCGATCGTGCACGCCATCGGACTGTCGTGGGCCGTAACCGTGCAGCCATTGGGGCTTGTCGGGTGTGATGTCCACGGTTGCGGCGCCCGCACGAAAGGCGGCGGCGGTCGCCGTGGCCGTACCGGTCAGAAGTGGGAACACGCACAACACGACGAATCGTGCCGCTGATTCAAATCTCATTCCTGCATCCTTGGTTTCAGGGCCTTCCGCACCGAAGGGTGCCGGCGGACGGCGTTCCTGCTCCGATCGACCGAGACTCCCCGTTTGTCAGCCCGCGATTGTTCATCCTAGGCGGACGACAGGCTCGAGGCCAGGGCGGCGTCATCGCTTGCTTCGCGCGAGTTGCCGTAGATCGTCCTCGAGCGTAGGTAGTGCACCGCTGAAGACGGTGCCGTGCCTCGGTACTGGCGCGCCGAATGTTTCGGGATCAAGTCGCCGTGACGGGGAGAAACGTTCGCCGACACACTCGAAGGCCAAGTCCAGTTCGCTGTGGGGTGTTCGTACGATCCTGAACTCGCGGTTCGGGAATGCGCCGTGTCGTTCGCGCTCGAGGTCGTCCTCTTCGTCCAACTCCCGGTCGACCCGGTTCTCACCCCACGCGAGATCGTAGAACTGCTGTCCTTGGAGAAACAGTATCGTCTGATCGCCGAGGTCGACGAAGTAGCCCAGACCCTCATCCTCGTACTCTTCCAGGAGCACGGCATCCTCTGCCGTGCAGTGAAGGACTTCCGCCTGGCCCTCGTTCAGGTCGCGTTTGTGGGAACCGCGGAGGCGGTACCAGCTTCGCAAGATCCACACGACACACACAATGACAGCAAGCAGCCCCGGACCGAGGATCATTACTCGGGCTTCTGTGCTGGCGCTCGGTGGCGAGGCAATGAGCATCAAGGGCAGACCCACCAGAAAGACGCCCAGCAGGAATGACCCGCCCAACAGCAAGAAACCCAAGACCACGGTGCTGAGGAAGCCGCCGCCCAACGCCAACCCACCGTCTGCCGCCACCAGGGCCTCCAAAGTGGCCCGTTCCTGCGAGGTGAATGGCCTGCGCTCTCGGCGAAGCATGCGCGGTTTCCATCGATCGGTCTGGTCAAGCTCCGCTTGACGTTGGTCGAGCTGTATCCAACCAGCCAATCATACCGTCAACGACAGCGGTCGGCCCACTGCACCATGCCGGCCGCCAACTCCGCCAGCGCAGCCGGCTCGCCGGTTCACCGTTCTTGCGACCGCGAGGCCGCAGCCCGTTCCCTGCCGTCAAGGCGTGGTCGGCAGCGACGCGCTCTGCCATGCGCCGTGGCCGCTTGTGCCGTGCCAGAGTTGGCCCATGAGCGTCGCATCGTTGAGGTTGGCCTGGCCGTCACCGTTGAGATCGACGCGCACGAGGTCTGCCGGGCTCGCTTCGGGGCCGAAGTGCGCGCCGAACGTCGTCACGTCGCTCATACTGACTTGGCCGTCTCCGTTGAGGTCGCCCGGCAGGTGGCCGAGACAGATTTCGAACGTGCTCTCGCCGCCGGCGGTGCCGGCCACCGTGGCCACGATCGTCGTCCACTGGGCGAGTGGGATGGCCTGATCGAGCAGCACGCGATGGACGCCGCCACCGACGTGTGTGATGGCGAGGACCTCGATGCTCCCGGCCGCTTCGCCGCCTCCGCCGGCCAACGTCACGGGTCGGTCGACGTGAATATCGAATTCGTTGAGCCCGACATTCTCCGCTTTCGGCCAAACCATCGAGGCCGCGTTCTGCGTGCCGTCGGTGCCGCCGACGATCGCGAGCAGCGTCGGCAGCGCAGGTCCCACCTCGTACGCGCCCATGTCGACAATGGCCTCGGCGCCGGGCGGATTGCCGGTGTCCGGTGCGTCGGGGTCGTCTTGGATTCGCGCATTGCCCGCTCGGTCAAACGGCAGCGGCTCGGTCGTGTCGCCGTCGCCGTCAACATCCCCCACATCCGCGGGTACGGCCGTGTTGTCGCCGCCATCGATACAAGTCGAGCCCGGCAGCAGCCGCAGATCGCCGTAGTCATCGTCGATGCCGTCCCACATTCCGTCGAGGCCTGGGTCTGGAATACGCGTCAGGAGCGGATCGTCGCCGGTGTTGTTCGTGTTCGAACCGCTGTCGAGCGTTCCGCCCGGCACGAGACCGTGAATACACGAGTAGGTAACGATTGGAGCACCTCTGGACGTGTAGATCTGCGCCGATTCATCGATGCCGCCGGCGTCGCTGTTGTTCCATAGGACGCAGTTCGTGATGACCGGGTCGCTGTTGTAGTTGTTGAGTATGCCTCCGCCGCTCTTCGCCGTATTGCCGCTGAACGAGCAGTTGACGACGATTGCGTTGCTGGCGCTGTTGTGCATTCCGGCCCCACCGGTACGTCCACAATTCATCAGAGTGGCAAGGGGCGTGGCAA
>CAYMME010000374.1:0-9603 GCA_964391465.1 uncultured Planctomycetales bacterium
GGTGTGGTGAGCACGGGCAGGCAAGCTGCCCGTGGCACCCGGCTGCCACCGAATTCGAGATGCACCCTCCTGCGTATGCACGATCGCCGACCGGCTGCGCGCGAGGGCCGGCGCAAAGGGTGCGTTGTCCGTCCCCCACCCTTCGCAAATCCCGGCGCACGGGGACGAAGGATGGGGCACCCACGCCGTTACTTCAACTGGTACACGTGCACGTCGAGCGGCCGGAATGTATCAGTGAGCATGCCGTTGCCGGCGGCTACGCTCCGGTTTTCGCCGTAAACGGCGAATTCGGCGTCGCTGCGCGACGGCAATGCGAGCGTGCACCGGAGCGTTTCCTTTCGCGCATCACTGGACGCGAAGAGGAACGTGCGTTTTCCGTCGGACTTGATCACGGCGCGAATCATGTCGCGACCGTCGGTGACCTTCACCTTCTCGCCCCGGCCCGGCGCGACGATCACGGACGCGAGTTCGTTGAGCTGCCCGATCAACGACACGTGGGCCTTCCACAGTTCGGGGCTGTCCTTCGGCAGCGTCCAGCCGGCGTGGCGGTACGAGTACCACAGGAACGCTTTCGCCCCTTCGATCAGGGCGCTGTAGGTCATGTAGCGGTGCTCGTGCGGCGTCGGCGGCCGGTCCCTTGGCCAGGCGAACAACTGGCCGCAGTGCCAGACGGGCTGATCGCCGTCGGAGGCGTCGTAGGCCCGCGCGATGCACTGCGGCACGGATGCGTAGTTGCCGCGGGAGATCGGGTAGGTGTCGACGGCCAGGACATCGCAGCATCGACCAAATGTCTCGTACACCGTAGGCGCGGTGATGACCAGGTACGCGGGGTGGATCTTGTCGAATTCGTACAGGGCGTTGTACGCGGCATGGATCTGGAGCAGGTCGGCCTTGTTGTAGCCCGGCTCGTCGAACATCATCCAGAACAGGACGGCCGGATGCGACTTCGCCGCGTTGACGGTTTCGTGGATGTGGTCGATCCAGCCGGGGCCGCTGCCGTGCAGACCGACGCCGACCTTCAGCCCGGCCGCATGGGCAGCGTCGAGGTTCGCGGTCGAACCCAACACGAAGTTCATCCCCGCTTCCTTCGCCTGCGCGTAGGCCGAAGGCGCAACGCCGTACATGCCGATCGGCAGGTAGGGCTTGCCGCTGTCGTCGAGCGTGGCCAGGTCCTTGATGTTCCGCACGTTTGGATGTCGCGGCAGCTTGCCCTTGAAATGCCCGCGCTCGGACGTGAGCGTCTCACCCTCGCGCACGGGGAACGTGGCTCGAAACGTGATCGGCCCGTCGGCCACGTCGGCGAGCGGGAACTTGATCTTGTACCCGGGTCGGGCCGACTGGACGGCCAGGCGTTTCTGCGCCTTGTCGAGAAGCTCGACGGTGACCTGGGCCTTCGGGTTTAGCACGCTGATTGCGTAGGGCTCGCCGAAGTACACGGCCGCGACACCCTCCTGGGTAACCACCGAGAGCCGCTTGTGGCGGTCGAGGCCCTTGCGGACGGCCGCGAGCGTTTGCTTGTAGTCGAGCAGCCGGACGACGAAGCCGTAGTCGCCACTGCCCTCGTCGACCTTGACGAGCAGATTGTTGAGCCCCTTCCGCAAGCGGATCGGGACGTAGTCGTCGTTGGGCTGCAGCCAGCGGCCCATCTCCGGGTGGTGCGTGTGAATGTTCTGCCCGTTGAGCCAGACCTTGACCCCGTCGTTCGATCCGATCGAGAGGATGTACGAAGAAGCCTCGGCCGCACGGATCTTGCAGAAGCCGTAGCCGACGACAAGCTCGTTCGGCGTGAAGATCTCGTCCAGCGCGATCAGGTCGCCCTTCGAAACATGGCGGAACCACTCGAGCTTCTTGCCGCCGCACGTGACCTCATCGCCGACCTTCGGGTCGATCGCGGCCTCACCACCGGCCGACGCCAGCAGGTCGGCGTGATACCCCGCGCACTGCCGACCATGCTTGTAGTCGGTCAACTCGAGCCCATCGCCCAAAGGCATCGGCCCGCAAAGCAACCACTCGCGGAAGTACTTGCCCACGTCGGCACTGTCGTAGACGGGAACATCACCAACGACGGACGAAACAGAAACACAAACCAACGCAGCGATAAGAATCAGGTTCTTCATGCCCGCCATCCTGCCCGGCAGGCAAGCGGTGTCAAGTACTGCTCACGCCCAGACGCCCGGCTGGCGCGTGTGGCAGTTGGGGCACTTGCCGTTTTGGGTGTGGTTTTCGATTAGTTTGAAGCCGAGTCGTTGGATGAGGGTGGTGTCGCACTTGATGCAGCGGGTGGCGGTGTCACGGTGCGGGGCGATGTTTGAGGTGTAGACGCATTGCAAGCCCAGCTTGCGGGCGGTGGCCACTGCGTGCTCGAGCGTTTGGACCGGCGTGCGCGGGAGGTTCTTCAGTTCGTACGACGGTTCGAACCTCGCGAAGTGCACGGGCACGCGCCGGCCTAGCGTCTTGCGGATCCACGCGCAGCCCTTCTTGATCATCGTGGTGTCGTCGTTGTACGTCGGCACCACGAGGTAGGCGATCTCGAGCCAGCACTTGGTCTTGGTCTTGATGGTCTCGATGGCGGTCTTGATGGGGCCGAGGTGCACGCCGGTCATGCCATGGTGGGCCTCGTCGTCGAAACCCTTGAGCGTGACCACGAACGCGTCGACATATTTGGCGAAGTCCACCAGCGGCGCGGGATCGACGAACGCTGCGGTGGCCACGGCCACCCGCAGCCCGCGCTTCTTGGCCAGCACCGCGATGTCCCGAGCGTATTCGAGAAACGCGATGGGTTCAGTGTAGCCGAGCGCGATGGTAGGCACGCCGGCCTCGACGGCCGCGTCGACCGCCTGCTGCGGCGACATGCTGTACGTCTTGATGTCGTTCGGGCACACCTGCGACTGCTGCCAGTTCTGGCAGTAAAGGCAGCGCAGGTTGCACCCGCCGCATGCCAGGGTCAGGGCCTTGGTGCCGGGCAGGAAGTGGTTCAGCGGCAGCTTCTCGATGGCGTCGGTGGTGAGGATGCACGGGTTGGCGTAGGCGTCGGTGCGCAGGCGCCCGCCGTAGTTCGTCCGCGTGCGACAGAAGCAGGTCTCGCCGTCCTCCAGCGTGCAGTGCAGCGGGCAGACGAAACACTGGATTCGCTTGTCGGGAAGGGGTTCGTAGAAGTCGACCTCGCGCTCGGAGCCTCGCGGCATGTCCGCGGCCGCCGCGGCCTGCCCGGTCCAGAGCCGGCCGACGCCGCAGCCCAGGCAAGTGCCCGCGGCCAGTCGCGTCGTCCGGGTCAGCAGTTCACGTCGGTCGAGCTTCGCCATGGGGACTTCACTTCGCCGTCAGCTTGCCGTACCGCCGTCCGGTCAGGGCGCACTTGCCGTTGTCGCAGTTGTCGGCTCGGTACTCATGCTTCGCGTGGCGCCGGTCGATCTCCGCCTGGCGGGTGAGCTGCTCGGCCCGCATCGCGAGCACGCGGGTCATGTGCTGATCGAACAGCATGGTCTGTGCGATGCGGCCCGGGATGCGCCGCGACGTGAGCAGACCCTCCAAGTCGTAGCGCAGCTCCGTTCTCACGTCGACCGGCTGGAGCCGCTCGGCGAGGCCCTTCTGATGCACGGCGAAGTGCGTGTCGTCCATCTCGGCGGTCTTGTCCAGTGCGTCGAGCAACTGGGCGCGGCGGTCGGCGAGATAGGCCGCGTCATACTTGCCGAACTGTCTCTCCTCCCGAACCATCCACCGATCGACCGCAGCGGTCCGCTCATCGCTGGGCAGCGATCGGACGCGGGCGAAGAATCGCGACATGGCCGTGTTGTCCTTGGTCTGACCCGCCCGCACCGGATCGCTCAGGTTCTTCGGCGGCAGAAGACAAGGGTTGAACTCCTGAACGACCTGCACCTGCCCGTCGCTCATCACGTCGACCACCCTGCGTTCAAGCTGGTACAGGCTCTCGACGACCGCCGGGGCCATCGCCAGTTGGTACCGGACCTTGTCCGGGCCGTGGTCGAAGCGTGTCACTGCCGCATGCTCGAACTGCTTGCGCAGCACCTCGCCCTGGTACGCACACTGGAGGATCGCGGTTGCCTGGTTCTTGTCGAGGTGCAAACCGTTGACCAGGTTCCAAGCGCTGATCTCGCCCCCGAGCCGACCGCGCTCGCGTTCGTAGGCCTGGTACGTGCTCTGTGGGTGTGCGACTTGCCGGAGGGTCTGCACGGCCATGGCGACTTCGTTCGACGGCGTCTCACCCGCGAAGTAGTAGACCTGCTCGGCCACATCGGGATGCAGGAGGCGATCGCCGATTCGCGTCGGCCTCGGGTGCCGGTACTGACTGACCTCGTGCATTCGCTCGACGGTGTCGGCGATTCCGGGATCCACCGCCGCCCCCAGGGCGGTCATTCGGCCTCCGGTGACATGACTCATGGCGGCCTGCGCGCGGCCGCACGGATCGTCGTGCGGTAGGGCGGTCAGCACGTACAACTGCTCGGTGTTCAAGACCGATCTGACGCGCTGCTCCAGCCCGAGCATGCTCCGGGAGAACGCGTCGTGCAGTTGCACCTCCTTGCCGTGCAGTTGTCCCGTCGTCCGCTCGGTCTTCTTCTTGAAGCCCTGGCCGATCGCGTCTTCGTCGCGGAACACCTGGTAGGTCTCGACCATCTGCGGCAGGAGCTCGGACATCGTGCGGTGGTACTCCAGCCGCAGGCGGATGGCCTCCTCGAAGATGGGCACGAGTGCTTGGGCCTGATCGGGCGTGGCCCCGATCCGTACAAGGAGGGGGAACTGGTTCGGGTTGCAGAAGCGGTCGGCGTGGGCCGGCGAGGCGCCCGCCAACGCGGCAAGCCCCGCAAGCAGCCAAGCCGGCGCTGCCCCCGGCGTGCGGTGGAGCACTCGGAGAACCTTCATGACGACCTCCCCGATCATGCGACCGGCACGAACCGGTCCTCAGGCGAAACGCCCGAGGCCACATCTTATTCTATCGGTTCCCCGCCCCCTTCCGGAAGCTCCACAGGCTCCAGTCCCTGCTGTCGGCGATACGCCTCGCCTGCTTGCCGGGCTCGCTCGGCGAGCTTGGCGACATCATGTCCGACTTCCGCGTCGAGCGCCTCCCGGATCGCCCGCACTTCCTCCACGATTGGGTCGCTGAGCCTCTGTTTTGCGCTAGCTGGATTCATCTGCGAGCTCCATCATGTCGTCCGGCCTCAGAATCCGCGGCGGCCCCAATCCGAAGTCGAGGCCCCCAGCGTTGAGGAGTTGAGCCTTGTTCGGATTCGCCAAATGCTTGACGTTCCACGTCAGCATGTAGTCAACACGGGCGACCGTCGCCATGGCTACGTGCAACGCATCTCCACCGACCTGCTTCGGCATGACCTGCCGATCAACGAACACCTGGGCCAGCGCGACCATCTTTTCTGTCACCGAAATGATCGGCACGCGCTCCACGAACCGCAACGCTGTTTTGCCCTGCGGGTACCGTGGGTCGGAAAGCTCGTTCACGACCTCATCGGAAATACACACCTCGTACCGTCGAGGTCGCCAATCCCACCACGCCAAGCTCGCTTCCCGGCGGTACGCGCTGGCCACGTCATCCCGGGTCGTCACGCACGCGCTGATGAAGCTGGTTTCCAGGTAGACCTTTGCCACGATGTACAGCATAACAGATGCACGCCTTTAGATGCTACAGGCGGATGTGAAGCGATGGCGTCTGCGTGGCCGCAACGCCTCGGACGCCGCTCAAGTCGGAGGGCAGCGCGAGCGGTCAAAGCTCACGACTCCTGGACCCTCAAGCTGAGCCAAGACACCTGAGCCGAAGCACGCGCCAGAGCAGTGCGCCTCCTTCGCAACCGCCGGTTACACTGGTGCCCGATGAGTGGGGCGTTCCACTTGCGTGGGACGTCGATCCCAAGTGTCGCTTGCCGGGGCACGTAATGCCCAGGGGACCTGGCATGAAGAAGAAAGTCACGAGACTCGTTGCTGCTGCGGTCGTCCTTGTCGTGCTGCTGGTCGTCGGCGTGTTCGTCTGGATCGATCATCTGGCCAAAGCTGGCGTCGAAGCGGGTGCGACCTACGCACTCGGCGTTGAAACGAAGGCGGACACCGTCGACGTGCAGGTGTTGGCGGGGCAGGTCGAGATTGCGGAGCTGAACGTTGACAACCCCGCCGGGTTTGATGCCGATCACTTCGTTCACTTGGGCCGGGGCCGCGTTGCGGTGTCGCTGGGGTCGCTCCGGCAGGACAAGGTCGTTGTGCCCGAGCTGACTCTGTCGGGCGTCAGTGTGAATCTTGAACGGAAGGGGAGTCAGGCCAACTACACGGTCATTCTCGACGAACTCAAGAAGCTGCAGTCCGGTCGGGAGGCTGACTCCGCGGAACCACGGCAGGGCAAGAAGTTCGTCGTGCGGCATCTGGCCATCGACGACGTGACGGTTCAGATGGACCTCCTGCCGATCGGGGGTGAACTCACGCGCGTACCCATCAAGATCCAACGGCTCGAACTCAGAGACGTCGGGTCGGACACGGATGAGGGCGTTCTGCTGGCTCAACTGACCGGCATTGTCATGCAGGCAATCCTGGATTCCGTGCTGAAGGAAGGCGGCGGTCTGATTCCGCCCGAGATCGCGGCCGACCTGGCGTCTGGCCTCAAGGACCTTGAGGGTTTGAGCACTGTGGCCGTGCAGGTCGTCGGAGACGTGACCACGATGGTAAACGGAGAGGTCAAGCGCGTCACTGACATCGCAACGCAGTTCGGCGACGAGCTGGGCAAACCGATCGAGGAGGGTATCGAGAAGGCGGCCAAGGAGCTCGAGAAGGGCCTGGGCAACCTCCTCGCACCGGCCAAGACAAAGGACAGTCCGCAACGCTGAGCGGCTTCGGCTGCTCCGTCGATGCCTCCAGGTACTCCACCCCCCTCGGACGACGCGTCCGATGCGAAGCAGTACCGTCCGTCCCCCGGTCCGGGGTCGTCAATCAGCGCGTTTGGCGGCTTCCTCCGCCAAGTGGTCCAGCGGCGTATTCAATCGTTGGTCGAGAGGATGATCTCTACGTGCCCGCTTCAGTGCGGCGACGGCTCCATCGAAGTCTCCGGCCTGGGTGAGGGCGTACACGCGGTTGTGGTGTACGGCGATTGACCGCTCGCCGAGGTCGATTGCCTTGGCGAATTCCTCCGCGGCGCGCTCGAAGCGACCGTTCTTCATGTAGAGCTCGGCCAGGGCAACGCGTGGCTCGGGAGAGGATGGGGCGGCCTGGGCTGCGGCGAGGTAGGCGCTGCGTGCCTTCTCCACCTCCGATCGTCGAGCGGCGATGTGGCCGAGGTAGAGGGCGGCCTTGGCGTGCGCGGGGTCGAGCTGTCGCGCCTTGGCGAACGCCTCCGTTGCCGACAGATACTCCTCACCTTGCATGTGTGCGTACCCGAGTCGGAAGAAGTCCTCGGCCGTGGGGTCGTTGGCGGCGGCGAGCAGACGGTGGTAAGCCTCGGCGGCCTCGCGATGCATCTCTTCGCGAACATAGAGGTCGGCGAGCAGACGGTTGGCAGCTTCGTCGGAATCCTCGGCCGCAAGCCGGGCGCACTCCAACGTGTCAATGGCGGCTCCGTGGTCGCCGGAGGCAACCTGGGCCTCGGCCAGGCCAAGGTAGTGTCGAATCCGACCGGGCTCTCGCCGGGCCAGCTTCTCATGGATGCGGGCGGCCTCGGGAGGTTTGCCGCTCCTCATGAAGATGTGAGCCAGAAGCTCGAGAGCCTGCGCGTCATCGGGGCGGATGCGCAGGTACTCGAACACGCCGGACTCGGCTCGGCTCCACTGGTCGCTTTCGATCAGGCAGCGGGCGATCCAGAGCGGGTCTTCCGGCTGGCCCCCCAGACGGTTGGCCTTCGCGAAAAACCGCAGCGCTTCTTCGTAGCGCTGGATCATGTACCAGGCTTGTCCGAGAGTACGGAACACTTCGGCCCCGCACGCTTCTTCATCGAGTGCGATGGCGGCTTCGTAGGCCGCGATGGCCTTGTGCCACTGGCTCAGGCGAGTGCGGGCGTGTCCCAGGTTGATGTATGTCGGGGCGGCCTTGTTCTCTTCGAGGGCGCGCTCGTAGCAGGCGGCCGCGTCGGCGTAACGCGCCTCTTGGAAGGCTCGGTTGCCGAGTTCCACGTTGTTCTGCGCCATCGCCAGCCCGGGAATCAGCCAACACCCGAACAGTCGCAAGCACACTCGCCACTCGGTCGTCATCACTCGGCCTCAGTCATCGAGTTCGAAGCGCACGCGCTGCACACACCACACCGCCACCGGTCTGCCTCGAAGCGTAGCGGGGCGAAACCGCCACTGGGCGACGGCCTTGCGGGCGGCGTTGCCAAACCGCTCGTCGCCGTCGACACGCTGCACCGCGACATCGCGGACTCGCCCGTTGACGCCGATCACAAAGCGCAGAGTGACCACCCCTTCGGCACCTTCCGCCTTGGCCCACAGCGGATACGACGGAGGCGGACAGTGCTGCCTCTGGGGCTCGGCGTCCACGCCGGCTAGATCCATCGGCCCTGCCGGCTGCGCGGCTCTCGGTGCGGGCAGGCTCTTGACCGGGATCGGTGCCGGCTCGTGCCGAACGCTCGGCTGCCTGAGCGTGATCGCCGGCAGGTCGAACGCAAGCTCCGGCGGCCGGTCGACGAGGCGCGGCCGAAGCGGTTCACGCTCCATGGGCGTCAGCCTCATCGGCTCGGGCGCCGCGGGGGCGGAGGGCGTCTCGATCGCTTCGCGTATCTCTTCCTCGATCGGCGGTATCGGCTCGGGTGGAAGCGGGGCACGAAAGATCTCCACCGTTGTCCAGTTCTCGGGCGCGGTCGGCTTGCCGGACGCGCGGTTGATCCAGCCGAGCGTGAGAAACAGAACGGCGTTGGTGCTCAGCGCCAGCAGGACCATCAGCCAACCGACGCGCCGGGCCCGACGATATCCACGCGGCAGATCGAAGAGCTGGCCGGCAGAACCTTCGGCCGGCGCTGCGGGGGACCGCGCGGCATTGACGTTCTCTTCACCCATCAACCGCCCTCCCGTTGTGTAGCCAGGGCGATCCGACCGGCTCCACTCAGGCGCAGCTCGTCCACCACGCCGACGATTGCCTGCGCGGGAGCGGCTTTGTCCGCGACGAGGATCACGGAGAGGTCGGGGCGCTGTCGCAGCCGGCGCTGCACGAGAGGCCTTAGCGAGAAGAGGCTCACGCGGCGGCCCTCGAAGTAGGTCTGACCGGAGGGCCCGAGGCCGACCATGAGCGGATTGCCTTCCAGTGGCTGGCCGGAGCGAGCCGTCGGCCGGTCCACCGTCACGCCGGTCTCCCGGACGAACGTCGTGGTTACGACGAAGAAGATCAGCAGGATGAAAACCATGTCGATGAGCGGCGCGATGCGGATCTCGGGACGCTGATGCGACGGTCTGCTTGAACGTACCGATTGAAACATCGTTTTGCCCTACCGTTGTCCCCGTGAGTTCCCGGTTCTTGTCCGGGCCAACAGCGCGTCCAATCCATGCAGCACCAGGTTCATCTCGTCGGCGAGCCGTCGTGCCCGCGAGGCGATTACCTGATGCAGGAGAATCACGGGCAGCGCGGTCCACAGGCCGGCCTGCGTGGTGAGCAACGCCTGGCGGATGCCGTCGG
>CAYMME010000375.1:0-9593 GCA_964391465.1 uncultured Planctomycetales bacterium
TGTCGTATCCCTGGTCAATGATGACGCCCGCGTCGCGCCAGTCGAGGCCGTCGGGTGAGAGATAGGCCCGCAGTCCGTTGCGGCGCAGCACGCCCTTGAAGCGGCGTGAGGGATCCGGATCGCGCGGATCGTGCATGATCGTCGTGTTGCTCATGCCGTAGCCAATGACGATGTTGTTGTCGGTCGACTCGCGGTAGGAGTACCGGCCGACCGACGGCTTGGTCCACTTCAGGCCGTCGTCCGACTCCGCGTAGCAGATGAACGACTTCTCCTTGGGCTTGTCATGCTTCTTGGCGTAGGTGGAGTTCCACGCCAGATACCACATGCGGAACTTGCCGGAGTCCGGCTCGCGAACGACTGCGCCGTACAAGAGCACGGCCGGTCCCTCCCAGGGCCGATCGGGGACCACCAGCGGATTGCTCGGGTGCTTGTCCACCGGGTGAAGCGTTCGGGTCAGGCCGGTCATCGATTCGATCACGGCCTCGTCGACAAAAAGCTGCTTCTCGCGACCAACGACGATGGGTGCGTCGAGAACGGGACGCTCAGTGCCCACGTCGCGCATCGGCGGCTCCGGCGGGGCGACCGACTGTCCTGGATGCAGGAGCCCACCCACGCGAACGTCGTCCCAGTGTCCTGATCCGCGATGGTTGCGTTGGCTGGTATCGCCGATTTCGATGGTCCCGACCTCACCCGCGGCCGAGAGATCGGGATAACTGCCCACCTTCTTTTCCTGTCCAGGCGGCCCGACCCAGAGGTCGCAGAGACCGGCGGCCTGCCGCCGCTGGAGTACGATGCGCGTCCACTCGTTCTGCCGGAGTCCCTTGACCACGCCGTCGCTTCGCGCGGTCGCCGAAGCGGTCACCTTCTCCGCGTGTCTGGCATCCAATCGGTACGTTTCATCTTGGCCGTCACTGTTGGCGAAGATCACCAAGCTCACCGGCCTGCGTTTGGCCGTCTTGCTCGACCAGACCGTCAGATCCTTGATGACCGCTTTGTTCTCGCGCACGGGGCGGAAGACGAACTCGATCACGGTGTCGCCCGTCGGGTGTGGTGCATCGAACCGGCCCTGCAAGCGAATGCGCGCGATCTGATCGACGCGATCGGACCCGACGTGAGCGCATCGCGAGCCCGAGAACGCAGAACCTCGCGTGATTTCCACGACACCTTCGTCGCGACCGGCGAACGGATCTCCGAGCCAACGCACACCGGCGTTGAGCGGCTGAACCACGCCGTCGGTGTAGTTCTCGAAGTCGGCGTGTAGGACCGTCGCATCGCTGCGCGGCGGGGCGGTGGGCCTGCTGCATAGTGCAACGGGGGTCGGTACGATTGCACCGAGGAGGGTGGCTGCTACGGGCAGGATCATTGACGTGTGTTTGCCGGAATGACGCATGCGTTCACCTCGCTTTTCAGTTGGAGCCGTTTTACCATACCCGCCCGCGATTGCGACATCCGCACGAAGGAGCCGAACGCCGCCCGATGGAGCGAAGAGATGACATGAGCACCATGCTGACGCTTGGGGACGTGGTGTGCCGTACGGACCCTCCGGCCCCCTGGGCGGAGGGCGACAACATCCCTTGGAACGATCCGGACTTCAGCAAGCGAATGCTCCGGGAGCATCTGTGCCAGGAGCATGACCTCGCGAGCCGCCGTACTGAGAAGCTGGACCATCACGTACGTTGGATTCATGAGACCGTCATCGGTGCACGGCCGACGCGGGTCCTCGACTTGGCGTGTGGTCCGGGCCTGTACACGATGCGGCTTGCGAAGCTCGGGTGCGAGTGCGTCGGCATCGACTTCTCGCCTGCCGCCGTGGCGTATGCCCGCGAAGAGGCGGTTCGCGAGCGCCTCGCCTGCGAGTACATCGAGTCGGATGTTCGCATCGCCGACTTCGGTGAGAGGTTCGGCTTGGTCATGATGGTCTATGGGCAGTTCAACGTCTTCCGTCGCAGCGAGGCCCGGCGCATCCTGGCGTGCGCCCGTGGGGCCCTCGCCGAGGGCGGGTCGCTCCTGCTCGAACTGCAGAGGTGTGAGCAGGTTCGACAGTCGGGCGCTGCGGGCCCATCGTGGAGCGCATCCGAGGCCGGGCTGTTCTCCGATAGACCGCATCTCGTCCTGAAGGAGTCGTTCTGGGATGAAGACAGCCGCACCGGCACCGAGCGATTCCACGTGGTCGACGCCGAGAGCGGCGAGGTCACACGCCATGCCCTGAGCAACGTGGCGTACTCGGAGGAAGAGATCGTCGCGGTGATCACGAATGCCGGCTTCCGCGATGTGGTTTGTTATCCTTCCTTGAATGGGATCACTGACGAGTCCGACCACCACTGTTTTGCCGTCGTGGCGCGGACGTAGCCCGAAACGGCCATCGGCCACAGAGAGCGGGCTTCTGGAGGAGCGACAAAGACGTGCCCGCGGTGCGAGTCGTTGGGCTGGTGCGGAATCACAGTACAGAGAGTGCGAAGGTTCGATGAGAAAGACCGGGTGTCACGGAACGGCGCGTTCGGGGCTGGCCGCGCTGGTTGTGCCGATTGTCGCGTGCACGCCATGCGACCCGTTGTCCGAGGAGTCGTCGGGCTGCCTGCCGTTCAACTTTCATGTGCTTGATGAGGGCAGGGCGTATCGGTCGGGCCAGCCGACGGGCGAGCAACTGGCCTGGACGATCGACACGTTCGACATTCGCACAGTGGTGAATCTGCGCGGGTCCAACGTCGGCAAGCCGTGGTACGACGCCGAGGTTGCGGTGTGTGGGGCCAAAGGGGTGGTCCTCGCGAATCACCGCATGAGCGCGCAGTCCCTTCCGCCGCCGGACGTGCTCGAGGCGATCATCGACACGCTGCTGAACGCGGAGTACCCAATCCTGATTCACTGTCAGGCGGGAGCCGATCGCGCCGGGGCGATCTCGGCGATCTACCGGATGCTCGTTCTCGGTCATGAACGTTCCGACGCGCTCGAGGAGCTGTCACCACTCTTCTTCCACTTCCGTCCGTTCACGCCGTGCATGGACACGTTGGCTGAGTGGTACGAACCGGGCCCCGAGTGGCTGGAGGAATACGCCGAGCGCGCTGACGAGATGGTGTGCGTGCCCTGAAGCGGCGACGGTGCGTGGCTCTCGGGTGCCACGGGCAGCTTGCCTGCCCGTGTGTGCAGGAGACACATCATGACCGCGAACACCGGCGGACAAGCCGCCAGCGGCACCCGGTGATCTGCAGCGGCCGGGCGGCGTGCGAGGCGCAGGCCGCTACAGCAGGCTGGCCGTCGCGACAGCCCGGTGCCGAGCACGAAACTAGGCTGGCAACTTCCAGGGAGCGCGATACGGCTTGGTCACCAGCCGGTTCGCTTCATCGCTGCCGACCGCACGTTCCTTCTCGGTGTTCCAGCGCACGGATTGCTTCGTCAGGAGGGCGACGTTGCCCAGGTGTGCGGTTGTCGTGACTCGGTGGCCGATCTCCACATCCTGGACCGGCCGCTTGCGGGACCGTATGCAGTCAAGGAAGTTCCGCACGTGTTCCGGCCGGCCGTTGCCCTTGTGCCGCTCGATCTTGGGCTTCCGGGTCTTCTCCGGCACAACTTCCCAGCCGGCGGAGTCGACGATCAGCGTCGCCTCGGTGCCGTAGAAGGCCACGCCGTGTTCCCGGTTCTCACACCCGTGGCCGCCCGTCATCTGATGCTCCCAGATCATCGTGAACCCCGGATAGTCGAACATCGCGCACTGCGTGTCCGGCGTTTCCGAGATGTCGTCGTACGTGTACTTGCCGCCCGAAGCACTGACGCGCTGAGGCGCGTCAACGTTCATGGCCCAGTGAGCGATGTTGATCAGGTGCACGCCCCAGTCGGTCATCAACCCGCCGCCGTAATCCCAGAACCACCGGTAGCTGAAGTGGAACCGGGCCGGGTTGAAGCGACGCTTCGGTGCCGGGCCCAGCCACATGTCGTAGTCCACGCCCGGCGGTGGCGAGTTGTCCTCAGGCTTGCCCACGTCGTGGACCCAGTCCAGGTAGGCCCAGCATCGCACCTGCCGGATCTTGCCGAGCTTGCCGGAGTGTACGTGGGCGACGGCTTCCTGGTAGTGTCGGCCGCTCCGCCACTGCGTGCCCATCTGGACGACGCGCTCGTGTTTGCGGGCGGCCTCGACCATCGCGCGTCCCTCGCCGATGCTGGTCGCCAGCGGTTTCTCTACGTACACGTCCTTGCCGGCCGCGCAGGCGTGAATCGTCGGCAGGGCGTGCCAGTGGTCCGGAGTGGCCACGACGCACGCGTCGACGTCCTTGCGATCCATGACGCGGCGGAAGTCCTTGACCGCGTCGGGACGCCTGCCACTGGCGCCCTCGATCGCCTTACCCACCTTCTCGATCTGGGCGTCGTCCACATCGCAGATGACCGGGCAGGCCGTGTCCTTGTGTTTGAGAAAAGTGAGTATGTCACCCCGACCCATCCCGCCGCAGCCGATCAGACCCACACGGATCTTCTCGTTCGCGCCGGGAACCGCGCCGCGAGCGGCTGCACGCGCCGCGCCGAGCGCGCCGATCGAGGTCAAAGACGTGTTCACAAACCGTCGTCGCGTCAGGTTCTTCATCGCGAAACGCCTCCCAAGGTCTGACCGAACAGGCCGGCCGCCCCCTTTGAATCATCGTCACGCGGAGACCATTCTACCGTATCGCCGCCGCGTGCGATGCCCCGATGCCACCAGTCGGCACACAGGGGTTGACACTCCCGTCACACGGACGTAGGATGCTCACGGATACGTACGGCGCCCGCCGACTTTGGGGCGGTCCAGGGTCCCGGGCGGACGCGACGAAAGGAGAGACCTGTGAACAAGATGCGTCTTTATGCTGCTGGCTTGGTGGCGTTCCTCATTGGCGTGCCTTTCACATCGACGGTCTTCGGCGGGGTCGATTCGGGTGTCGGTCAGGCCACCGGTGACTTCATCGAGTCGCTGATCAACGCATCCAGCGGCGGGAGCTAGGCCTCGGTGTCGGCCGGACCCTCGGTCTCCGTCAGTCGTCGAGCCAACTCAGCTCCCCAACGGGCGTAGGCCCAGATGTACTGCGCCGGATCGTGAAGCACGAGCCGCTCGAGGGCACGCAAGTACCGGTCCGTGATGTAGCGCACCGGGTGCTCTTCGTGCGCCCAGTCCGTCACCTCGATAGTGTCCTGCACGTCGATCTCGAACCGAAACGCCTCACCCAACCTGCGAATTCCCGCCACCGCCACGGCGGCGTGATACCGCCAAGCCAACAGCCCCACGGATCGCAGGGCCATCGTGGGGAGCCCCAGAAACGTGACCGGAAGCCCTCGACGCTCGGCATGATGGTCCGCGACAATCGCCACGCTCCCGCCCGCCTCCAGAACCTGGGGCAAACGTACGGGTGCAGACTCCACCGGGATCAGCTCACAGCCGCTGCGGGCCCGGATTCGCCGCCGGTACGCGTCGAACTCCGCGTTCGGATGGGGGCGGTACACCACCCCGGCGCGCACACCCTGAAAGCCCAGGAACACCGGCAGCAGATCGAACGGGCCGTAGTACGCCGACAGCAGAATGACCGGCCGGCCGCGGCGTTGGGCATCAAGCAACCGGCTCAGATGTGGTTCCCGCAGGCCCTCGCAGTAGCGTCGGTATGTGGTTCGATGTAGCAGGCGGTCGGCAAGGATCAGGTCGGTCAGGCTCCAGACCCGGTGCACGAACGATCGTTCCGCCAGGGAGATCACCTGCCGGTCGGGAATCCGGTCTCCCAACGCGGCCCGGCACTGTGCCTCGCTCCGCACCTGAATCGGGGTCATCAGCCGATAGAGCAACCGCGCCAGGAAACCCGACAGGCCGTAGGCTACGCGGGGTCCCGCAACGGCGAAGAACACCCCCAGCAGACGGCGATGCACGTTGTTCCACCACAGGAACGCCGAGACGAGAGTATGCCGGAGTGCGGTCCGGGGGTTCACAACGATTGCCTTCGTTCGCCGCGCGGGCACCCTGAGCGATGCGGGTCGGTTGGCGTGTTACGCCTCCGGCTGGACATTCAGACTGCTTGCCGCCATCTCCGCGAATGCGATCACGCGTTCGTCGGGCGTGCCGTGGTCGATGTCCGCCATCACGATGTCACACGGGCTCAACTCGCGCCGGACCCGTGCCAGGTCGTCCCGGATTTCCTTCAGTGGTTTCGTGACTAACTCGACGGGTGAGTACATCAGCGCTCGACGCGTGTCGGGGCACAGCCGCCGGCAGCGAGCCAGGTTCGAGTCCAGCCCCATGTCCACGTAGCCCAGCGTGCGGATCTGTGCGTAGTCGGCGATGTATGGATCCACGTTCCAGGCGCAGTTGTGAATGCCGAAGTGCTCGAATGCGTCGGAGATCATCTTGTCGTAGGGCATGAGATGCTCACGGTACGCGTCCGGCGAGACCATGTTCACCACGCAGTTGCTGACCGTGAAATGCCGGACCGTCACGCCGGACTCGCGCTGCCGGGCGTAGACTTGCCGGGCGCCCTCGATCATCGTCCGCGCGATCACCTCGAACAGATGATGCACGAGCGGAGGGTCCTCGATCAGATCTGCGAACACGTCCTGCCCGCGAATGCGGAACGCGTTGTTCAGCACACCCTGCCAGTTGAGATAACCCTCGATTCGCCCGAACGCGCGTTCAATGGTGTCCATCTGTTCGAAGACTTGGGCGAAGACGGGCACGTCGGGCAGGTTCGGCACTTCGAGGGCCGCGACCTGCTCCTTGCTCAGGAACTCGTGTCGCGCCGCCGGCCAGTTGTCGATGAAGTACTCGGACCCGACCCCGAAGATCTTCGAGACCAGCAGCGCGCCCTGCACGCTGTCGAGGTTGGCGACACTGTCGTCGGGACGGTCGCCGCCCAAACCGAGTGACGGGAAACACCGGTTCAGCTCGTGTCGCATCGCGACCAGGCACTCGCGACGGTACAGCGGATCGAGGTGATACCTCTCAGAGAAATCGATCCCGCACCGCTCGTGAAACCAGCGCGGCGTGAACCCGAACTCCACCCGCATGTCCGACTCGCTGCCGTCGCATGGGCATCGTGTCGCGGGGGCCGCAGGGGCGATGTAACTGCGTAACTGGTGTGATACGTCTTGCGTCTTGCTCACTGTCAGCACATCCGTCGATGTTCGTATCGGATGGGTCCCGCCCGCAGTGCGGACGGCCTGTTCGGGACACCGGATCACTCGACGAGGATATCGAGTTCTTCCATGTAGGGCACCTCTCCGCCTCTTGCCGTGCTCTCGAGCGTCAAGCCAAGCTCGTTCCTGCCCCGAAGCGGCGGGCAGTCCTCGAATGCGACCTCGAACGCTGCGCCCGGAAGCCCGATCGTGTTCGGATCCAGGTCGCTACGTTGCGTCTTCGCGCGATCAACGATTGCGCCGTTCACGTCGATGGCCAGTCGGTCCTCGGGTCGCAGGTGGAAGATGCGGAAGCGGAGCGTGCCCGAGAGCGTCTCGCCGTTGCGGCCGTCGGCCATACGGAATCGGTACGTCTGCCGCTTCCCCGTCGCGGTGGGGGGGAAGCGCAGGATTTGGGTCTTGCGGGTGCCGAGCGGGCTCTGCCCCTGGTCGTAGAAGGCGTAATTCCTGGCGGGCGGACTGACGTCTCGGGTCC
This sequence comes from uncultured Planctomycetales bacterium, assembly GCA_964391465.1. Lineage (GTDB taxonomy): Bacteria > Planctomycetota > Phycisphaerae > UBA1845 > CAYMME01 > CAYMME01. Next base: position 7,607 of record CAYMME010000375.1, read on the forward strand.
ACTTGTAGATCGGCAGATAGTGGTAGCGGCGCGGGGCTTTCCAGATGCCGGGCCGATCGATTACGGCACGCATCCACGCGTGCGTCAGCTTCTGGTTCGTCGGGGAGCAAAACTTGCCCTTGGTGCCCATGTTGCACGAGATGTTCCAGAACGAGATCCCATCGGCGCCCGCGATTTCGTAGTTGGCTGCACAGGCTCGGGCCTCGGCTGGGGTCAACAGCATGCCGTAGTAGCACTCACGAAACTGCGCGGTTCCCCGATCCGTGATCTTCGGCAGGCCCGTCCATACGCCGCCCATCATGTTGCCCATGGCTACCAGCACCTGGCAGTTGCGCCCCGCGGTCAGCGACGTGAACTCCTCGACCGGCACTTGCGGATCGGTCTCGTTGAACGTTGCCACCGTGAGGTAGTCGATCCAGCCGCGCTCCACCCAGGTCTTCGGGTCGAGCCCTGCGAGCCAACACTCGCGGATCCCTTCGGGTACCCGTACACCGAGCGTCAGACGATCGCGAGTCCGCTTCCTGCTCGCCGCATCGAGCATGGCACGGATCTCGCCCATGAAGGCGGTCATGATGTGGGCCTTCTCTCGCCCCTTGTCGCGCGGGAAGTGCTTCCCCATTCGGCAGAAGTTCAGCTCCAGGCCGTCGATGTCGTACTTCTCGGCCAGCTCCCGCATGATGCCGAACCGATACGCGCGCACGTCCGCGTGCGAGTAGTCGAGAGCGGTTTCGTTCGTCCTCCCGTCCGGTTGCCGGATGACGTACTGAGGATGGTCCAGCAGGAACTGCGAGCATCGAGGGTCGTCAGGATCGATACGCCGGAAATGCGTGTCCCCCATGCGGATGGCGGCCAGGATCTCAAGACCCCGGGGCCGTAGCTCGCCGATCGCGATCTTCAGTACGTCGGTCCCCTGAGCATGGAGGCGATGAAGGGCCCGGTAGGGATCGTCCGGCTTCTTCACACGCGCCCCACGCACTTCGCCGGCCTTGGTGTCGTACAGGCATACGTCGGGCAGGGCGGCAATGTAGCAGAATGTCGTGATGGGTACGTCGTCGATCTCACGACGGATGAACTGACGGAGAAAGGGCTCGGGATCCGCAGCATCCGCCGCTTCGCGCAGGCTCTGGGCGTCGTCATGAAACACGACGCGCTTCCACTCATTCGGCGGCGGCGCCGCCGCCCGCGCCGCGCCGACAAGCGCCGACAGGGCGGTCGCGATCGCACACAGCATCGTGCTTGAGCTCACGGACTTCGCCTCCTTGCCGCCGGGTTCATCGGTCTTGTGCGTAGAACCAGGCAATCGGCATCACGCGCAGCCGGCTGTGATTGTACGTGCGCTTGAGCTTGCTCTCCACGTATGTGTACCGGCGATGGGTGTAGACGAAGTAGGCCTTGTTGCCGACGAAGCTGACGCGCGGCGCGCGGTTCATGTGGAACTCGTCGGCCGCCATGTTCGCCTTGGTGGGCACCGACATCGGGGTTCGCAGAAAGCCCGGCGGGCCGGGCTTCGTGATGCGGCTCACCTTCTTCTGTCCCGGTGACATGGCGACGGTGCGGAAGCTGCCCCAGGTCTTGCCGCTGTCCTTCGAGATCGCCGAGGTCAGGCGAGCGCGGTAGTAGCCCGTCTTGATCTCCTGGGTGTCGGCCTGGTTCCAGATGCAGAGCAGATCGCCGGTGGAGGGGAGCCGGACGAGCGACGCTTCCGAGTTGCTGCTCACGAGGTCGTTGAGCTTCGCCGGGCTCCAGGTCTGGCCGCCGTCCGTGCTGTAGCTCTGAGCGAGGCGCTGATACCACGTACGCATGAACATGAGCAGTCGCCCGTCGGCGGTTTCGGCCACGCACGGCACCTCGCACGCACCCTGCCACGCGCCGCCGTTCTCCCACACCCAAAGGCTGTCGCGGGACTCCCGCCACGTCTTGCCCTCGTCGTCGGAGTAGAAGGCGGTGCAGAACCCGATCCCGCGGTCGTCGGGTTGGGTGCGCCAGT
>CAYMME010000376.1:0-9579 GCA_964391465.1 uncultured Planctomycetales bacterium
CCTCAAGCAGTCAAAGCGGCGGCAGGGCATCGACATTATCGACCTCGGCATGGGCAACCCGCTCGACCCGGCCCCCGGGCCCGTCGTCGAGAAGCTCTGCGAGGCCGTGCAGGATCAGCGCAACCACCGCTACAGCGAGTCGCGCGGGCTGTTCAACCTGCGCCGCGACGTGGCCCGCAAGTACAAGACCAAGTGGGGCGTCACGCTCGACCCCGACCGCGAGATCATCGCCTGCATCGGCTCGAAGGAAGGGTTCTCGCACATGTGCCTGGCCATGCTCGGGCCGGGCGACACCGCCGTCGTCGGCGATCCGGCGTTCCCCATCCATGTGTACGGCCCGGCCCTGGCGTCGGCCAACGTGATCTCGGTACCGCTCGGCAACGACGAGGCGTTCCTCGAGCGGATCGCGTACGTCTGCGGGCACCTCTACCCCCGGCCGAAGCTGATCATCCTCAACTACCCGCACAACCCCACGGCCATGACCGTCGAGCCGCCGTTCTTCGACAACGTCGTGCGGACGGCTCAGGAGTTCGGCGTGGCCGTCATCCACGACTTCGCCTACGGCGAGACCTGCTTCGACGGCTATGCGGCCCCGTCCTACCTCGCCGCCCGCGGGGCCAAGGAGGTGGGCGTCGAGTTCATCACCATGTCGAAGCCGTACAACATGGCCGGGTTTCGCATCGGCTTCTGTGCCGGCAATGCCGAGATGGTCGACGCCCTGGCCACCATCAAGGGGTACTACGACTACGGCATTTTCCAGCCCGTGCAGATCGCTTCGATCATCGCCATGCGTCAATGCGAAGAGGATGTGAAACGCCAGTCTCGCACCTATCAGACACGCCGCGACGTGGTCTGCGACGGCCTCAGCCGCCTCGGATGGGAGCTCGAGAAGCCGCGCGGGTCGATGTTCGTCTGGGCCAAGATCAACCCCGACCACTTGGCGGGCGAGTCGACCATCGACTTCTCCATGCGTTTGCTCGACGAGGCCGAGGTCGCCCTGGCCCCGGGCCGGGCGTTCGGTCCCAACGGCGAAGGCTATGTCCGCATCGCCCTCGTCGAGAACGAGCAGCGCCTCCGCCAGGCCATCCGCAACATGGCCCGAGCCCTCAACCGCGGCAAGACCCAACCGACTGCCGCGACCTGAACGCGTGATTAACGACAAAGGGCCACGCGGGGTTCTAACTTCTCGGCGCTGGGTGCCACTGGCAGCTTGCCTGCCAGTGCCTTTGCCGCAGAACACGGGCGGGCAAGCCGCCCGTGGCACCCAGAAACACGGTCTGGCGCTACTGAGAACAGGCTGAGCACGTGCCACATCAAGATGAAGGAGTGGCTGCCTACAAACATGATTGAGGCTCACACCCACGGCTTCTCATTGCTCGCGGTGCTCTTGTGCGCCGTGAGCGCGCCGGAAGGGCAGCCGCAGACGCGAGCGGCGGTCGTCGCGGACGAACCGATACTGTTCCGCAAGCTCGCGATCCCCCAACCGTTTCTCACCACGAAGAATGGCGTTACGTTCGGCGGCGACGTACGGATCGGAGACTTGACCGGCAACGGCCGATGTGACTTCCTCGTCTACCGCTGCAACCACGGCGCACCCAGCGGCGCTCACCACGGCGGGATGAAGCCGACCTTCCTCGGCGCCTTCGACATTAACGGCAAGCCGCTGTGGCACCAGGGGGCCGGCGGCAACCAGCCGTCCCGGCCGATGTCGGTGGCCGTCCACGATATCGACGCCGACGGAGCCGCGGAGGTGATCTGCTTCTGGCACAAGCCCGCTACGGGAATCAAGGTCGACTGGCAGTCGCTGGCCGATGTCGTCGTGCAGATTCGCGATGGGAAGACCGGCGCAGTCCTGCGCGAGGCGGCGCCGGCGGCGCTCACCGAGCGTCGAAGGAAAGATCCCGTCGGGGCCAATTGGGTGCACCAGCGATTGTTGATCGCGAACTTCCGCGGCACGCCGCCCCCGCGCGATTTTGTGGTCAAGCTGGGCGATACGTACGTCGCTTTCGACGAATCGCTCGATGTCCTGTGGACCTACGGCACCGAATGGATCAAGTACAGCGAGTGCCCGGCCTACATCCCGGCCGTCGGTGACCTCGACGGAGACGGACGCGACGAGGTGAACGGCGGCTATTTCGTCCTCGGGCCGGACGGCAAGCCGCTCTGGGAGAAGAAGCTCGGACGCAACATGGACTCCGTCGCCATCACACCGTGGGACGACGGTCGCATGCGAGCCGTCTGCTCGGGCTTCGGGCATGTCACGGATGCTCGGGGCGAAGTGATCCTGCGGCTGGGCGGGCAACTCGTCCCTCACGGCCAGGAGGTGCGCGTCGCCGACTTCCGCCCGGACCTGGCCGGACCGGAGATGGTCCTGCGCTGGAACGGGCACACACCCGATGTCTACGTGGTCAGCAGCGCTACGGGCAAGATCGTCGACCGACTCGAACTGAATGCGTCTCCCACGAACGTGGGAATGGAGCCCGTCTACTGGAACGCAGCGCAGCGACCGGCCCTACTGTACAACGGTGGATGGCTGTGGGACCTCGGCGCGGGCAAAGGCAAGTCGCTGTCCGGTCTGCCGCCGCCGAACGGCAACAGGGTGCACCGCATGGGGTTCTATCACGCGATCCCGGCGAACGTGTGCGGCAACGAGCGCGAAGAGTTGGTCCTCTGGGATCCTACCGCGGCCCACATCTACATCTACACGCCGGCGCCGCTGAACGAGGCGGCCTACACCGGCTACCGCGCCGGCCCCCGGCAGTACAACCCCAGGCTCATGGATTAGCGTAGACTGGGCATTCTGTGTGGAACGTATGGGATGACGCTACGTCAGTGGAGACGGAGTGGGCGTTTCCGCGCAATGATGTGGACGGTTTCACCCCGACCGGAAACGACTGCGCCTATGGCGGTGTCGACGCCGTCGGGCACGAGCACGGAGGGCGGTGCGTTTCTCCTACCCTACTCTCCGCTCCCTTCCGCCCAAGCGGGATTCCACAGGGGATTGGGTGAGATCGCACACAGCACATGCTGAACACGTCCGCCCTCATGTTTCCACTGCGATGCGGAATCCATCGACGTGTCCGGAGACCCGACTTGGGTCGCAAATGCAAGTCTATACCCTACAAACGGTTAGTGTGGGTGATCGTCCAGCTTGCTTGGTGTCCGGCCGGCGCATGATTCCCGGAACAACCACAGCAGCCAAAGAACTGCGGGGGCGGGCGCAGTCGGCACCGCGCTTGCTGGACAATCACGGAGAGCCTTGTGAACGATGACGGGCGGGAATGAGTCGCGCCAGGCCCAGTTCCCGATTCATGTGTTTCCGGCTCAGGCGACGCTGAGCCCACTCGCCCCTTCATCGAGGCGGAGGAGAAATGATGCACGGTAGAAGTCGAAGATCGATTCGTCGGGGCCGTTTGCTGGTCGCCGCAATCGTATTCACCGGGGCGGCGCCTGCCGCGCGGAGTCAATGGGAAGAAGCGGCCAACCTTACCGCATCCGACGGTGCGAATGGGGATTGGTTCGGGGACTTCGTTGCCATCAGCCAGGATGCCGTCGTGGTCGGGGCACCTCGGGATGCCGCCGACACCGGTGAACCGGCCCTTGCCGATCCCACCTTCGATCTTGGTGAACCGTGGCAGACCGCCGTGGTGGATCTATCAGCGATGGCCGGGGCAAATATCCGGATCCGCTTCGGATTCCGTAGCGCGGACGGAAGCTCGAGCTCTTCGGCCGGGTTCTACGTCGACGATGTTGACGTATGCGATGCCTTGCAGGCGTGTGCCCTGAGCGAGGACTTCGAGTCAGGTGCGGGTGGATTCACCGTCGACAACACCTTCGGTGACGGGAACGGGTTGTGGCACCTGACCGACCGCTGTTGGGCTTCGCAATCCGGGCACACGACGCCCAGCGCGCTGTATTACGGAGTCGACGACCGGTGCGACTATGACAGCGGACCTCCCGCCGGCCCGACCGAAGGTGTGGTCACATCGCCGGAGATCAGTCTGGCCGGGATGACCCCACCCATCGAATTGGCATTCAACTACCTTCTGGAAACGAAACGAGATTCAGCAATGTGGGACCTGGCGCGGGTCGAGGTCTCGGAGAACGGAGGCCCCTTCACCGCCGTGCTCGACAACGACACGGGGGTCGCCGCCGGCTCGGCATATGTCTTCCGCAACGACGGTGGGGGCTGGGTCCAGGAGAGCAAGCTCACGGCTCCCGAACCCGCGACCGGCAATCTCCTTGGCGAGGCCGTTTCGATCAGCGGTGACACCATCGTGATCGGAACCACCGGTGACGACCACGCGGGGTGGGAATCCGGCGCAGCGCACGTGTTCCGGCACGATGGCGGCGTCTGGCTTCACGAGGGCAAGCTCACTGCATCCGACGCCGCAGCACTGCAATTCTTCGGCCTGTCCGTGTCCGTGAGCAGCGACACGGTCGTGATCGGGGCCCCGGATGTCGGGTCGGCGTACGTATTCCGGCGCGACGACAATGGCACGCCCCTGATTCGGGGCGACGATTCATGGGTCGAGCAGGCCAAGCTCACGGCCTCCGATGCTCCGGGAGGGCATACGTTCGGCTGGTCGGTATCCGTGTGGGGGGACACCGCCGTCATCGGAGCGAGGGATGATGGTCACGCCGGAACTTGGTCCGGCTCGGCGTATGTGTTTCGGCGCGACGACAACGGCACGCCGTCGATTCCGGACGACGACTTGTGGGTTGAAGAGGACAAGCTGACCGCGTCCGACGCCACGGATCACGACTGGTTCGGGTATTCCGTTTCGGTCAGCGGGGACGTAGCCGCGATCGGTGCCCACATGGACGATGACCCATGTCCGGGCGGTTCGCTCTGCGGTTCGGCGTACGTGTTTCAGCGCGAGGACAACGGCACGCCGTTCGATCGCAGCGATGATTCCTGGGTCCAGAGATCCAAGCTTACCGCCTCCGACGCTGCAAGTGACGATTACTTCGGAGGATCTGTCTCCGTCAGCGGGGACGTCGTGGTCGTCGGCGCCAACGGCCATGACGACGCAGGGACTTGGTCCGGCTCGGCGTACGTGTTCGAGAAGCCGGTGGGTGGCTGGGTGAACATGACGGAAACGGCGAAGCTCCTGGCCTCGGATGCTGGTTCCTACGACTTCTTCGGGCATTGCGCGGCCGTCGGTGACGGGAAGATCGTGATCGGCGCTCCAGGCTCCCAGAGTCCATGGTATGGGCCGGGGGCGGCGTACGTCTTCGTACCGTCGCTGGGCGTCCCGGCGGTTGGCGAGGCGGTCTTGGTACTTCTGGCGCTGATGGTCGTCGCGGTGGGGACCGTCGTGATCCGGCATCGGTGGGGCGCCCAAGCGTAGCACGGCACACTCACAGCCAAGCGCCTCGCGGAGGCGCCGCGCAGACGACGTAGGATCCGTCGCACGTACCGGCGCTACCGGCCGCACCACTCGCGCCGGCGATGCGGGCGGGTGTACTTCTGCATCGCGTTCGTGGCGAGTTGGTCACAGCGGTTGTTTTCCTTGTTCCCGGCGTGCCCGCGGACCCACTTCCACGTCACCTCGTGTTTATTGGACAGCTCGATGAGCTCTTGCCACAGGTCCTGGTTCAGCACAGGTTGGCCGCGGCGCCTCTCCCACCCCTTCCGTTGCCACTTGGCGATCCACCCGTTCTCGAACGCATCGCGCAAGTAGCGCGAGTCGGTGTGCATGACCACTTGGCACTCAACCTTGAGGGCGCGGAACGCCTGGATCGCGGCGGTGAGTTCCATGCGATTGTTGGTGGTCTCGGGATCCGCACCGGAGATCTCTTTGCGGTAGCCGCGGCGCTCGGGAGAGATCAACACGGCCCCCCATCCGCCGGCCCCCGGGTTCGGCGAACACCCGCCGTCGGTGTAGATGTGAACAAGCGGCTTGCTCATCGCTTCGCAATCATCTCGAGCGGGGACAATCCGAAATCCGCAATCGAGCCCGGCATCATTCGGCCAGCGCCGCCAGCGTGTGGGCGATGGAGATTGCCTGCATCATGCCCGGCGTCTTCTTCCGGGCCCGCAGGTCGTAGACGAAGCGATCGCGCGTCGTCTTGCTGATCGAGCCCAGTCGAGCCCAGCGGTGGATCGCGTCGGCGTAGCGGCCCTTGCCCTCGCCCTCGACCGTGTTGGCGATGGCGCCGCCCTTGGTCCAGACGCGTTTGGTCAACGTGGCGTTGAAGCGAGCCATGTCCTGCTTGTCGAAGACGATCCCGCGCTGGTGGCAGAGCACGGCGAAGTCGGCGTTGATGGCCGCGTGCGAGATGTCCTCGGCCCCCTTGCCCTTGTTGTCGAGCCCCGGCCAGTAGGCCCAGCCGTAGGCGTCGAGCTTCTCGTCGTGCCGCAGCCGGCGTTTGAAGAACCGGGCCAGCTTCTCGACCTTACCGCGAAACCTCCCGGGTGCCACGGGCAGCTTGTCTGCCCGCGCCTTGCCACGCGATGAGTTGGAAGCACTGGCGGGCGAGCCGCCAGTGGCACCCGCGGACTTCGTGCCTGCGTGTTTCAAGGCGTCATCGAGAGCGATCCACGTCCGGCCGAGCGCGTTCTGCTGATTCAGCGGGAGGTACTTCTTCAGGTGCAAGCAGTAAAGGTAGCCCTCGCCGTCTTTGGGCCCGTCGCGCCACTCGGCGTCGTGCACGGCCACCGACTCGAGTACGGCGGCCAGGATCCGCCGGGCGTCCTTCTCGAACGACGGTCTGAGCGTGTCAGAGCCGAGCACGACGGCGGAGAACCGGGCCATCGGATACGTGAGCATGCCGGTGTGCACGGCCCAGGCGTAGCGCTTGTCCTTGGTGTACTTCGTCGAGCTCCACGCGGGCACGACCTTGCCGCGGAACTCGTCCTTGACGTTGCGCCGGTCGTCGCGCAGAGCGAGCACGCCGTCGGCGAGCGTCACGAATCGCGCCGCATAGCGGGGGTCCTCCGTAGCCGCGATCATCTCCGCGTAGGCCGTCAGCACGTAGCTGGCACCCCACGCCAGCCCGCCGGAATCGTTGTTGCGCAGCGGGCGCGAGGCCGAATCGGCGGCGACCTGCCGGTCGAAGGCTTCGAACTGCTTGAGCAGCAACTCGCGCGGCGGCGTCTGACCCGATGCGACGCGGCTCGCCATCACAAGGACGCACAATCCCAATCCGAGCCCCAAGCGCAAGCGCTGGGTCCGGGCGGACCGGTCGTGCGTTTTCGGAATGGGTTGCCATCCGTCCCCCACCTTTCGCAAACTTCCGCGAAGGATGGGGCATCCGTTCCGTGCGATTCGATGCATGTTCTATCCCCACACGGCCAGGGCGATCCAGACGGCGTGTCCGAGCGCGTAGGCCGCCAGTCCGCCGATCAGCGCGCCGCGACCCCACTTCCCGCCGCGCCAGATCACGCGGTCATCACCGTGCCGCGTTCCCAGCCACAGGGCCAGCAGGAACACGGCCCCGCCGACGGTGTACTGAAAGATGTAGCTGCTCCAGTGCTCCATGATCCGGGATCGTACACCTCGCAGGCTACCGACCGCAAGATCGAACGCGCGCGCGGCAGATTCAGGCGCCAGGCGCGAGCTTGGCTGTCCCGCGTAGTTGCGCTGGATGGGCCCGTGACGGCGATGTGATCCGAGCAGTTCAGCCTGCCTTCTCCTCCCACACGAAGCGTCGTTTCCATTCGTCGTCTCCGTGCGCGTACTGTTGAAACGTAAGCACAGCCAGATCCAGGGGAGGCCTGGGATCCTCGCAGGCGTACCGTTCTTCCAGCTCGACGTACTCGAATTCACATTCCTCTGGGTCTTCGCTGAGGCACAGTCGAAGATACGTCAGCCCATGCTCGGGGCCGATGATGGCAATACAATTCTCGACCCCGTCGAGGCTCTTCAAGCCACGCTCGATCTCAAGGTCACTTGGGAACCTGACGGTTTCCTGGCCATGCACCTCAAGTTGAAGGGCGAACTGCTTCACCTTCTCCTCCTGCGTCATGTCGACAGCACCGACCTCGAAGATGTCACTCACGGGTTGGTCGGCGAGCAGCTTCGCAGCCGCTGCCACGTGATCAGGCACATGAATGAGGAAGCCCATGAGGAGTTGCTGGATGTCATCGGGCTCGAACTGGCCCGGATTCCGGCAGAACCTGTAATACTCCTCCAGTCCTCCCGAACCACTGAGCCAGTCCGTCATGTGAAAGGAGATGTCTCTGACTGTCTCGTCATCCAGGTCCGTTGCCTGGCTCAAGGATTGCTCGATTGCCAACCGGACCGCCTTCTCGTCGAGACACATCTGTCGTACCTCCGATGAGTCGACGTAGTTGATGACGCGAGTAGCTCTTATCCGGGGCCGCGGGACCGCAAGCGATAGATCTCTTCAACCACCTCGTCCGCATCGTCGCCGGTCCAGGTGCCCGCGAGATCCAACAGGTCTCGGAAACGACCGCCCGGCAGAGCCTCAACGCGCACGGGAGTCCCGTCCGGTAGATCGGCGTCGGGGGGAAGTCGCACTGCCCCATCACGAACAACACCATGGTAGACCATGATCGATCCTCGTCTACAGACGCGGCTCATCTCATCACCACACCACTATATCGCATGCTAGCCACCGGGTTCCACCCGTGTTGACGTTTCGTCTGAGAGGTCATGACTTGCGTTTGCTGGATCGGACTCAGCAAGCCGATGCGTCATGAGACCATGGGTAGGCCGGCAATGTGGACATGCGCAGATCCTCCGCCTGGCCGCCGACCGTGAAGTGGTACATGCTCTGAAAGGTGTGCCCCGTCAGCCCGAACGTTTCGTGGACCGCGTCGTCGAAGTAGGCACCAATCCCGGTCGCCCGCACGCCGGCGGCCTCGGCTTCGAGGTAGAACACCTGGCCGATTAGCCCCGCTTCCCAGAACAGGCGGCGGTAGAACCACGGCCCGCGCTCGGTGAGGGCGGCCTCAAAGTCAGCGATCATCCCGAGGCTGAACGCGCCGTCACCGGCGATGTCCTGCCCGAGACTCAGGTACGCCGCGGTTCGGCGGCAGTCGGCTTCGGTCAGCAGATACAGCGGCAGCGACTCCGGACAGCCCGGCGGCGACTGCCACAGGAAGTCTTGGCGCGATGCGGCCTGCAAACGGTCGGTGTGAGCGCGGTTGCGCACCAAGGCATACAATCCTGCAGGGATGCCGGTGACGCGGTGCACGAACATCAGCAGATCGATCCGCGGCGACCAGGAGACGCAGTCCCACGGCATTCGAGGTGGATCACCATCGGGCACGACCCGCCCGAGCATCTGAAAGAAGGTCTTTGCAGGAATGAAAGTCGCGCCGTCCATCGCTACCGCACTGCGCCGTTGTCGGATGATCCGACGTGCGGACAGCGGTCGGTCGGAGCGTACGGACGGCGATTGCTCGCGCGACATTGAAGCAGCCGCCGTCGAGTCCACGCGTACGTCGGCCGCGTCGCAGGCGCGCGGCTTGTGCGTCGCCCGCGTCACCTCGTCGATGATCTCCCAATCCACGTGATCGGGGCTGAGCGCATTCGCCTCGCCGCTGGAATCTCCGGCCGCAATATGCGCGACGGTCTGCTCATCCAAGCCTCTCGGCACCGGTCC
>CAYMME010000377.1:0-9481 GCA_964391465.1 uncultured Planctomycetales bacterium
TTGTGCCAGTTGGTCATCTTGCGGGGGTCGCGGCGGCTGACGGCCGGGAGGTTGCCCTTGGGTGTGTCGTTCTGGGTGGTGTTCACGACGGCACCGGTCGAATGTGTCTCCTCCGAGCCGCTGACCGTGTTGGGGTCACCGATGAAGACCGGGCAATCGTCGACCGGAGCCCGGACAAAACTGTCCCCGTACTGCCGCTCGATCTCGAGCAGCGGCGCATACGACGGCTCCCGGTTGGGCCAGTCGTCATTGAACGGCGTGTGCTCGTAGATCGTCACCGGCACACGGTCCGGCTGCCCGCCCCGCAGGGCCGTTACTAATCGCTGACGCGACGTCATGCTCATATCATCGCCTCAAAACGTGAAACGACCGCGTCTGGGCCGCACTCACCGCTCGGGATAGACGAAGCCCAGGTCCAGCTTCGGTCGATTCCGAATCGCCCACAGGTCCAGCAGCTCCATCGCGAGCAGATCGGCCCGCGTGATCGCCTCGTAGTGATCATGCTCCGAACTCGCCCGCGGCAGCGGTGATCCATCGAAGAAGATCTCGACGGCCCGCTTGCCGAAGTGCTCGGCGCGGTCGAGGTACTTCGCATCCCCGGTCAGCCGATGCAGCGCAAGCATGAGAGCGACGGCATCCCCCATCGACCCGGGGTAGAGCGCGATCGACGTATTGGGCTCGCTCTTCAAGTACCGCTCTCCGGCGGCGAGAGCCAGCTCCTCGTACTTCTGCAGTTTGACTTGCCGGTAGCGCATCAGGCAGAGCAGCGCGAGCTGGGCATCGGTCGCTTCGCCGTAACCCGTCGCCCACGTGTCGGTGAAGTGGCGGCGTTTGCCCTTCCGCGGGTCGCCGGGCTCCAACGTCGACGTCAGCCCGAACGTGATGAATCCGCACGCCCCCGGACTGAGATCGTGGGCCATCTTCAGATAGACCTCGTCCGTCCGCGACCCGCACGCCCGCATCTTGTCGGCGAGCTCGGCGGGCACCACCTCGGCACAATCCCACAAGTCGACGGCCAGCGACAGGTTGCTGGCCGGCCAGAGTTGCTCAGGCAGACCGGTGTAGGCCGGGATCGCACCCGACTGCTTGTTGCGACGCGCCTCGTAGGAACCGACAAGTGTTTCGATTGCCTCAAGCAACTTCGGAGCCTTCGACCGCTCGTACGCGGCCGCCCACGTCGCGATGTAGAACCCACCATGTCGCGGGTACTCCGTTCCCCGTCCGGGCTTGTGCTTGGCGTAGCTTGCGTGACGGCTGTACAGACCCTTCTCGTGGTCCGAGATCTGGTGCCGCCACACCCCCATCGCGAACCGCTGCGCGGCCTCCGGTGCCAAGTCGAACGCGCGGTTCCACAGGACCCACGGACGATAAAACTCGTGCGTGTCACGACCGGCCGGCGGCGCCTCGCGCTCGAAGTCCCAACCCAGATGCTCGCCCCAGGCGAACAACCCGGTCGCCGGACTCTGGCAATGCTTGAAGAACCACGCCAGCGTCTCATCAGCGGCAGCCGCATAGCGCGCGTCTCCCGTGATCTTCGTCAACCCGTACAGCATCTGGTACAGGTTCAGATCATGCATCGGATTCGCACCCGTCAACGTGCGATCGTTCTTGCGAATGCCGGGAATGTCCGGCGGCGCACCGGACGGCAGCTTCAGCGTCTTGCGGTCCAAGGCGGCCGCAAACAAAGGTGAATAGACATCACCGTAAGAGTCGCGTCCTTCCCGGATCATCACGTCCGCGAAGGCACGCACGACTTGCAGGTAGTCCGCCCCAACCGCCGCCCTGCCGGATGCCGCGAGCGCGACCCGGATGCTCGCGGCCACCTCTTTCGCAAGAACGGCTGAACCCCTCGGCGTGAAATGCACGTTGACCGGCCGCTGAATCTTCTCGAGCCGAGGCAGCGCGAACGCATACAGGTCGTCGATGGCAATCCCGTTCGCCGCCATGATCTTCGCCGCCACCGCGTTGTAGCGCACCACGTCGCCGTCCTGCCGTTTCGGTTTCATCTCACCCACAGGCACCGGCGTCGTACTCGCCCAGATCAGCCGCGCCCCGGTCGCCTTCAACCGCCGCACCAGTTCGCTCAGGTTCTTCTCGTACTGCTCGAGGGGCACCTGTCGCTTGCCGTCGGGCATGAACTTCAGGTCGTGCAATCCCCAGTTGAAGTGAATGACGTCCCACTTGCAGTCGCCGAGCCACTTATCGAGCTGGACCAGGCCCCGGCTCGTCGGCCCACCGTTCTCCGGGATGCGATGCACGTTCGCCTGGCCGGAAAGCAGTTTCCGCGTCGAGACCGTATAGCCGATGGAAATCGAATCGCCGATCAGCAGTACGCGCGGCAGGGCCGGATCGTCCGTCACCTTGACGAATGCCGGGTTGGGACGTTTGCGAGCTTTCGCCTTCTTCCGCGCCCCCTGACCCTGCGCCGCAACGGCCGGGGCGCACATCAGGCCCACCATGGCCGCAACCACAAATGCCCTCATCATGAACCTCCTCACAACCGCCCTCGCGCGCCGGTCTGCACCGCAGCGGCCGACAAGACTCGGATCATAGCAGAGACGCCCGTTCGCCTCATCGGGACGAGCGGGGATCGCGCAAGTCCGCTCGGCTGCTCAATCGCTGCCCCACCCCGAAGCGTCGAAATCGGCATCTGAATCCGGTATGCTGCTGCTCGCACAAACGGCTCGGAAATCGGGAAGGGCTCGCCCGCCCTGCCCTCCCGGCGTTTCAGTGGGGACCCGCAATGACGAGGCAGAGGCCGGTGGGAGTTCATCGTGGCGTCGTCATCGTTGCCACCGCAGCGATGACGGTCATTTTCGCCCCCGGCAAGTCCGGGAGTTGCATTCTCTTCAACGGAACGGACTAGCCCGCATGCGGATCCGACCCGCCGCCATGTCCGACGTCCCCGCGATCCACCGGCTCATTACCCATCACGCGGAGCGCGGTCGAATGCTCTTCCGATCACACGGCGAGTTGTACGAACACCTACGGGATTTCCTCGTCGCGGCCGAAGAGGACGAGATCGTCGGATGCTGCGCGGTGGAGTTGATCTGGCACGATCTGGCCGAGATCAAGAGCCTGGCCGTAGAGGAATCGCGTCGAGGCGGGGGCGTCGGCAAGCGGCTCGTCGCGGCCGCGACGAAAGAAGGGCGGCGGCTCGGGCTCGCGCGCCTCTTCGCCCTGACCCGTGAAGTGCCGTTCTTCGAGCGCGCGGGCTTCCACGTCGTCCCCCGGGAGAGCCTGCCGCACAAGGTGTGGACCGACTGCATCAAGTGCCCGGTCCAGGATTGTTGCGACGAAACCGCGGTGGTGTTGCCCCTTACCACCGACGGATCTCCCACCGCGACCGCACCGAGGTAGACCAATGAAACAGAGATCGACTCGCTGGCCGATTTGGAAGATCGTACTGACGATGGTCCTCACGGCGGTTGCCGCGGTCGGCATGACGTGGCTGAGCAGCATCGTGGAGTCGGCGACCCCGACGGAAGAAACGGCCGCCGACACCCGTCAGAACCCCGCCGGCTTTTCCGTCGCCAACTTCATCCGCATCTTCGCGGTCGCCAGCGGCCTGATGACCGTCTTCTGCGCCGGGTGGCTGGTCTACCGTCGCCGGCTGGCCGTGCCACGCTGGAAGCGCCCGTCCCGAATGCCCCCCCAGCGACGGTCGCCCCCGGGCACCCCGAGTCAATGCGGCGGCCGTCCCGGCACATCAAACGGCACCAGCCCCCCACGCTGATCGCGGCAGACGAACTCCACCTGATCGACCGCAAAGCCGCCTTGAGCGGACACGATCACCCTGCGACCCGACTCCTGCTCGAACTCGTACAGCAGCGCGCGGTAGCGGTTCTGAAGGTGAAACGCGACGTCGGGCGAGACCCGAATGTCGATGGTATTCACGGCGTCGCGAGACCCGGCCACTCGGAGCAAACGGGCCACCTCCAGACTCATCGACTCGGTGGTCTTCACGAGCCCGGACCCTTTGCAGTGCGGGCAGTCCTGGTAGACGCTCCGGTTGATGGACGGCCGCGTCCGCTGCCGCGTGATCTCAATGATGCCGAACTGGCTCATCCGCAGCACTTTAGCCCGTTCCTTGTGCTGCTTGAGCCCGTCGCGCAACGCGCGTTCCACACCCCGTCGATGCTTTTCGAAACGCAAGTCGATGAAGTCACAGATGATGAGCCCGCCAAGATCCCGAAGCAGCAACTGACGAGCGATTTCATCGGCCGCCTCGAGATTGATCTTGTATGCGGTCTCCTCGGCGTCGTCTTCCGACCGGTACTTGCCGCTGTTGACGTCAATCGCAACCAGCGCCTCGGCCGAGTCAATCACCAGGGAGCCCCCCAGCGGCAGCGGAACGTGCCGGGAGTGGATCTTCTCGATCTCCGCCTCGATCCCGTAGCGGTGGAACAGCGGCTCCCGCCCGTCGTAGTGGTCCACGGGGCTGGACGTGCGGGGCGCCACGATCGAGAGGAAGTCCTTGATCTTGTCGGCGGTCTCCCCGTCGTCGACGATGATCTTGGCGAAGTCGCTGCTGAAGACGTCCCGGATCGTCCGGATGACGAGATCCGACTCCTGATAGAGTTCGCACGGCGCGGGTTCGTGCTTGATGCGGTGGGCCACGGCCTTCCACAATCGTTGCAGGTAGTTGAGATCTCGCTGCAACTCGCGACGACTCTTGTCCTGCCCCGCCGTCCGGAGGATGTAGCCCATCCCCTTCGGCAGTTCGAGTTGGTTGAGCGTGTCGCGCATCGAGCGGCGTGTCTCCAGATCTTCGATCTTGCGCGAGACACCCAGGTGGTCCATGCCCGGCATCATCACGATATACCGCCCGGGAAGTGAGATGTACGTCGTCAGCGTCGGGCCCTTGGTGCCGATACCCTCTTTCGTGATCTGGACGATGACCTCCTGGTTGCGACGGAGGCACTTCTGAATCGGCGGTCGGTCGCGGCGCGGCGTCTTCCGACCGACCTGCTCCGGCTCGGCCCGTCTGTCCGGGAAGTACTGCGGCTGAAGGTCCGAGATGTGAAGGAAGCCGTGCTTCGGCAACCCGAAGTCGATGAAGGCCGCCTGGATCGACGGCTCGACGTTGGTCACGCGTCCCTTGTAGATGTTGCCGACATGCGAGGCGGCGCTGACGCGCTCCATGAAGAGCTCTTCGAGCCGACCACGGTGCAGGATGGCAATCCGACACTCGTCGCGCTCGGCCACGTTGACGACCATGAGCCGCTTCTCTCCATCCGGCAGCTCCGAGAGTTTCGTCACGGGGGCCTCGGCCGCCTTCTTCGTGCGACGCGATCCTCCGCGCCGACTTCTGGCAGGCTTTGCCTCCGCCTCCGTGTCCTTGGCCGCCGCGTCCGACGCAGCCTCACTTGCCTCCGCGGTCTTCTTCGCCGCAGCCGATGACCGCGCTCGCTTCCCTCCGCGCCGCGATCGTCGCTTGCGGGCCGGCTTGTCCTCAACCGCGTTGTCGTCGGCACCCGCTGGCTGATCCTCGCCCTCCGGCTCCGCAGCCTTGGCCGCTTTCGCGTCGGCCACATCACCGTCCGACGTGCTGTCCGCACCATCCGCCCCCCCACGCGACCGCTTTCCGCGTCGCGACCGGCGCCGCCGCGTGGGTTTCGCGGCGGTCGTCGCCTCGTCGGTACCTGCGGTCTCCCCGCCGTCGCCGGAGGACGCCGCTTCAGACGACTCTTCCACCGCGGCTTCCTCGCTTGCGGCCGCCTCCGTCTCGGTCCGCTTGGCCTTGGATCGCGTTCTGCGTCGTTTCTTCGTTGTCTTCTTCGGGCTGTTCGCCGTTGTCAATGCGTAGCTCCTTCATCCGCCGCTGCTCGCGGCAGCGAGGCGGTCGACGGCCATTCCCATGTCACCGCGGTGCGTCGAAGGCGGTGCTGATGGTCGTCGGGCGCGAGGCCGAGTGCGGCGAGCAGTTCCCGGGGGCGAACCGACCCGCTCGGAGTCAAGTACACCCGCAACTTCAGCTCGTCCGCGTCCACCTCAAGCGCCTCGATGAACGGTCTGATGTTGATGGTTTTCGATTCGACGTCGCCGGGGTCGTCACGATGCGCGTCGACGACCGTGCGCGAGAGGAATCCGGCCGCCGCATTCACGAGCCGCGACCGCAAGCCGTTCGTTACGGGCAGCCGATACTCGGCCCCGACCGGACGCGGAGTTGCCCGGGTCGCAACCGCCGCGGCCTCGCGCAACGACACATCGGACGGCATCTGCGCACGCAGAGCCTCCAGTACCTTCCCGGGCTCGACGGCCTCGTTCAACTCGATGATCAGCAGTTCATCCTCACCGCTGACCCCCACGGGCCGGGGGAGCGGAATCCACAGTCGGAGGCGAGGGTTGAAACCCGACGAGTAGCGCACCGGAACCCGCGCCCGGACCAGCGCCCGCTCGAAGAAGCGGACCAAGTCACGGTGGGCAACAAATCGGAGATCACCGCCGATGGCAAAACGCACAGCCACCCGGTGCGGTGGGTCTGTGGTGCTCATCGCGCTAGATCGCGTAGGGCCATATCTTGCGTGTCTCGTCGCGCAGGTAGTTCGTCACCTGCCGATCCGTCTCGAAGGTCAACGCCCGACGCGCCACCTTCTGCGCGTGCGCAGTGGTGGTCGAGCGGACCATTTTTTTCACTTCGGCCACATCGCCCGCCGCCATGGACAACCGTCGCAGCCCCAGCCCCATCAGCAGCAGCGTGTAGATCGGCTCCCCCGCAATCTCACCACACAGCGAACACTCCACGTTGTAGCGGTCCGCCGTTCGCACGATGTCGCGCAGCAACCGGACCACGGCCGGATGCGAAGCCGTGAACAGCGTGGCGACCCGCTCGTTGGCCCGATCCACAGCCAGAGTGTACTGGATCAAGTCGTTCGTCCCGATGCTCACGAAATCGACCTCGCGAGCGAACTCCTTGCACTGCAGCGCCGCCGCCGGCGTCTCGATCATGATACCGAGCGGGATATCGCGGCGGAACGGGACGCCCTGCTCCTCCAGATCCTCCATCGCCTCGCCCAACACCATCCGACCCTGCCGGAATTCCATCAGACCCGTGATCAGCGGGAACATGATCCGCACGTCGCCTTCCGTCGAGGCCCGCAGGATCGCCCGAAGCTGGATCTTGAACAGGTCGAGGTTCTGCAGACAGTACCGGATCGAGCGCAGACCGAGGAAGGGATTGCGCTCCGGCTCGAAGCTGCGACTCTGCGTGTACTTGTCCGCGCCGAGGTCCAGCGTCCGAATGATCACCGGTTTGCCCTCGGCCGCGCGCACCGCTTCGAGATACGCCCGGCAGTGGTCCTCCTCGGAGGGCTCACCCTCCTCCCGGAGATAGAGGAACTCCGTCCGGTACAGGCCGATCCCGTCAGCCCCTTTGCCCAGACACGTGGTCACTTCGTGAGGAAACTCGATGTTGCCGTGCAACTGGACCCGCACGCCGTCCAGCGTCTCGGCCGGCAAACCCCGCAACTCCTCCAATCCCACCCGGACCTCATGGTGCTTGCTCTCCATGGCCCGGTAGCGCGCCTCGGTCTCGTCGTCGGGATTCCCGACCACGATGCCGTGCGTGCCGTCGACGACCACGAGATCGCCACCCGAGACGCAGGTGCTGACGTCCTCGAGCCCCATGACGGCGGGGATCTCCTGAGCGCGGGCGAAGAGAGCCGTGTGTGAGGTCAATCCGCCGGCGTCGGTGGCCACCCCCACCACCTTCGTCGGATCCAGGTGCGCAGCCTGCGACGGCGTCAGATCATGAGCCACGACGACCACCGGTTCGGTCAGGTGCGACAGGTCCTCTCGCTCCGTTCCCAACAGGTGGCGCAGAAGCCGCCGTTCGATGTCCTGCAAATCACGAACTCGGTCGTGGACGAAGGCCTCGGTCGCGGCCCGGAACCGACGCTGATGCGAGCGCATCACTTGGCTGACCGCGTACGCGCCGGAATGGTCCTGCTCCCTGATCTGATCCTCAATCTCTTTGCGGAACTTCGGGTCCTGGATGACACCGATGTGGTAGTCGAAGATGCGCGCCGTGGCGTGACCGTGCCGCTCGGCGATCAGATTGCGCTGCGTGACGAGCTCGTCCACCGAGGCCTGAAACGCTTGCGCTACGCGATCCAGCTCGGCCCCGCGTTCGGCCGGGGCGACGGATCGCCGGGGAATGCGGTGTTCCTCAGTATCGAGGACGAACGCCGGGGCAACGACGATGCCCGGCGAGACCGCGATCCCCTTTTTGATCTCCATCGTGCCTCCCCGCTCGGCAACCGTCGCGGCTACATCTCATCGAAGCCGGTCGCGACCAAGGCCGCGAGGGCATCGAGGGCTGCCGATGCGTCCGTGCCGCGGGCCATAAGCGTCAGCGAAGTGCCCCTGACCGCCTCCAGCAGCATCAACTCCATAGGCGACTTGCCGTCGACACTCTGGTCGCCCTTCTTCACCCGGACGGCCGCCGCAAACCGCCCCGCCGTGTCGACGAACTTCATCACGGGACGCGCATGAAGACCCTGCGGATTGACGATGTGAACCTCTCGCTCGTCCCAGCCGTTTTCGGCGCACACGCCTTTGCTCATTCGTCGGGTAGCTCATCGACTTCACACACCAGATCGATGATCGCCTCCCGCGTGCTCGCCTGGCGGAGGAACCTGCGAAAGCTGTCCCGCTGAAGATGACGGAAGATGTTCTCCATGGCAGCCAGGTGCTGGTCCGGAGCATTCGCGGGGGAGAGAAGAAGAACCACCGAGTACACGGGGGCGCGATCCAGGGCCGCGAAATCCATCCCCGACGGTGACAGCCCGATGGTGGCGACCATTTCCTTGACCGCGTCGAGCTTCTCGTGCGGAACCGCCACCCCGTGCCCGAAACCGGTGCTTCCGGCGTTCTCCCGCTTGATCACGGCCTTGGTGATGGCGTCCACGCGCGCTTCAGAGATCTTGCCCGCCGCCGCGAGGGAGGCGACCAACTCCCGAATCACACCGTTGCGGTCCTTGGCCTGGAGTTCCGGTATCACCGCCGCACCGACAAAAATGTCAGAGAGCTTCATAATATGTTCTTCGTGCAACCCTCAATCTGTCGCGTCTCCGCCGAACCCTCCGACGGGTCCGGCACGGGCAGCATTATGGCCGGTTCCGATCCCCACCGCAAACCATCCTTTTCGAATTCGCCCCCCCGCCCGTGCGACCATTCAAGTCTAACTGCCGTCACTGCGGGTGTTTACGATTCCGATGCTTGTCTTTGTGTCGCGTGATCTGGCGCTCCAGCTTGTCGAGTACGATGTCCGTAACCGCGTAGGCATCCGAACCACTGTCGTGGGCAACGAACGTCGTCTTCGGTTCGGCATTGACAATCACCTCGACCTGCGGTTGACCCGCCTGCTCGTCATACACGACCTCGATCGACTGGATCCGGTCGTAATACTTGACCAACTTCTCCAACTTGCCCGTCGCGTACTGCTTGAGGGCATCGTCCACAGGCAAGTGCCGGCCAC
>CAYMME010000378.1:0-9335 GCA_964391465.1 uncultured Planctomycetales bacterium
AGGCGTGGGCAAGCTGCCCGTGGCACCCGGCTGCCACCGAATTTGAGATGCACCCCGTGCTCGAAGCCACGACGGCGGCCGGCTAGGAATTACGAGAGCAGGATGGCTCGGCTTGCCCGGATGTGCGCATCTTCATCGGGATCTGCGTAAGTATCTGTACAGAAGGTGTTTACGTGGTTTTCTGATTGGGTGGGCAGTGAGCGGGAACAAATCCCACCGATTTCGTGCAGATTCCCTGTTCGAATCGCACCGATTTTGTGGTATATAGATGTGTCCGACGAGCGGGAGGCTGACGCCGGCATCATGCTATCACTGACACGCAAGACGGAATACGCGTTGATCGCCCTGACGCACTTGGTGCGTCGGGAGGGCAAACCGGCCAGTGCCCGGGACATCGCCCAGAAGTATCACCTTCCGGTGGCGCTGCTGATGAACACGCTCAACGAGCTGACGCACCATGAGCTGGTTCGCTCGACGCGCGGTGCTCGCGGCGGCTACCGGCTGGCCCGGAGCCCGGAGACGATCACGCTGGCCGAGGTGATCGACGCCACCGAGGGGCCGTTGAAGCTCACGGCGTGCACGGGACACGAGGGGCACGTCGCGGCGGAGGAGGATTGTGACTTGCACGATGTCTGCCCGCTGCAGGGACCGGTGCAGTGGGTGCACAGCCGATTGGAGCAGTTTCTCGGCGACGTGACGCTAGCTCATTTGGCGTCGGGGGCGACGCTGATCGGTCTCAACGTTTCGGTGGGAGGGAGAGAGCAGAACGCAGCGCCGGGCGCGACGGAGCGCACGGCCAACGAGGGCAACGTGTCTGGAAAGCCGGCCGAAGTGGTCGCCGGGTAACGCGACCGCAGCGGCGGGCATCGCAGCAAGAAAGACGCAGGAGTGAAAGGCAATGGCCATCACATTGACGGAGAAGGCGGTTTCGGAAGTCAAGACCATCATGAAGCAGCAGGACCTGACCGAGGATGCGGCGTTCCTGCGGGTCGGCGTCAAGGGCGGCGGGTGTAGCGGCTTCAACTACACGCTGGACCTGACCGACGCCAAGGACGAGCAGGACGAGGAGTGGGACTGTGGTGGGGTCACCGTCGTGTGTGATCGCAACAGCTACCTGTACCTCAACGGTACCGAGGTGGACTTCCGCGACGAGATGATGGGGCGCGGGTTCACGTTCAATAATCCCAATGCCACGAGTTCGTGCGGTTGCGGGAGCAGTTTCTCGGCTTAGAGCCGATCTTGACCACCGCGTTTCGTTCGCGTGGCAGCGGCCGGTAGCCCGGGGGGGCAGGCCGCTGCAAGGACGGGGAACGGGTGCGACCGGGAGAAGTCTCTGATGGGCTCCACGCCAACGGCGATCGACGACTGGGCAAACCAGGAATACAAGTACGGGTTCGTCACGGACATCGAGTCGGACCGCGTTCCGCCTGGTCTCAGCGAGGACGTGATTCGTCTCATCTCGGCCAAGAAGGGCGAGCCGTCATTCCTGCTCGAATGGCGGCTCAAGGCGTACCGGCATTGGCTGAATATGACCGAGCCGGCCTGGCCGAACGTTGACTATCCGCCCGTCGACTATCAGGCGATCAGCTACTACGCGGCGCCGAAGCAGGACAAGGACCGGCCCAAGAGCCTCGACGAGGTGGACCCGAAGTTGCTCGAGACCTACGAGAAGCTGGGGATCCCGCTGGCCGAGCGGGCTGCATTGGCCGGGGTGGCCGTCGACGCCGTGTTTGACAGTGTTTCGGTGGCCACCACATTCAAGGATAAGCTTGCCGGGTTGGGGATTATCTTCTGCTCGTTCTCCGAAGCGGTTCGGGAGCATCCGGAACTCGTGCAGAAGTATCTGGGGTCGGTGGTGCCGTATTCGGACAACTACTTCGCCACGCTGAACTCGGCCGTGTTCAGCGACGGGTCGTTCGTGTACATCCCCAAGGGGGTGCGTTGTCCGATGGAGCTGTCGACCTACTTCCGGATCAACGCGTCGGCCACGGGTCAGTTCGAGCGCACGCTGATCGTCGCCGACGAGGGCGCGCACGTGAGCTACCTCGAGGGCTGCACCGCCCCCATGCGGGACGAGAATCAGCTTCACGCCGCGGTGGTCGAGCTGGTTGCGCTCGAGGGCGCGACGATCAAGTACTCGACGATTCAGAACTGGTACCCCGGTGACAAGGACGGCAACGGGGGCATTTACAACTTCGTAACCAAACGGGGCAAGTGTGCGGGGGCCGACTCCCGGATCTCGTGGACGCAGGTCGAGACCGGTTCGGCGATCACGTGGAAGTATCCGAGCTGCATCTTGCAGGGTGAGAACTCCGTGGGTGAGTTCTACTCGGTGGCGTTGACCAACAACCGCCAGCAGGCCGACACCGGTACGAAAATGATCCACCTCGGGAAGAACACCCGCAGCACTGTCGTCTCGAAGGGCATCTCGGCCGGGTTCGGACAGAACACGTATCGCGGCCTGGTGCGGATCAACAAGGGGGCGGATAACGCCCGGAACTACACGCAGTGCGACTCGATGCTGATGGGTGATCGGTGCGGGGCCCACACGTTTCCGTACATCGAGGTGCAGAACAAAACGGCCCACATGGAGCACGAGGCCACGACCTCGAAGATCGGTGAGGACCAGCTCTTCTACTGCAACCAGCGCGGCATCTCGACCGAGGATGCGGTCTCGATGATCGTCAACGGTTTCTGCAAGGAGGTCTTCCGCGAGTTGCCCATGGAGTTCGCGGTCGAGGCCCAGAAGCTGCTGGAGGTCAGTCTCGAGGGGAGCGTGGGCTGAAATAGGTGACTGTCCCCAATTCAGGGGCTGGCGAGGAATCAGGAATGCTTGAAGTCAAGAATCTACATGCAAACGTGGAAGGCCACGAGATCCTCAAGGGGATCGATCTGACGGTGAACGCGGGCGAGGTGCACTCGATCATGGGCCCGAACGGGTCGGGCAAGAGTACGCTCGCCCAGGTGCTTGCGGGTCACGAGGCATACGAAGTCACCGCGGGTGAAGTGATCTACGACGGGAAGGACCTACTGGAGATGGGGCCCGACGAGCGGGCCTGCGAGGGGATCTTCCTGGCGTTTCAGTATCCGGTCGAGATTCCCGGCGTGACCACGAACTACTTCCTCAAGGCTGCGGTCAACGCCATTCGCAAGCACCGCGGCGAGGACGAGATCGACGCGATGGACTTCCTCGAGCTGGTCAAGAAGAAGGTCGCGTACGTGGACATGGACGAGCGACTCCTCAAGCGTGCGATCAACGAAGGGTTCTCGGGCGGCGAGAAGAAGCGCAACGAGATCTTTCAGATGGCGATGCTGGAGCCGAAGCTCGCGGTTCTCGACGAGACCGACTCGGGCCTGGACATTGACGCTTTGCGGATCGTGGCCGACGGCGTGAACAAGCTGCGAAGCCCCGATCGGGCCATGATTGTGGTCACGCATTATCAGCGGCTGCTGAGCTACATCGTGCCGGACCATGTGCACGTTCTGGTCGACGGTCGCATCGTCAAGTCGGGCGGCAAAGAGTTGGCGCTCGAGCTGGAAGAGAAGGGTTACGCCTGGGTCGACGAAGAGGCGGCGGTCGCAAGCCGCTAGCTTGCACGGACGGGATCTATCCTGCTATGGCCAACGTTGCTCAAGAACAAGACACCTATGCCGCCGACTTCGAGCGGCTGGAATGCGAGGCGCTGGGCGGGAAGCTTTCGTGGCTCCTGCCCGTACAGAAGGCGGCCATCGCACGGTTCGCCCAGGTCGGTTTCCCGACGACGCGGGACGAGGAGTGGCGTTACACCAACGTGACTCCGATCGCCCGCACCGCGTATCGGCTGGCCGATCCCGACGCCGTGGAGGTCACGGTCGCTCAACTCGAGCCGGTGCTCGGCTGGGAAACCGATTGCGTCCGGCTGGTGTTCGTCAACGGCCGATACGCACCGGATCTGTCCTCGGTCGATCGGCTGCCCGACGGCGTGACCGTTTCGAGTTTCGTGGCGGCCGCGGACGGCAATCGGGAGGTGCTCGAGACCCATCTGACGCGCCATGCCGCCTACCAGGATCAGGCGTTCACCGCCCTGAACACCGCATTCATCGAGGACGGAGCGCTCGTGCACGTTCCGAAGGGCACGGTCATGGAGTCGTCCGTTCATCTGGTGTTCGTTTCCGCGGTCGATGATCGGCCCGCGGTTGCGCATCCGCGCGTGCTGATCGTGGCCGAGCGCGAGAGCCAGGTTGCGGTTGCCGAGACGTACTTCGGGCTCGGACGCGAGGCGTGCTTCACGAACGCGGTGACGGAGATCGTGGCGGGCGAGAGCGCCGTCGTCGATCACTACAAGATTGAGCGCGAGACCGAGCACGCGCACCACGTCAGCACGCTGCACGTACACCAGTACCGCAGCAGCAACGTGACCTCGCACAACGTTTCGCTGGGGGGGGTGCTGGTGCGCAACGACGTCCACGCCCTGCTCGATGACGAAGGTTGTGAGTGCACCCTTAACGGTCTGTACGTGGCGGACGGCTCCCAGCACGTGGACAACCACCTGCGGGTCGAGCACGTCAAGCCGCACTGCGACAGTCGGGAGTTCTACAAGGGTGTGCTCGACGGCAAGGCCCGCGGCGTTTTCAGCGGGCGGATCGTGGTCCACGAAGATGCTCAGAAGACCGACGCGAAACAGACCAACATGAGCCTGTTGCTGTCCGAGGATGCGGTCGTCGACACCAAGCCGCAGCTCGAGATCTTCGCCGACGATGTCAAGTGCACGCACGGAGCCACCATCGGACAGGTCGACGAGGATGCGATCTTCTATCTGCGTTCGCGAGGGATCGACAAGGAGTCCGCCCGCGGACTGCTCGTGTTCGCGTTCGTCGCCGAAGCCGTCGGGCGGGTTCGATTCGAGCCGCTGCGGGCGCACTTGAGAGCATTGTTATCTGCGCGATTGCCCCATGGGCAACAACTTGGGGAGGACGTATGAGTACGGTTCCCATCACGCGCGCGACATCGGCGGGTGAAGGCCAAGCCGGCGCGTTCGCCGTGAAGGAGGTGCGGGCGGACTTCCCCGTGCTGCATCAGAACGTACACGGCAAGCCGTTGGTCTATCTGGACAACGCAGCCACCACGCAGAAGCCGCAGGTGGTCATCGATGCCGTGCGCTGCTACTACGAGGCGGACAACGCGAACATCCATCGCGGCGTGCACGAGTTGAGCGTCCGGGCCACCGAGGCGTACGAGCGGGCTCGCCGGACCGTGCAGCGGTTCATCGGCGCCGCCCGCAGCGAGGAGATCATCTTCGTGCGGGGGGCGACGGAGGCGATCAACCTCGTGGCGGCGACGTTCGGGCGAAGCCGGATCGGAGCCGGGGACGAGATCGTGGTCTCCGCCATGGAGCATCACTCCAACATCGTGCCATGGCAGATCCTGTGTGAGCAGACGGGGGCCAAGCTGCGCGTCGTGCCGATGAACGACGACGGCGAGCTGCGGCTGGACGAGTACGAGAAGCTTGTCGGGCCACGTACCCGGCTCGTGGCGGTGGTGCACGTGTCGAACGCGCTGGGGACGATCAACCCCGTGCGCGAGATGATCGAGATGGCTCACCGTCATGACGTGCCGGTGCTGGTCGACGGTGCCCAGGCCGTCCCGCACATGTCGGTCGACGTGAGCGAGTTGGACTGCGACTTCTACGCGTTTTCCGGGCACAAGCTGTTCGGCCCGACCGGCGTCGGGGTTCTGTACGGCAAGAGAGCGTTGCTCGAAGCGATGCCGCCGTATCAGGGTGGCGGGGAGATGATCAGTTCGGTGACGTTCGAGAAGAGCACGTACGCCGAGTTGCCCAACCGGTTCGAGGCCGGCACCCCCAACATCGCGGGCGCCGTCGGACTCGGTGCCGCCATCGACTACATCGAGCGCATCGGGCTGGACAACATTGCGGCGTACGAGGAGGACCTGCTGGCTTACGCGACCGAAGCACTGTCGGCGATTCCCGAGGTGCGACTGATCGGTACGGCGAAGCAGAAGGCGTCGGTACTGTCTTTCGTCGTCGAGGGCGTCCATCCGCATGACGTGGGGACGATCCTGGACACGGAGGGGATTGCGATCCGCACGGGCCATCACTGTGCCCAACCGGTCATGCAGCGGTTCGACATACCGGCCACGGCCCGGGCGTCGTTGGCCTTCTACAACACCCGAGCCGAGATCGATGCGCTGGCCGCCGCCGTGCGCGAGACGATAGAGGTATTCGCCCAATGTCAGACGTGCAGGAGCTGTACCAAGAGCTGATCCTCGATCACAACAAGCGGCCGCGGAACTGCCGTAGGATCGAGAACCCCGACCGTACCGCCGACGGGTACAACCCGCTCTGCGGCGATCGCGTCAAGGTGTTCGTGCAGGTCGAGGCCGGCGTGGTCAAGGATATTGCCTTCGAAGGCTGCGGCTGCGCAATCTCGACCGCGTCCGCGTCGATCATGACCGAGAGCCTCAAGGGCAAGACGGTCGCGGAAGCGGCGGCGTTGTTCAAGAAGTTTCACGAGATGTTGACCGAGGTTGCGTCCGACAGCGACGAGGGGCCCGAGCTCGGCAAGCTCAAGGTCTTCTCGGGTGTGTGTCAGTACCCCGCCCGGGTCAAGTGCGCGACGCTGGCCTGGCATACCGTCAATTCCGCCCTCGATAACTCCGACGGGGCCGTATCGACCGAGTGAAAGTGTGGCCCGACGTCGAAACGCAGGAACAGCGGCAGCACCGTTGTCACCGGTTCTTGTCGCGATGCGAAGGAGAACGTTGTGGACGAATCCTCGACCGACACGACGGGCGTGCGAGGCCTGAAGGAGCAGGTGATCGAGGCCCTGCAAACCGTTTACGACCCGGAGATTCCGGTCAACATCTACGAACTCGGGCTGATCTACGACGTGGAGGTCGACGAGGCGCAGATGGCGGAGATTCGGATGACGCTGACTTCGCCGGCCTGCCCGGTGGCGGGCAGCCTGCCGCTCGAGGTCGAGGCAAGGGCGAATGCGGTGGACGGCATCCTGGGCGCCGCGGTGGAGGTCGTCTGGGATCCGCCGTGGACTCCCGACCTGATGTCCGACGCGGCCAAGCTCCAGCTTGGCCTGGAATGACGTGTGGCGAGGTCTTCTGACTGACGTTAGTGCAGATGGATGCCGGCCTTGCCGGCATCCCACGCTTCCTGACGGTCGCGTCTCGGTTGTGGACGAGGCGTCGCTCCCACATCTGTTGCTGTCTTACCCGAAACCATCCACTCCGCTTGACGTATAGTATTGTAGTGCAGGGAATGCGTCGGAAGGTGGTGATGTGACACGGTTCTTCCTGGAAGACACGGTTCCGTTGCTGTTCGTGGTGGTGTTGGCCGTCGTCGTGATGGGCATCGTGTGGCAGCGGCTTCAGACACCGCGCGCCCTGCGGGTGTGGATCGCCGGCTCGGCCGTCGGGGTCCTGCTGCTGATCGTCCAGAAGTTGGTGGTGACCGACCGTGAGGCGATCGAGCAAACGGTCCGCCAACTCGCCTTCGCCGTCGACGCGTCCGGCATCGACGGCATCGCCCCGCACATTGATGCGGCGTATGATGCCGACACGCTCGACAAGAGCGAGCTGATGACGTTGATCGAAGTGACCCTGAAGCGGGTCGACGTGTCGAACGCTCGCCTTGACCAATTCAAGATCGAAGTCGCGGGCGACACGGGCACCGCATCGTTTCGCGCAATCAGCCGGCTAAGTGGTCGAGGCATGGAGCAACCGGTGCTCAGCTTCTGGGAAATCGAGTTTGCCCGACGTGCGGAAGCGTGGCGCGTTACCACCATCGTGCCGAGGGAGATCAACAAGCAGAAGGTCGACGGGCTGCGCACCGCCGTGGCGTTGCGATGACGATGAGCGATTCAGTCGTGCTAACGCGAGAGCAGGTGCGCCGATTGGATCGGCTGGCCATCGAGGAGTACGGGATTCCGGGCGTGGTGCTGATGGAGAACGCGGGGCGCAGCGTAGCCGAGGTCGTGCTGCAGGCCTGTCCGCCCGACGGTTTGGTGGTGATTCTGTGCGGTGGCGGCAACAACGGCGGCGACGGTTACGTCGTGGCCCGGCACTTGGCCAACGCAGGCCGACGGGTTGCCGTGTACGCAACGAAGGATCCGGCGCGGCTGGCCGGTGACGCCGCGATTCAGGCGTGCATCGCCCAGCGCATGGACCTTGACATTGAGGTGCTCACCGGGGCGCAGGCAGCGGCCGACGCTTGTCGGCTATGGGCGGGCGCGGCCGTGGTGGTCGACGCGATACTCGGGACGGGCTTCTCGGGCGAGATTCGGTCACCGTTGGCCGACGTCATCGAGGCCTGCAACAGTGTTGCCGGCGCATCGATCATTGCCGTGGACGTGCCCTCGGGATTGGATTGCGAGACGGGGCGGCCGGCCAATCCCACTGTTCGCGCCGACACGACCGTGACGTTCGTGGCTCGCAAGGCAGGATTCGGCCACCCCGACGCGGCGCCGTTCCTGGGGCGCGTGTTGGTGGGCGATATCGGGGCTCCCAGGAGCCTTCTCGACCGTGTTCGGGGGGGCTGACCCCGGCGGAACCTCCTCCGGATCCGTCCGAAAAAAATGCGAATCGGGGGGTGACGCGCCTGCCAGGGTACGGTATACTAGAGACAGCGTTGGGCAAAAGGGGCGCTTGCCGCGATCTCCTTGGCCCGTACGACCGACAGGCGTCATCTCCAGCGCCATCGGATCCCAAAGACTGCACAGTGGGGGCATGCGGCCGGCTGGTGTGTCGTACCGCACGTCATGATTGTCCCGCAGGGCGGGGGTGTCCTGCGTAGTGCTGTCAACCTCCAGGCACCGAGACACCGGGTGGCTTCAAGCGTCGGGCGTGTGAATCGTCGCAAGCTGCTGATCGGTTTGGCGGGCGGGATCGGCTCGGGCAAGAGCTTGGTGGCCACAATCCTTGGCGATTTGGGCGCCGCGGTGATCGACTCCGATGCCCTGGCTCGCGAGGAGATGCAGCGGCCGGACGTGATCGAGGCGATCCGTACCCAGTGGGGCGAAGAGGCAATCACCCCGGAGGGCAAGGCGAACCGGGGCGAACTGCGGCGCGTGTTCGACCGTCCGGACGAGCGGCGGCGATTGGAAGCGCTGATTCATCCTCGAGTAGCCAGGCGCCGGGAAGACCTGCTGGACCGTTACCTTGCGGACAGCGCGGTGCCGGCGGTCGTGCTGGACAGCCCGCTCCTGTTTGAGGCGGGCTTGGACGAGAGATGTGACGTTGTGATCTTCGTGGACGCCGATGAGGCCGACCGAGCTCGGCGGGTGTGTGCGTCGCGTGGGTGGCCCGAAACCGAATTCCGGCGGCG
>CAYMME010000379.1:0-9319 GCA_964391465.1 uncultured Planctomycetales bacterium
CCTCGACCAGCCTTGCGGCATCCAGGAAGCCCTACTCCAGACATGACGGGGCCGCCCGCATCACCCTGTCGGCATCGATCCCGGCCCGGCCACCAGCCCCCCCGACCGCAGACCCATCGGGCTTGCGCCCTCTCCTTGTCGCCTCGGGAATGGTTCACTAGGCTACCCGACTCGATCCACCGCACCGGTCGGATCGAACTGCAGAGGAGCGTGATGCATGGGTGCCGCCAGAACGTTCGAGTTGAAGCCTCGCGAGGTGCCGTCGGTTGAGACGGCCTACCGCCGGATCGCCACGCCGATTCCCGTCCCGGAGTCGATTCCATTGCTGGAGCAACTCCGACGATACGAGCCGCAGTGCATGGAGGGCCAACCCCCTGTCGTCTGGGACCGCGGCGACGGATTCCAGGTCTTCGACCGCTGGGGCAACAAGTGGCTCGACTTCTCCAGCGGTGTGGTCGCGACCAACGCCGGCCATGGCCGCAAGGAGATCATCGACGCCATCGTTGGCGTGGCCCGGCACGGCCTCCTCACGCACTACTGCTTCCCCGGTGAGCCGCGGGCCGGCTTGGCGCGGCGGCTTGTCGAACTCGCACCCGACGCCCTCGACAAGGCGTTCATCCTCTCGACCGGCTCCGAAACCACCGAGTGTGCGATCAAGCTCGCCCGCGCCCGCGCCCTCGACGCAGGCAAGCGGGACAAGCTGACCGTGGTCTCCTTCGTCCACGGATTCCACGGCCGGACGCTCGGGGCCCAGCTCATCGGAGGCATCCCCGCTCTCAAGGAGTGGATCGGGCCGCTCGACCCGCACTTCGCTCAGGTCCCGTTCCCGGACGGGTTTCGGTGTGAGGACACGTCGTTCGAGGTTTTCGAGAGGTCTCTGGCCGAGTCGGGCGTCAAGCCGGCTCAGGTGGCCGGTGTCATTTGCGAGACCTACCAGGGCGGAGGTGCCGACTTCGCACCGCCCGACTACATGCAGCAGCTCCGCGCGTGGTGTGATGCACACGACGCAGTGTTGATCTTCGACGAAGTGCAGGCCGGCTTCGGTCGGACGGGAACGATGTGGGGCTTCGAGCACTACGGCGTCGTGCCCGACCTCATGTGCCTGGGCAAGGGCATCAGCTCGTCGCTCCCGGTAGCCGCCGTCGTTGGTCGGGCCGACATCATGAACCTCTTCCCGCCCGGGTCGATGACCTCCACCCACACCGGCAACCCGGTCTGCGCCGCCGCCGCGTGCGCATCGATCGACCTCATCCTCAAGGAGAACCTCGTCCAGAACGCGGCCAAGGTCGGCGGCGTCATGAACCGTGAACTCGAGGGCATTCGCGGGCGCCACGCGGACGTAATTGGTGCCGCCCACGGCAAGGGCCTCGTCGCCGCCCTCCAATGCGTCAAGCCGGACACCAAGGACCCCGACCCCGACTTGGCCTGGAACACCATCCGTCGCTGCATCGAGGCCGGCGTGCTCTTCTTCTCCCCCGTGGGCTTCGGCGGTGGCTCGATCAAGATCGCCCCGCCCCTCTGCATCACCGAGGAAGCGGTCCTCGAAGGCGTGCAAGTGGTCGAGCAGTCGCTGGAGGCCGAGCTGGCCTGCCGCTGAAGGTGGCGCCCGGTCGTGTCGCGCCCCATCCCGGCACCATGTACCCTGCGCTGCTACAATGAGCCATCGTGACATGCTGGTCCCCAGCAAGTGATTGGCGGACCGCCGACTGCGAAGCAGCAGAGACGCCCGACGGGCACCACGAAGAGACGGCAATGGAGATCGCTCTCGCCGACCTCATCCTGCGCGATGACGACATCCCCATCGGACCGCAGCACGACTGCCCCTACTTGCCGGGGCAGATCGCTCGGGAGCGTGCGTTCGTCGCTGACACGATGGAGCCGGTCGTGTATCACGCCCTGATGGAGCGGGGCTACCGCCGGAGCGGCCGCGTCTACTACAAGCCTGCGTGCGAAAGCTGTGCCGAATGCGTGCCCATGCGCATTCCGGTCGAGGCGTTCCGCCCGTCGCGGTCGCAGCGCAGAGTGTGGCGGCGCAACGCCGACCTCCGTATCGAAGTCGGTCGACCCATCCCCCGCCCGGACCGGCACGCGCTCTTTGTCCGGTACCTCGAGTATCAACATGATGGAACCATGTCCGGCAGCTACGAGGACTTCTGCGACTACCTCTGTCACTCCGCCGTGGACACGCGCGAAGTCAGCTTCCGGCTCGGTGAAACGCTCGTGGGCGTTGGGATCATCGATATCTGTCCGTTCTCGGTAAGCACGGTCTACTTCTACTTCGACCCCGAGCAGCGGCGCCGCAGCCTGGGCATCTACTCGGCCCTGTGGGAGATTCGCTACGCGCAAGAACACGGCGTTCCCTACTACTATCTCGGTTACTATGTGCGCGATGCCCGGACGATGCGCTACAAGGCCCGGTTCCGCCCCCACGAGCGGCTGGGAGTAGATGGGATCTGGCGGGCGCGTGAGAATGACGTGGATGTCTAGTGGTCCGCCACAGCTTCTCTTTCGGGTGCCACGGGCAGCCTGCCTGCCCGTGCGACTGCCGTGCGTCGACACTGGCGGGCGAGCCGCCAGTGGCACCCAACCCGGAGATCCAACGGTGACAGAGGCCTAGTCAATGAGCCGTCTGCGCGAGCGCGAGTTCGAGCGCATCTGCCTGATCAAGCCGTCGTCAATGGGCGACGTGATCCACGCCCTGCCGGTGTTGGCCGGACTGCGACAGCGCTACCCTGACGCCCGGATCAATTGGCTGCTGTCCACGGCCTGCATGGATCTGCTTGCCGGCCACGACGATCTCGACGAAATCATCCCCTTCGATCGCAAGCGTTACGGCCGGATCGGACGCAGCGTCTCGGCCACCGCAGCCTTCGTCGGATTCCTGAAGGAACTGCGCCGACGCCGGTTCGACCTCGTCATCGACCTCCAGGGGCTCTTCCGCAGCGGCTTCATCGCCCTCGCCTCCGGCGCGTCCACGCGAATCGGTCCGAACAACTCGCGCGAGCTGGCCGGCGTTTTCTACACCGACCGGATCGACATCCCGTCGATGGAGGAGCACGCCGTCGACCGCTATTACCGTGTAGCGAACATGCTCGGCTTCGAGACGTTCCCGGTCACGTTCAGACTCCCGGTCTCCGCTGAGGAGCGCGCCGGCGCCCACGACCTGTTGCGGCAGCGAGGGGTCGATCCGGACCACTACGCCCTGATGTTCGCATCCGCCCGATGGGAGACGAAGGTCTGGCCGACCGGCCACTTCGCCCAGACTGCGGACGGGCTGCATCGCGCCCACGGACTCCGCACCGTGCTGATGGGCGCCCCGAGTGATGCACCGCTTGGAGATCGAATCGCCTCGGCGGCCCAATGCGATCCGGTGGGGATCTTCAACGTGACGTTGCGGCAGATGATCGCCCTGATCGACTCGGCCCGGCTGGTGATGGGCAACGAATCCGGGCCGATTCACGTCGCGGTCGCCCTGAACCGGCCGCTCGTCACCGTCATCGGTCCCACGAGCCCCGTCCGCACCGGACCCTACGGCCGATCCGCCTCGATAGTCCGTCGTGACCTCGACTGCGCCCCCTGCTACCTCAGGCGAATCGCCCAGTGCCCGCGCGATCACGAGTGCCTGCGGCAACTGTCCCCGGATCAAGTTTTGGAAGCGTGCGCGGCAGCCTTCGGCGCACCGTCAAGCACGAACACTGCGTAGCGACGACCCAACGCCGGATGGCGGCGGGCTCACTCGATGTCCTTCGCTTGCCAGTCGACGTCGTCAGGCCAATGATTCTTGGCTAGGAACGCACGATAGCCCGCCTGCCCCTTCAGGAACAAACCGCAGAACGCCGTCGAGTACGCGTTGATGATTTCGTAGCTGCGTTCCATCGACGTGTATTCGAACGGTTCGCCGTCCTCGGCCCCGCCCCGCCTGCCCTTGCCGACGCCGTCTCCGAACGACGGGTTGATCTTGAACATATCGCTGAACGTGTAATGCCCGCCGTTCTTGAACTCGAGCACGCATGACGGGCCCTCGTTGTCCGCATGGTACTTCCGCAGAAACGCGTTACCGGCCTTGCCGATCGTGCGATCCTCGGTGCCGATCATGACCAGGGCCGGCGTGGCAAGGTTGTTGTGTTCTCCCCGCGCACCGGCCATGGGGATGACGGCCTTGAACCGAGCATCCTGCTCGATGGCCTGCACCGCGGCGAACCCGCCGAACGACATCCCGGTCGCGGCCACCTTCTCCGTGTCGATCCGGCCGGTGAACCGGCTGTCGGCCCCCTTGTCCCAACGAGTCATCTCGTCGAGCAGGAACCGCATGTCCGTCGGACGATCCACGGCGGAAGCTTGCCGCTGGTCGCCCGCGTACGGAATCACTTCGCCGTCGATGATGGTGAACCGGGCGTTGCCCGTATGATCCGCCGAGACGATTATGTAGCCATGGCTCGCGAGGTGATCGCACCAGAACGTGTTCTGGTGTCGCATGCCACCGTTACCGTGTGAGAATACGATCAGCGGGAACCGACCCTGCCGCACGCGGGCGTCGCGCACGGCGTCATTCCCGTAGCACGCATTCAACTCCGCCGCGCTCTTCTTCCAGGCCAGTTGCAGAACCGCTTCGATCCCGACACCCACGGGCACCGACAGGAAGTCCGTGTACTTGTTCTTCGGTAGACCACGAGCCGCGTCGGTCGCCGGATACCAGATCTCCGTTACCAGCGTGCGCGGCTTGCCGGTCAACGCATCGGTCCGGCTGTGGTCGACTAGCGTGGTTCGCGTGACGCCGACCGGATAGGGCCCGGGCTTGCTCGGATCGGCCAGTGCTCCGCCGGCGGCCAACGCACACGTCGGCAGCACGCAGACGACGGCCGCACCCACCCAATAGACTCGCTTCTCTGATTGCATGCCTGACTCTCCCGTAGTCCGTAGAGACCGGTCCGCCCCGCGTCCGTTGCGGCCGGGGGTCGCGCCTCCACCGTACACCACTCGCCGCCACCGCGTCCAATCGGTACCAATGACGCCTCGCTCACGGATTGGGTGCGGTTGGCAGTGTCGTGGGTTCTCCCACCGCCCCGCTTGCCCTTCGGTCTTTCCCTCCCAAGAGATTTCTGGTCTCATGCGTGAAGCAGATGTGGCCTGCGGGCCGGTGGGGCTACGGGCAGCGTAGGATTCGAGGTGCCATGATGCGTGTCGGGACGGGACGAACGGTACTGTCACCCGCTGAAGGCGTCGAGCTGGCTGGGTACGGGTACTACCTCGAGCGACGATGGGACCGGGTCCGCGATAACCTCTACGCCACCGCAACCGTATTCGACGACGGCAAACGTGCCGTGGCCATCTGCTCGCTCGACATCCTCTACGCCGACGCGGAGTTCACCTCCCACGTGCGCGAGGGCGTGGCGTCCATGACCGACATCGCTCCCGACGACGTAATGGTCGCGTGCACCCACACGCACAACGCCCCGACGTGCGGTCACATCGAGGGCGCCGGCGTGGTCGACCCCGTGTACCGGTCCCATGCCGCCGCGCTGGCCGCCGCCGCAGTGGTCACGGCATGGAAGGAGCGCCGCGAGGCCGTGCTCCAAATCGGCCACACCGAGTTCCCCGGCTTCAGTTTCAACCGAACGCGAGAGGACGGCCCGACGGACAACCGGGTCACCGTACTGCGCGCCGACGCCGAGAACGGCGAGCCGATTGCGATCCTGCTCAACTTCTCGGCCCACCCCACACTCATGGCCAACCTTGGTCGGGCCAACGTCTCACGCGACTACCCCGGTCAGGTTGTCGACGCTCTCGAATCCGTCTTCCGACCGGCGAAGGCGGCGTTCCTGCAAGGCGCCGCCGGTGACACGAACTTCAAACGGATCTTCGAGGTGCCGGAGATGTACCGCCAACCCGGCCGCGCGCTCGTCGGCGCGAGCATCGACGCCCTGGCCCACGCGACGCCCATGACCGAGCCCACCGTCGCCGCCGCCTCAGGCCGCGTGGTGCTGCCCACGCGACGGTGGACGAAAGAGGAAATCGACGCAGACCACAACGAGGGCACCGAGCGTCTGAAGACCGGCAGCATCGTCGGCTGGCGCGATCACCTCGGCCGCGTGATGGTCACTCGCCCGGACCACCTCGTCGAGGAACGGTACCGCGGGGAGATTCACCGGGCGGTCAACGCGCTGGCCCGCTTCGCTGTCGCCTGGACCGAGAGGGTTCGCCCAGACCTCGATACGCGCGACGAGACGCTCGAGACCGAGATCCAGGCGATGCGCATCGGTGACGCATACGTCATGGCCAATCCGGCCGAACTGTTCAGCAGCTTCGCCCTGTCGCTGCGCACACGCTGGACCGAAGAAGAGCTCATGGTCGTGGGCTACGCTAACGACCGCATCGGCTACGTGCCCGATGCCCAGGACATCGCCGCGAAGAACTACGCCTCGGTGCAGTCTCCCAAGTTCTTCAACCAGTTCCCGTTCACCGAGAAAACCGGCGAAGTCCTCGTCGGCGCAATGCTGGAGTTGCTCGGCGACGTAAAAGGCAAGTAGCAGCCTCTCAGAGTCCTCGCGCACCGAGACGCGACCGTGAGGGAGCGTGGTGCCGGCAAAGCCGGCACACATCCTCGATGGCGCACCGCTCAAACATGAGAATCACGAACGTCACGACCTTTCGCACGTCCATCCCGGTCCGAGAGTCCGTGGCGATCGTCTCCTCCCTCGGCGCCCATCGCGTTTCGGACTTCTGCCTCGTGCGCGTCGAAACCGACGCCGGGATCGTCGGGGCCGGCGAAGCGACGGTCACGCCGCGCTGGTCCGGCGAGACAGGGGGCACAGCCAAGCTGCTTATCGACGAGTTGCTCGGCCCGGCCGTTGTCGGCGCCGACCCGCGCGAAATCGAAGACATCCTCGCCCGCATGGACGCGGCCACGATCGGCCATCCGTTCACCAAGGGAGCGATCGAGACGGCTTGCTGGGACATCGCGGCCAAGGCCGAGTCGAAGCCGCTGTGGCAGCTCCTTGGCGACGACGTCAACGGTCCCGTGCTGCCCTCGCGCTTCTCGGTATCGTCACGCGACGAGGCCGAGACGATGCGAATCGTCCGCGAGCAGTTGGCCGCCGGATTCCGCGCGTTCAAGCTGAAGGTCGGGGTCTCGCCCGAATCGGATGTCGCCCGCTATCGCGCGGTGCGAGCCATGGCCGGCGACGACGTGATGATCGGGGTCGACGGCAACGGCGGCATGACCGTCGACCAGTCCGTCGCCCTGGCGCAAGCACTGGCGAGCGACAACCTGGCCTTTCTCGAACAGCCGGTTCCCCGCGACCAGCCGGAGGCGTTGGCCGACGTGCAGCGTCGCGTCGACGTTCCGGTCATGGCCGACGAGAGCGTCTTCACCCTCGCCGAAGCCGAGCGCATCGTGCGCCTCGATGCCGCACGCGTGGTCAGCGTCTATCCGGGCAAGAACGGCGGCATCCACCGCTGCCGCGAGATCGTCGCGATGCTCGCAACGCACGGGATCCCGTGCGTCATCGGCTCCAACCTCGAGTGGGACGTGGCCACCGCCGCCGTCCTGCACATGGTCCGCGCAACCGGGAACATCCTCTGCACCGAAATGCCCGGCGACCTCATCGGCCCCTACTACCACGAGCAGCGCGTAGCCACCAACCCCGTGCGCATCGAGCAGGGCAAGATCCACGTGCCCGAAGGCCCCGGCCTCGGCGTCGAAGTGGATTGGCCCTTCGAGATACCGTATTGAGCATCCATCGGATGCGACAGACTCGAATCTGACGTGAGGGACAAACCATGAAGATCCTCGCACTGCAAGGGAGCCCGCGGCCCAAGGGCAATACGCAAGCGGTGTTGGACGCCGTGCTCTCGGCGGCCCAAGGAGCCGGCGCGGACGTGGAAACCGTCCAGCTTTCCGAGTTGACCGACTTGACGGGCTGCCAGGAATGCTTCGGATGCCAGTCACAAACTGACGAGCCCGGATGCATCGTCGAGGATGACATGCAGGCGATCCTGAACAAGGTCCTGGAGGCGGACGCGACCATCTGGGCCACACCGGTCTTCTGCTGGACGCCGTCCTGGCTGATGAAGATGGCCATGGATCGCCTCTACTGCATGTTCAAGTTCCAGGAGTCTGGCGACTACAAGTGCCTGCTGGCCGGCCGCAAGATGGCCGTGGTCGTCACAGCCGGCGGCGGTAAGGACGAGGGCGCGGACATGATCGAGGAGATCTTCAAGCGTCTGGCCCAGTTCAGCGGAGGCCGGTGGCTCGGTGCCCTCCTTGCCCCAGGCGTCAAGACACCGGAGACAATCCGTGCAGACGCCGATCTGCTCGAGCGAGCCCGGGTGTTCGGTCGGCAGCTCGCATCGTGAATCGAAGTGACGACGGAATGCCGACGGAACGAAACGGATGACCGGAATCGTCAGATGCAAATGCACCTTCATCGCGCTGGTGCTGATTGCCCACCTTATGCCGTGCGTATCCCACGCGGAGCAGCCGGAGCGTGTTCGCGTCACCGCGAAGCAGCTCTTTGAGGCCCTCGATCTGTCCCGACCGGGACTCCGCGATGTAGCGGAGGCGGTGAAGAAGCACGACTTCTCCGCGGCCGCCACGGCGTGGACCGTCTACTTTCGAAACCGTGAGAAGCCCACGCTGCATTTCGACCGCCGAGTGTGGGCGGAGTTCATGCAGCGCGAATTCCCCCAGGTAGCCGAGGCCATCGTCGACAAGGCCCGTCGCCTCGCCGAGGGCGACATCTCGCACGGCACCATCCGGTTCCCCGTGGACGGGCCGCTGCCGGGAGCGACGATCGACTGGTTCCACAACCCGAAGCGCGACACCAACTACGTGAGCCTCGTCGGCTCGCAATGGTTCCTCAACCCCCTTGGGCGAGCCTACCTGCTCACCGGCAACGAACGCTATGCCCGCGCGTTCGCTTGGGTATTCGAGTCGTGGT
The DNA here is from genome assembly GCA_964391465.1 of uncultured Planctomycetales bacterium. GTDB lineage: Bacteria > Planctomycetota > Phycisphaerae > UBA1845 > CAYMME01 > CAYMME01. The sequence continues at coordinate 8,940 of CAYMME010000379.1, forward strand.
TCGACCATCAGGAGCAGATCGTTCAGGGCCAAGGCGGGCTTGGCTTCGAACCCATCTATCGGGCGTACTACCCCGGAATCCAAACGCGGATCCTCGCGGACAACTACTACTGCCTCGCGCGATCCGACGCGCTGACGCCTGCGGTGTCCCTCAAGATCATGCGGCAGTTGGTGGCCAACGCGCGGTTTCTGGCAAACCAGGAGCGCAGCTACCGGCGAGGCAACCAACAAGTGGCGGCGGTCCTCGGTCTCGGAGTCGTGGGACTCTTCCTGCCCGAGCTGAAACAGGCACCCCAATGGCTTCAGCGCGCCGAATCACTGATGATCGAGCATCTCGAGAAGTTTTTTTATTAAGATTGCGGGAACAAGGAGATCTTCACG
>CAYMME010000380.1:0-9319 GCA_964391465.1 uncultured Planctomycetales bacterium
CGTTGAGCACGCCGAACGGACACTCTTCGGTACAACGTTTGCACTGCGTGCATCTCTGCAAGAGGAAGTCGGGGTAGGACCGGTCCCCCGCCCGGGGATGTACTGCCTCGCCCCTCGAAGTCATCTCGACGCACTGAATCGCCTTCAGCGCCGCCCCCGTCCCATCGTCCCGGCTGCTGAGGCCGTCCATGGGCTCGCGCACGGACCCCGCGGGGTAGATCCCGGTGCGTCGGCTCTCATAGGGGAAGCAGATGAAATGCGAATCCGGGAATCCGTACTCCAGCGTCGGAAGATCAGGCCCCTGCCGATACGCCAGATTCAGTATTTCCGTCCCCTCATGTTGCTTGAGCTTCTCCACCCGCTCCGCAGCTTCCTTTCGCTGCGCCTCGGACTCCCCGTCCGTCGCCGTCGCCTTCGCGGCCTCCAGGGCCCGAATCGCTTCCCCATCGGCTGAATTCGGCACCATACCTGCCGCAAGAACCACCAGGTCGACCTTCACTTCGACTTCTTCACCCAGCATGGTGTCCCGGACACGAATGGCGAGCTTGCCATCCGCGTCGCGCGTCACGTCGGCCACCTCCCCCTTGGTCAGGAATATCCCGGGGTCCTCCTGCACTCTCCGGTAGAAGTCCTCGTAGTGTCCCGGCGTCCGCATGAACTCGTAGAAGATGTACGCTTTCGCGTCGTCATCGCGCTCCCGCAAATAGAGAGCTTGCTTGAGCGAGGTGAGACAGCAGATCGCGGAGCAGTAGGAGTGATGCTCTTCGTCTCTCGACCCGCCGCACTGTATGAACGCGATGCTCTTCACCTCCTTGCCGTCGGAGGGGCGCGTGATGCGGCCTTGCCCTTTGACCATCTCCTCCAGATCGACGTTCCGGACGACATCTTCGACCTTGCCGTACGTCAAGTGATCGCGTGGCTCCGTCGCCCTCCAACCGGTCGCCTGAACCACGGCGCCGACGCGGAACGTGTCCAGCACTTCGCCGTCCGGCGTGCCGTTCGCGGATCGCAGTGTCACATCAAACAGCCCCGGAGCCCCGACAATGGCACTCGTGGCCGCCGATGTGTGCACCGTGATCCGGGGATTCGCGTCGATCTCCGCGACCAGCGCATCGACACCCGTATCCTCCAGTTCACGATACGGGGCCCTCGTGGGGATCGACTTGTGCTGCTTGGCCAGCCAGCCGCCCAATTGCCCGGCCTTCTCGACGAGCCGCACTTCATACCCGGCCTTGGCCGCGTCCAGCGCCGCCGTCATGCCGCTGATCCCGCCGCCAACCACCAGGATGCTCTTGTCGATGGCCTCCTCCGGCTGAAAGGGGTCGAGAACTTGCACCTTCCGCACTTTGGCGATGTACATGCGGAGGTAATCCTCCGCCAACATCTGCGTGTCCTCTTCGCCCGGAGGCTGACACCAGACCACCTGCTCCCGCAAGGCGATCTGCTCGACGATCACCCCCTCGGGAAACGCCTGTCCATCGCACCGGCGGGGAGAGATCCCCGCGATCACGACCTTGCTCAGCCCTTCCTTCTTGATGTCGTCGATGATGGATTCCAGACCGGGCCCCTCGCAGGACTCCACCGTCTTGCAGAGCGGCACGTCGAGCTCGCCCGTGGCCACTTCGCACAACGCATCAACATCAAGCGCCTCGGCGATTCCGTAACCCGTGCAGATGAAGACCCCGATCTTGTCTTCCATCAGGTCATTCCCCAATGTGTAAGCACTGAACCGCTCTCAGCGCGGCGGCTGTCGAGTCCTTCGTGGCCCGCGAGACATCACATGGATGCCGGGCACACCCGGCCGCGTACACTCCGTCGACGTCCGCCGCACCATCGATGAAGCCGTACTCATCGTGCGTCAGCCCGACCGGAATCTTCAGATCGGCCGTATTGGGCACCACGCCCGTGGCCAGGACCACCAGATCGAATCGCGGGTGCAGGTTCTGGGGTGCCAACGTGTCCTCCACATCAAGCACCAGATCCTGGCCGTCAGCCTCCTCGCTGACCTTCGCCACCTTTCCCTTGACGAAGGAAACGTTCTCGTCATCCAGCATGTCGTAGTAGAACTTCTCGAGGCGGCCGACGGTGCGAATGTCGATGTAGAACACCGTGGCCTGGGCGTTCTCGTTCTTCTCCCTGAGGTACCTTACCTGCTTCAGAGAGCCCATGCAGCAGACCGCCGAGCAGTACGGGAGATGATTCTCATCCCGTGACCCGGCACATTGCACGAACGCCACGTTCTCCGCCGGCTTGCCGTCGGAAGGCCGAACGAGCTCCCCGCCCGTGGGTCCGCCGGTGGCGGCCAGCCTCTCCATCATGACGTTGGTGATCACGTTCGCGTAGCGCCCGAAACCCAGATTGTCCAGCTTGGTGGCATCGTAAGGCCGCCAGCCGGTCGCCACGACGACCGCCCCGACTTCGACCTCGATCTCTCGTTCCGTCATATCCAGATCGATGGCCCCGGGAGGACAGACCTCCGCGAGGATCTCAGCGTCGCCGTCGGACAAGGCCTCGCGATCGAGGACGTAGTCGGACGGATAGGCCATGTCGTGCGGCAAATACAGCGCCTTGGTCTTGTCCAGCCCCAGGTTGAAATCGTTGGCCCGCTCGGAGGTCAACCGCGCCGTCATCGAGTCATCCAACGAGTGCTTGCCGGTGACGTACCGTGGGCGAATCCGAATCCGGGCCTTGAAGTCGCCCGCGTTGCCCGAGAGCGCCTCCACCGTAGCCAGAGTGTGAACGACGATCCTGGGGTTCTGCCTCATCCGCCGAACGTTGATCTCGAACCCGCAGGTGGGTGGGCACATCTTGGGGAAATACCGATGCGTGCGCATCACACGTCCCCCAAGGAAGGCATCCTTCTCCACCAGGATGACGCGACAACCGACTTCGGCCGCCTCGACCGCCGCCGTCATTCCTGCAATCCCCCCACCGATGACAAGAATGGGTCTCGCCTTGTCGTTCATGATGCGTTCTCACCGCTACATCGATTCGGCACGCCGTGCCCGGTCATGGCGTGGCGCCGACGCGAATACAAGGGAAGTAGGCTGAGGAAAAGACTGCGCCGGTACGCCGCACGCCGGTACACTACACGGCAGCGTCCGCAACCCGGCACGCCCTGGACCCACACACCCGACACGTTCCAGGGGATTCGCAGGCTGCGCCTCGCAGCGACGTGAAACGCGGCGTAGTCCCCGGTTCTTGTACACCGAGTCCCCGGCCGCTGGCCATCTTCGTGCGGCCAGAAGCGCATCGCGACGACCACATATCCGGGATCGCCGCATGCCTCAACAAGAACCGGAGAGTCGCGGATCGGATGCTGCGATCCTCTGCCCATATTTTCTAGCAAATGCGACGCTCGTGTCAAAGGCTTTCTGAGATTTTTTTCACGTTTGCCCGTGGCCATCAGGCCCACGGGATTTCGCTGGTGCGAACCGCGTATGCCGGCGCCGCGAACTTCGTCGCCTACTCGCTGAGATGGTAGCAGAGTTCGGACAGGCCCATGGAGATGTGCTCGTTGCGAACCAGCACGTCGGCAGGAACCGTCAAACGGGTCGGCGTGAAGTTCCAGATCGCCTTCACGCCAACCGAAACCAGGCGATCGGTCAGTTCCTGGGACACGTCGACCGGCGTGGTGAGGATGGCAAGACGAATGTCTCGACGCCTGATGAACGGCTTCATCGCCCTCATCGGCTTCACGGTACAGCCGGCGATCTTGCTGCCGACTCGAGACGGATCCTTGTCGAACGCCGCCACGATCTCCAGCCCGTACCGGGTAAAACCACGATAGGCCAGCAGCGCACCGCCCAGATGTCCGGCTCCGATCAACGCCGCCTCTTGCTGCTGGTCAAACCCGAGGACGATCCGGATGCCACGGCACACCTCGCACACGTCGAACCCCACCCGTCCGATACCCAGAAGCCCGATCGCCGCGAAATCCTTGCGCACTTGCGTAGGATCGATGTCGAGAGCTTCAGCAATCTGGGCACTCGTCACCGTATCGACCGGTCTCTTGGCCGTTGTTTCGGTGAGGACGCGGTAATACCGCATCAATCGTTCGAGGACCACTCGCCTGAGGCGCGCCAAGACTCCTCCTCCCTCGTACAGGGTGAACCGCCTATGAAGGTACCAGCCATACAGGAGCCTGCATGAACCGACGGAATCGCGCGGGTTGTCCCTCGACCCGTCGAGCACTCTAGGCAATCCCACACATCCAGTCAACCGCGCGGCCGACGCGGCGTTGATCCAGGGCACACGGTGAACTAGGGTATGGGTCCGCGTCGGGATTCACCGCTGGCCGGTAACGGTGCGATCCCCAAGGCCGGCGCCAACGCGCCGAGGGGGAACGCCGGCGGGGGCGAACGGAGCGAGGGAAGCGGAACAGTTCGCGGGAGCGGGCCGATTGCGATGAAGAGTGACGAGGATCCGGTGCGCATTCGATGCGGTGTGCCCCCACCTGGCGTGACGACGGGCCGGGGAGCCCGATCGGGAGACTGCACAATGGCGGCTGTCAGGAAGAAACCGAAGCACGAGGCCATCAAGGAGCGGAAGGACGGCCTGGACGTCTGGGAGGAGCTCTCCCGCTACGCCAAGTTGGGCCCGGAGGCCATCGAGGAGGAAGACCACGAGCGGCTCAAATGGTACGGCGTCTATGGCCAACGGCCCCGAGGCTGCGGCCACTTCATGCTCCGCGTGAAGATCCCGGGCGGCCGGCTGACCGCAACCAAGCTGCGCACCATCGCCGGATTCGCCCGGAAGCACGCCCGCGGCTTCGGCGACATCACCACGCGGCAGGGCATCCAGCTCCACTGGCTCCGCGTCCAGGACCTGCCCGACATCTTCGCGGGGCTCAGCGACAACGCGCACATCGAACAACGCTTCGCGTGCGGAGACGCACCCCGGAACCTGACGACGTGCCCGCTGACCGGCATCCTGGCCGACGAGATCGTTGACTGCCGGCCTTTCGTTCAGTCCGTCTCCGACATGTTTGCCAATGGGGGCAAGGAATTCAGCAACCTGCCCCGCAAGTTCAAGACGGCCATCGGAGGCTGTCGGATTCACTGCCACTCTCCCCAGATCAATTGCCTCGGGTTCTTCGGCGTCGAGCGGCAACGCAACGGCTCGGTCGAGCGCGGGCTGGGCATGACCGTCGGAGGCGGCTTACGCGACACCCCGCATTTCGGCCAGTCGCTTCGCGTGTTCCTCCCGCCGGATGATGCGTTGATCCGGGACGTGTGCCGACGCGCGGCCAACCTCTTCCGGGACACCGACGAGTTGCGGCACGGCCGGCTGCGAGCCCGGTTGAAGTTCTACGTCGAGCGAATCGGGTGGCGGACCTTTCGCGATCAGCTCGAGGACTACCTCGGATACAAGCTCGAGCACGACGACGACATCGTGTCCCCGGCCGGAGCCCGCCACGACGACCACCTGGGCGTCGGGGAACAGAAAGACGGGCGCAGCTACGTCGGCGTGCCGATTCCGCGCGGCCGACTCAGCGCAGAGGCAATGGCCACGCTGGCCGACCTCTCCGCCAAGTACACCGACGGCTCCGACGGCGAGCTGGTCGCCACGCTCCGACAGAACGTCGTCCTCCTGAACATCCCGCCGACGCGAGTCGACGATCTCGAGCGCGAGTTGACCGACGCCGGCCTGCCTCCTTCCGCTCATCCGCTCCGGACGAGTCTCATCTCGTGTACCGGCGTCGAGTTCTGCAATCTGGCCGTGGTGGAGACCAAGCAGCGGGCGAAGGAGATCCTCGACCACCTCGAGACGAACGTCGACCTGGACGTGCCGATGTTCATCTCCGTCACCGGATGCCCGAACAGTTGCGCCCAGTACCAGATTGCCGACATCGGACTGACCGGCGTCAAGATGAAGCACAAGGGCGAAAGCGTCGAGGCCTATCACGTGCACCTGGGAGCGAAGCTCGGCGACAATCCGCGATTCGGACAGGTGGTCAAGACGAGCCCCGAGGACAAGGACAAGCTGAAAATCCCTTCCGCAGAAACCCATCTCGCCATCGAACGCCTGGTCAACGCCTACCTGGCCGAGCGGACCGAGGGCGAGGGCTTCAGCCCATGGGTGGCACGGCAGCCGATGAGCCAACTGGCCGACTGGCTTCGGCCCGCCGCCATGCGGGAGGCAACGGAACCCCTCGGATGGCCTGCTTGAGCCCGCAGTGCTGCGCGCCACAACACTGGAACAAACCGGGGAGAGCGGGCTCCGGGTCGCCGCCGCCGGGCGCCCGTCCCGGAACCGACGAGGAGATGCGAGACACTGCTTGCCGGTCCGGCCGGATGGCCACAACGAGCGATCCATTCTTGCCGTGGCTTCAGCCGGGTGAGTACAATGACCGTGGGCGTTGGTTTGGTACCCCCGCGAAACAGGCGGCAGCCCGGCAGTTGACTGTGGGCCGACGACCAGGCTCGTCGCCGATACAGGGGCACATGTTCGTATGAGCGACGAAAACCGTCATTCCATGATGTGCGACGTTTGCAGCAGAATGGTGCGCGTGGTGACCTGTCCGGGTTCGAAAGCGAACACCTTCCGTGTCGTCGACTGCCTCGATCGCAACGAAGACTGCTACACGAGGGAATGCGCCTTCACGACCGATGGTGCCGACGTGCCCGTGGAGGAACTCAAGCCATTTGTCGGCGACGGCGTCTAGACGGCTCAGGCGCCGATCAGTTGCCGTACCTTGGCGATGAAGCCGTCCGGTTCGACCGGCTTCTCCATGAACATCTCGGGCTTGACCAATCCCTCCTCGCGCAGCTCACCGATCTTCTTCTTCAGGGCCTCCCGAAGACTGTCATAGGGCCGCTCGACGGTCTCCCCCTCCTGACTCTCCAGTCCCTCGAGCACTCCCGCGACGCCGGTGAGCATGAGGACCGGGATGTCCTTGTGCCGCTCGTCCCGCTTGAGCTCCTTGAACAGGACGAGCCCCGACTTCTTCGGCATCATCACGTCCAGAACGATGAGATCGGGCTTGGCCCGTCGGATCATCTGCAGTCCTTCACTGCCGTCGTGGGCACGAATCGGATCGTACCCGTGCTCGCTCAGCAACACGGAAAGGTACTTCGCGGTGTTCTGGTCGTCGTCAACTAAGAGAACCTGCTTGGCCATCAGCTACCTCCCTACTGTCTCTCGGACCGTCAATCGGTAGACGGATGCGGAACGCGGTCCCCCAATCGGGCTCGGATTCCACAAGAACCTCTCCATCATGCAAGTGAATAATCCTGGCCGTCAGGGCCAACCCGAGACCGGCGCCTCCGGTCTTCTTCGTGCTGAAGAACGGCGTGAAGATGTCCTGTTGGATCTCCTCGTTCATGCCGCAACCATTGTCACGAATCTCGATCACGAAGGAGTCTCCCCGCGCCGTCAGAGAGTTCGCCAACACCACCTCGGGACGCTCCTCGGAACCGTACTCCTTCCACGTGCAAGCGTCGATGGCGTTGACCAGAATGTCGGTCGCAGCCATGTGGATCAGCTTCGGATCACACAGGACGGCGGGCAATCCGTCCGGCGATTCGTGTCGCAGCGCCACGCCACGCCCCGCGGCCGTCTGTCGGTTCAACTCGCAGATCGTCGCCACGAGGTCGTTGAGGTCGACGCGCTGGGGATCCAGCTTCCACTCCTTCGCGTAGTTCAGCATGTTGTAGGAGAGGCTACTGATGCGGTCGATGCCCTCCTCGATCATCGCCGAGCCTTCCTCGATCTGCTCCCGGTTGTCCTTGGGAATCCCGTTCCGGACCAGGTACGCACCCCCCTTGAGCGCGTTGAGCATGTTCTTGATGGCGTGCTGGATTCCCGTCACCGCCTGGCCGATGGCCGCGAACTTCTGCGACTGATCCAGCTCCCGCCCAAGCCTCCGCTCCTCGGTGACATCCTTGCTGATTCCGAAGGTGCCGATGGGATTGCCCGCTCGGTCGCGCAGGTGCGACAGTGTCAGCAGGACGTTCCGGACCTGCCCGTCCTTGGCAAGAAGGCGGGTCTCGTAGTTCCGGACGCTGTCCGTGTCCTGCAGCTGGGAAATGGCGATGTCCCGCTCGCGCGCATCCACGAACAGAGCCTCGATGGGCTTCCCGATCACCTCGACCCGGCCGTAGCCCAGCGCCCGTTCCGCACCGCGGTTGAACGTCTCGATGAACCCGTCGGGGGTAACGGTGATGATGATGTCCGCTGAGTTCTCGACGATCCCTCCGAGGTACTCCATGGTGGTACGCAGTTCATCTCGGTGAGCCTGCATCCGGGCCGCCATCGCGTTGAATGACTCTTCCAGCACCCCGATCTCGTCGTTGCGCTTCCGATCGAAACGAAAGTCGAGCTGATTGGCGGCAATGCGGTTCGTACCCGCGATCAGCTCGCTGATCGGCCGCTCCAACAGCCCCACGAACATGATCCACAGGGCGACAATACCCAGCAGCAGTGAGCCCAGCACCGTTACCGTGATGAGCGTGCTGCGGTCGGCAACCATGGAGTCCACTCGCTGCAAGGAGTAGTCGGCACTGAGTACGCCCAGAATCGGCGGGTCGTCAACGTGGGCGTGGCATTTCGCACTGCGACACCCGGGCTCGTTCAGAATCGGGGCGGTGACGGAAAGAAGCCGCCCCCGACCGGGCTGCTCGATGACCGCATCAACCATCTGCGGTTCGTCCCCCCCGAGATCGTCCCGACCGTGACAGACGACGCAGGCCCGGTCCGCCACTTCCAGCGTCGTCCCGTCGGCCCCGAACCGGGAGGCGACGACCACGCCGGAATGGTGAGACACCAGCCGTATGTCACCGTACACCTCGCTCCCCCGGGACATCTCCAGTATGAACGCCTCGATCCCTTCGTTGTTCCGGCTCATCATCTGCTGGCCGATCCCCTTGATGATCGACTCGGAGTTGAACCGCAGGAACGCCCGGGCGGACTCGAGAGAGTAGTGGGCGCAGATCAGGTTGTTGACATACCCGGAGAGGGTGATCGCCGCGGCCAGGATTGCCGCAACGACGGCGCTGAGCTTCCAGACGAGTCTCGATCTCATGGTCATGACCCTGCCCGCTGCGCAGGAGCATGGGCAGGTACAGGGTGCGGCCCACGACCAAGCCAGTTTATCTCACGCCGGCCTGGAGTGCAAACGCCACCCGGGCGCGTCCCGCGAGGCGACGACGCCATGCCGTCAGCCACCGCCGCTTCCCTCCGGAATGGGAAGAACGCAACCGGATTCCGCGCAACTGCTTTCGGAGGACCAGCCCGTCGTTCATATGTGAACCAGCATCGAGCCCATGTCCACGACAAGCTTCTGGCAGTCTTCGAAGACAGAACACCGAGGGCGACC
>CAYMME010000381.1:0-9257 GCA_964391465.1 uncultured Planctomycetales bacterium
CGATCCGGGATCGCATCAAGAGCACCTTCGCCGGGACTCTGCGCGTGGCTGACAACCCCTTTCGCATCGTTCGCAATGTTGGCGACGGAGGTCTCTCCTACTTCCGGTCCAACTGCGGCTTCAACACCCAGTATTCCGCGGAGGCGTGGGGGGCGTATCTCTCGGCGCGGCTCTTTGAAAGCGACCCGGATTTCGCGGCCCGGCTTCGGGCCTATGCCGCCGACCAGGTGCACTGGGTGCTCGGCCTCAACCCGCTCGACTTGTGCATGTTCGAAGGGAAGGGCAGCTCGCATCGCATCTACTACCACCACCGATACGCTGACATTCCGGGACATCCGCGCGGCGCCGTGCCCGGCACGATACCCAATGGAATCATTCGGGATCGGAGCGGTGCGGACCGACCCTGGTTTGATTTCACTTCAACCACGGTTCCTTATTTCGCCTCCAACGAGCCCTGGCTGCCACATAACGCTTACTACCTGCTGATGCTCGCGGCTCGCCGCTGACGGGAGAACGCATACCGATGGCTTCACGAAGATCGCAGGGCACGAAGTCTTCGTGGCCTGGGTGTGAGAATCGCTTGGGATCGGCCACGACATCGGCGACTGGCTTCGCACCGCTTTCGACGGCTTCCTCGAACAGTAGACAGAGCGCAACCCAAGATGACGTACAGCTCAAACGGCTGAGAGTCGTGGTTGACAAGTGCCCCCCGCAGATGACGTTCAGATCCCGCAGCTGGGCGTCATCAGCGGGATGGGGCACTTGGCGCCTCACCCAGTTCGCAGCACGCCCACCAACCCCTCGTCCTTCTCCATCCTCTCCGGCCGGTCGTCCTTCCTGCACTGATCGATCTTGTCCGCGCGCTGCTGCAGAGCAGTGCGTGACCGAGACGACGGCACTCATCGGACGGTCATGCGTAGCATGGAGATGCGCCCAGGTGGGCTGCAGGCCCTCCAGGTGCTACCGCTACTTGGCCACAACATCCTCACGTTGTGGCCAAGTGCCACAAGCTCCGTAAGTTGCTTTGAAAAAGCGAGATAGCGTTCGTCTGCTACCCGTAGCCCGGAATCCGTTGTGGCCGCCTGGCGCACCAGACGATGCGGAAGGCCTTGCCGGTGGGCATCGGCTGGCCTGCGGCCCTCCCATTGATATCGAACCTGCCGGATGGACATGGCGGATCGGGGCACGTTTCGTCGTTCTGCCTGGTATGGTTAACGGAGCGGGCCGAACGGCACGAATGCCGAACATACGTCCCCGATCCGTTTTCAGGGGTCAGGTCAGGCTCCGCGCACGCTGCGCCGAGCGTGATCAGTGTGATTCAGGATCCGCGTTCTTTTGGACCTTCTCGTCGTGGAGTCTCTTTTCGATCTGGCTCTCGAGACCGGCGGCTTGCTCCAAAGGTAGGACGAAGGCGACTCCGGCGCCGGGCTCGCAGAGCTTGCCCTCGTCGACGATGGCACGAAGGACCGTGTCTACTCTGTCCGCAAAGAGCACGAAAAGGACCACGTCCGTCTGCGTTTCGAGACTAAGACCAAAGAACGTTTTGGCCTCCCGCACCCCGGTTCCTCGTGCGGTAATGATGGTGGCACCGGTTGCGCCCGCGGCCTTTGCGGCGTCCACGATGATGTCGGTGACGTTGGGCTTGACGGCAGCGATCAGGAGTCTGAAGTTCATCCTAATCTTCCCCGACCGGACGCCGACGCAAACGTCCGTAGGCTTCGACGAGTTGAGCATAACCCATCACGGTCATCATGGGAAACAAGCTGGCGAATGCGATGAGGCCAAAGCCCTCCACCGCCGGATTTCGGCCGGGTATGGCAGCCGACAGACCGAGCCCGAGCGCAGCCACGAGCGGCACGGTGACCGTGGAGGTGGTGACTCCGCCGGAATCGTAGGCAAGCGGAATGATGGCGCGCGGGGCGAACATCGTCTGGATGACGAGGATGACGTAGCCAGTGGCAAGAAAGAAGACGATCGGCAATCCCGAAACAATGCGAAAGGTGCCGAGCGCCACGCCGACGGCCACTCCTAGCGCCACAGCGACGCGCAGACCAACTTGGCTGATCGTGCCGCCAGTGATGCGATTGGCCTTCAGGGCCACCGCGATCAGGGCGGGCTCGGCGATCGTCGTGGAGAAACCAATTAGGGCACCGAAGACGTACGTCCATGCGTAGTCCCGCCAGTGGGGAGCTTCCGGCGACTCGGAACTTCCGAACACGAACTCGGGCGCCGACAGCTGCTGAGCCATGAGTCGGCCGATGGGGAAGAGTGCTCGCTCGAGCCCGACCAGAAACAAGGTGAGACCGATAATGACCCACACGCACCCCGTCACGAGCCGCCGCGGCCTCGGAACCGGTTGACGGATGATTAAGAGTTGAAAGACCACGATGAAGACTACGACCGGAAGCACGTCGCGCAGTGTCTCGAGGAAGGTGTGACCAAGCTGGCTGAACATCACCAATCTCCGAAGACGACGAGGCCATATCCCATGACGAAGATCATGGGGAAAAGCGAGGCGAGTGCGATTAGGCCGAAGCCGTCTACGAGCGGGTTTCTACCCCTGACGGAAGAGGCTAGGCCGACGCCGAGGGCAGTGGCCAACGGCACAGTGACCGTGGAGGTGGTGACGCCGCCCGCGTCAAAGGCAATCCCCACTATGGCGTCAGGCGCAAAGGGAGTCATTATCGTCACCACTAAATAGCCGCCGATCACCAGCCAATGAACGGGCCAGCCACGTAGGATGCGGAAGATGCCGACGGCGACAGCGAACCCCACCGACAGTGCAACCGTCAGCCGAAGACCCAGTGCGTAGTGGTCGGCGACGGATGAACCCGACGGGATAAGCCGCTCTTCTGTCGCCACCTCGGCAGCTTTCTGGCAAATGGCGATCAACGCAGGCTCGGCCACAGTGGTCGTGAATCCAAGCCCGAAGCCGAAAACGAGCAGCCAAGGGACGCTCCCCTTGCGAGCCAGAGACATGGCCATGGCATCACCTATGGGGAAGAGCCCCATCTCGAGCCCCTCGACAAAAAGCATCAGTCCGACGATGACAAAGACCGCGCCCACGAGCACCTTGCCGAGCTCAGGAAACGGCTGGCGTAGTATGAAAAGTTGGAAGAAGGCGATCACCAGAATGAGCGGGACGAGGTCGAGGAAAGCCCTGCGGAGCTTTGTCAGGAGAGCGAAACGCACACTTCACCTTTCGCGGGCACCGCCGCCGTCGTCTGAGCCGTTCGAGCGGGACCAAACGAACTGGTCCAGGCCGGCGGCATCGGCCGCCGTCTCACCCGTGGCTCAGTTTCGGGAGAGGATACCCACGAACCAACGTCCGAGCCAGGCGAGAGCGGTCGTGATCCACTCTGATATAATGATCGGCCGAGGTTCGGCCTTGTTCGAAGACGGCCCGAGTGGGAAACCTCGGATGGCCCAGGCACCACGGCCACCCAGGCGGCGGTCGAGCCATGCCCCGGTTACGTGCTAGGCATCGTCCATGAAGATCCTCGCTGCCCAATTCAGTTCGTTTATTCGCAGCCGCCGGGGGCGGCGCAACATCGGGCTGCTGCTGCAGATGCTGGCCATGCTGGCCCTGCTGGTGATCATCTACGGCGTCCTGTTTCATTACATCATGCTCTGGGAGTACCGGCACCACGACCAACGCGTCCAGTATAGCTGGGTGACGGGCTTCTACTGGACGCTGACGGTGATGTCGACGCTGGGCCTCGGCGACATCACGTTTCAAAGCGACCTCGGCAAGATCTTTTCGATGATCGTGCTGCTATCGGGGACGATGTTCATGCTCGTCCTGCTGCCGTTCACGTTCATCCAGTTCTTCTACGCACCGTGGGTGGAGGCGCAGGCCGCCGCCCGGGCGCCGCGCGCCCTGCCGGAGAAACAGGCCGGACACGTGCTGTTGACGGACTACGGTCCGGTCACTACGGCGCTAATCAGCAAATTGAACCAGTTCGGATACCCCTACTCACTGCTAGTGCAGGAGGTGGATGAGGCCCTGCGCCTTCACGACTTGGGCGTTAACGTGGTGGTGGGGCACCTCGATGACCCGGGCACCTATTCGCACGCCCGGGCCGCCCGGGCCGCGCTGGTGGCCACAACCGCGAGCGACACGATCAACACCAACGTCGTGGTCACCGTGCGCGAGGTCGCGCCGCGCGTCCCCATCATCGCCACGGTGACGGACCCGGCCGCCGTGGACATCCTGGAGTTGGCGGGTGCGTCGCACGTACTGCAACTCGACCTGATGATGGGGCGCTCGCTCGCGCGCTGCGCGATCGGCGGCGACGCCATGACGCACGTGATCGGGCGGGTCGAGCAACTTCTGATCGCCGAGGCCAACGCCGCCCGCACGCCGCTGGTCGGCAAGACGCTTCGCGAAAACCGGCTCAGAGACCTGGGTGTGACGGTGGCGGGCGTCTGGGAGCGCGGGCGGTTCGAGCTGGGCCGCCCGGAGACGATGATCACCGAACACACCGTGCTCGTGCTCGCGGGCTCGCAGGCGCAACTGCTCAACTACGACGAGCACTTCGCGATCTACAACGTCTCGGCAGCGCCGGTGCTGATCGTCGGCGCCGGTCGGGTTGGACAAGCCACAGCCCGAGAGCTCGCTGGTCGCGACATCGATTTTCGGATCGTGGACCGCGATCCACAGATCGGCGCAGACGCCGAACGGCTCATCATAGGCAGCGCGGCGGAACTCGAAGTCCTCGAGCAGGCCGGCATTCACGAAACGCCGACCGTGATCATCACGTCGCACGACGACAACACGAACATCTATCTGACGATCTACTGCCGACGCCTGCGTCCGGACGTGCAGATCGTCAGCCGCGCGACGCTGGAGCGCAATGTCGCGAGCCTGCACCGGGCCGGCGCTGATTTCGTCATGTCTTACGCGTCGATGGGGGCCAACGCGGTCTTCAACCTGCTCGAGCGCAGTGACATTCTGATGGTGGCCGAGGGACTGGACGTACTGAAAATGCGCATACCGACCGGCCTTCAGGGCAAGAGCCTGGCGGAGTCGTCCATCCGTGCGAAGACGGGTTGTAGCGTGATTGCCGTCAGCACGGACGGGTCGATGGACATCAACCCGGATCCTCACGCGCCGCTGCCCGCGGACGCCGAGATCGTCCTGATCGGAAACGTGGAGGCCGAAAGGCGCTTCCTGGAAATCTATCGCAACTCATTGGCCTAAGAACCTATCCCAGTAGGCGAAGCGCATGGTAGGTAAACCAGGCACAAGCCAGATGAAGCATGGCGAAGTAGTTCACCCGTGTTTCCGAACCCACACCATCTGTGCACAGGGTCGCTGCTCAGTGCCGACCGCTCATGTCACATAGCCGCCACCCGGAGCCGTCGGACGCACACGACTGCGGCGGCGGTGAGCAGGAGTGTCATCACGAACAGGCCGGGGGTGGTCAGGGCCGGAACCTGCGCGAAGTCGCAGGTCGGAGCGATCCCGGAAAACACCTGGTCGATGCCGCACGTCCAGGTTTCGGGATTGCCGACGTAGCCGGCGGCGCATGAAACAGTGCAGGTTTCGTTGACCAGTTTTCCTTCGCAGTCGTTGGTGTAGTCCGGGCCCTGGGGGGCAGCACCGGGGTAAGAACAGGCGGCGGGAGGCTCCCCGGCATCCCGGCATGAGCGCGGCGCTGCGTAACCGCCGCGTAACGCCCCATCGGAGGCATCCGAGAAGTGCCGCGAGCATGGTCGGAAAGTGTTGTGAAGTGGCCAAATCGGCCCTGAGAAACGGAGAGGGCGGGATTCGAACCCGCGGTACCCTTTCAGGCACACGCGATTTCCAGTCGCGTTCCTTAAGCCACTCGGACACCTCTCCGGTCGCTTGTGTGTTCGGTCCCGGAGCCTTATCCGGCCGCACTGCACACCACTATAACGGCGGTGCGCCTACCGGTAAAGGTGATGCCGAGTCCGGCCGGTCACCAGTCGACCACCGAACCGTCGTCCGGATCGTAGGTCTCGGGGTTGCGCCAGTCGTGATCGATCTTGTCGGCCAGGGCGTTCTCATCCAGCTCGATGCCCAGGCCCGGAGCGGTCGGCAGATCGAGGTAGCCGCCCTTCACGACGAACGGCTGCTTCAGGTATCCCGCACCGAGCGTGACCTGCTCGAGGCAGAGGAAGTTCGGGATCGACGCGGCGATCTGCACCCCGGCCGCCAGCGAGATCGGCCCCAACGGGTTGTGCGGGGCCAGGGCCGCGTAGTACGCCTCGGCCATGCCCGCGATCAGGCGAACCTCGGTAATGCCGCCGGCGTGACAGAGGTCCGGCTGCAAGATGCTCGCCGCACCCTTCTCGAGAATCTCCCGGAAACCCCACTTGGTGAAGATCCGCTCGCCGGTGGCGATCGGGATGTGCGTGGAGCGGGCAATCTCCGCCATCACGTCCACGTTCTGGCTCTGGACCGGCTCCTCCACAAACATCGGTTGGTACGGCTCGATCGCCTTGATCAGCAGTTTGGCGGTTTGCGGGCTGACCGCACCGTGGAAATCGATGCCGATGTCGGCCTCGGGGCCGCCGGCCTCCCGCATGCGGGCGAACTGCTCGGCCACGTGGTCGACGAACCCTTTCGTCTCCACGATGCGCGCCCGCCGCCGCCCCGGCACGCCGGTCTTGAATGCAGTGAAGCCCGCGGCCGCCCGGTCGCGGATCGAATCGGGACCGGCGCCGGTATACACGCGGATGCGCTTCCGCGTCGGCCCGCCCAGCAGCTCGTAGACCGGTACGCCGAGAGCCTTGCCCTTGATGTCCCACAACGCCTGGTCCACGCCGCTCAGCGCCGACGTGAGGATCGGTCCGCCGCGATAGAACGCGTGGCGATACATCGCCTGCCAGTGATGCACGACGGCCCGTGGATCCTTGCCGACCAGGTAGGGTGCGAGCTCTGCCACCGCGGTCGCGCATGTCTTCGCCCGGCCTTCGAGGATCGGTTCACCGAGCCCGACAATGCCCGCGTCGGTGTGGATCTTCAGGAACAGCCATCGTGGCCTCACCAGGAAGGTCTCGAGCTTCGTGATCTTCAGCTTGTCCTTCGGGCCGATGGCCGCCCGCGCCGTCGGCGCACCAACCAGTGCGGCCGCGCCCAGCCCCGCGATGCCGCCAAGCACCGACCGTCGCCCGATTCGGGTGTCTCCTCGATTCATGGTTCGCCTCGCCTTTGTTCGTGGTTGCAGTGAATGACCGTACCGGTCCGACCCTTGCTCTGGTTGAACCGGACGCCCGGCTATGTTAAAGCAAACCTCACCGCGAAGACACAGACCACGCAATTGGCCGGGGAACGTACGGTACGTGTTTCGCGTGCTTGCAGTGGCGCCAAGCCGTACTACTGGGTCCCACGGGCGGCTTGCCCGCCCGTGTTCTCCAGCAAAGACACTGGCAGACAAGCTGCCAGTGGCACCCGACGCGAAACACGGACAACGCGCGACTCGAGGAGACGAGACGAATGTGGCGGACTCCACTCACCTACGTGCTAGCGGCAGCAGCCATCCTTGTTGCGACCGCGGCTACACCCGCGTCGGCCAAGAGCCGCAATGTCCTGCTGCTGATCTCCGACGATCACGGCCCGGAATTGGGCTGCTACGGGCACAAGGTCATCAAGACGCCCCACCTCGACCGGCTGGCGACGGAGGGCGTGCGATTCACACACGCATTCGCAACGGTCGCGTCGTGCAGCGCGTCGCGCTCGGTGATCTACACGGGCCTGTTCAATCACACCAACGGCCAGTTCGGCCACCAGCACGGCTACAACGACCAGCACACGCACAAGTGGGTGCGCGGGATTGGGGCCCTGCTCAGGCCGCGCGGATATCACACCGGCATCGTCGGCAAGTACCACGTGCAGCCGCACTCGGTGTACGGGTTCGACGAGCACATCACGAAGGGTACGGCCGGTGCGCGGAACGTCACCGAGATGGCGAAGGCAACTCGGACGTTTCTCTCGGCCCGGGGCGACGAGCCGTTCCTGCTGGTGGTCGGCTTCAGCGACCCGCACCGAGCGCGGGTCGGCTTCGGAAACACCAAGAGCTACCCCGGCGTCTCACCGCCGCAGTACGACCCGAAGGATGTAACCGTGCCGCCGTTCCTGCCCGACACGCCCGAGGCCCGCGAGGAGCTGGCCGACTACTATCAAGCCGTCGGTCGCATGGACGCCGGCGTCGGGATGGTGCTCGATGCCCTCGAGGCCACCGGTCACGCGGACGACACGCTGGTGCTCTACTTCTCCGACAACGGCATCGCGTTCCCGGGGGCCAAGACCACGCTCTACGACCCGGGCATCCGACTGCCGTTCATCGTCCGTTCACCGGAGCAGAAGCGTCGCGGCCTGGCCAACCATGCCATGGTCTCGTACGTGGACATCGTCCCGACGATCCTCGACTGGACCGGAGCCAAGCCGCCCAAGTACGAGCTGCCCGGCCGGTCGTTTCTACCCGTGCTGGAGCAGGAGAACCCGAAAGCGTGGGACACGATCTTCGCGTCGCACGTGTTTCACGAGATCACGATGTACTACCCCATGCGTGTGATCCGCACGCGGCACTACAAGTACATCCGCAACCTGGCCCACTGGCTGCCGTACCCGTTCGCTTCCGACTTGCAGGAGTCAAAGACCTGGCAGAGCGTGCTCAAGGGCAAGGCGAGCATGTACGGAGCCCGCACCGTAGACGCCTACGTGCACCGCCCGGCCGAGGAACTCTACGACCTCGACACCGACCCGAACGAAGTCCGCAACCTCATCGACGATCCGACCCACGCCAAAGCGTTGAAGGACCTGCGTCAACGATTGAGAGCGTTCCAGCAGCGCACCAAGGATCCGTGGATCGTCAAGTACCGCTATGAGTAGAGGTGACATGAACAGACGGTCTTTCATCAAGGCGTGCTCGGCGACCGGCCTGGGCCTTGGGTCTGGTGGCTGTCGCACGAGCGGGGTCCTGTCCCTTCCGGGTAGCTACGTTCCACCGACCATCTTCCCGCCGATGGCGCCGGTGAAGTCGCTCGTCGTCGCGCGACTTGATCCGGGCATGAAGCAGCATGAGAGAAGTCTCTTCGGTTCCGTGCAGGGGCTCGTCAACCGCCGGCAGCCGCGAGTGTACCTGATCCACGACGAGAACGACCAACACTGGCTGGACTACTACAAGGAGCGGTTCGGGATCCAGTACGAATCGGTCGACGACCCCTACGCACTCTTCCGGAGGTTCGAGTCCGCGCTGAAGGGGTACGTGGTTTACGACCGCGAGATG
>CAYMME010000382.1:0-9199 GCA_964391465.1 uncultured Planctomycetales bacterium
CGGGGCCGCGCCGGTCCACCAACTGGGCCATCTGCAAGAACAGCGAACGGCTTGCGGGCAGGACGTGCCGGGCGAGGAGCAGGTCGCGATCGGCTGCTCCCAGGTCGCCGCGGTGACGCAGCACGCGTGCCCGTCGGGCGAGGAGTAGGGCCCCGAGCTGCCGACGGGACAACGGACTCAGCTCGGATCGATCCTCGACCACGCGAACCGGTACGTGGTTGCTTGACATCACCGAGGCGTCGCTCGGCGTCTGCACGCCCTCGGCGCCCACGTCGAGGTTGACGACGGCTCCGCTGGGAAGCGTGACCCGACACAGCAATCGCTCGCCCGCCACGATGGGCTTGACGGTGTCACCGAATCGCTCGCCGAGCGCGAGCAGCAGCAGTGGCATCGTGGCCTGCGTGAAGCGCCGGCTCTGCAGTGCCTCGGTCAGGAACTGGTCCTGCGTCCGGTCGGGCGCGGGTGGCGTGAGGTCGAACGTGACGCCCAATCGCTCGCCGAGCACGCCGAGAACGGCCGCCCACCGCTCCTGCGTGCTCGGGATGTCGGCGAAGTCCCAGGATCGGCTGAGCCCGGGCGCACCACGCTCGATCTCGAGGACCCATTGGTCGAGCGTGGCGCTGCCGGCTGATCGCTCCGGGGCTGCGTCGAGCACGGAATGGGCAACCAGCCAGTCGAGGTAAGTGAGCGGCATCCCGGCCAGTGCTGATTCACGTCCGGTCAACGCCTGCTCGATCGATTCGATCTCCGTCGCCTCGTCGAGCGCCACAGGCGCAGCCGTCGCCCCCGCGAACTCGTGAACAGCAACGGTCGCCGCAACGCCGACCAGCGCGCCGACTGCCAGCGTCAGCCATTTCGAACCATGATCCGGATCGCCCGCTACGTTGCGTTTGTGGTTGTCGAGTGAGCCTGTCTCCCACCGTGTCATATGCATCTCAGCACTCCTGCAAAGGTGTATCCGTAGTGATTCCAGCTTCTCCCACGTCTGTCACGCCGCGTCCGCCTCCTCCTGAACCCTGAACCCCGAACCCTCAAAAACCCTCCGTCATGGCTACGCCATCACCCTGGTGGCCTCCAGGATCGGCATCATCGTGGCGAACACGACAAACCCGATGAGTGCCGCAAGAACCACGATCAGCAGCGGCTCGAGCGCGGCGGTGAACCGGCTCAGAGCCAGGCTGACCTCCGTCTCGTAGCCGGCCTTGAGTTGGCCGAGCATTTCGGCGAGCTCGCCCGTGTTCTGGCCCACCGCGACCAGGTGCTGCACGAGTGGCGGGAAGATCCGCGAGCCCTCCAGGGCCGGGGCGACATCGCTGCCGGCTTCGACTGCCGTCTTGATGACGCCTAGCTCGGCGCGCAGGACGCGGTTGCGAACCGAGCGAGCAACCGTCTCGATCGCATCGGTGAACGGAATGCCACTGTGCAGCAGCATCGTCGTCATCTGGGCGAACTGGGCGACCACCGCCTTGCTCAGGAGCGGACCCACGAGCGGGATGCGCAGCACGAGCCGGTGCCAGGCGAGCAGGCCGCGCTCGGTGCGCAAGACCGCAACGCACAGCGCGGTTGCAGAGGTCACGCCGGCAAGCAGGAGCCACCAGTAGTTGACCAGCGCATCACTACCGTGCTTGAGCAGCATGGTGCTGGCAGGTAACGGCTTGCCCGAGGCGACCAGGACGGTGAGCAACTGCGGAATCACTGCCGACATCAGGAAGAGCACGACCGCGATACCCAGACACAACAGCACACACGGGTAGATCAACGCCCCGGTCAGCTTGGCGGTGAGCGTCTGGCGCCGGCGCACGAACGCCGCCAGCCCCGTCAGACTTTCGTCGAGCGAGCCGGAGACCTCGCCGATCCGCACCGCACTGAGGAAGATCGGGTCGAACCATCGTGGATGCAGCGTCAGGGCGTCGGCCAGTGTCGCGCCCCCGGCCACACGTTCCCGTACGTCCCGCAGAACGGTTTCCATGCGGCCGGTCTGCTGGCGGATCAGGACATCGAGAGCGTCGACCAGCGTCACCCCGCTGCGCAGGAGCAGAGCGAGATGCCGGGCAACCTCGGCCACCTGCTCACGCTGGCGCCCGGGCCGACGCAAAGAGACCGCTCGGCGCCCGCGCTCGCGGCGGGCCGTAGCGGTCCGGAACTGCAACACCCGCAGCCCCTGGTCGCGCAGCCGCGCCCGCCCTTCGGCCGGCGTATCTGCCGTCATCGTGCCGGCCTGCGCCCGACCGGTCGCCCCCATCACCTTGTAGGCAAAGACCGCCATCGATTGACTCACCCATCCACTCGCCGCGGTACGTCAGATCCTTCCGCTATCACGCCGTGGTCTTCCGATCTCTCATCTCTCATCCTTCATCACTCATCTCTCATCCCGGCCTAGTCCGCCGGGATCACGCGCAGCACCTCGTCCGCAGTCGTCTGACCCGCACGAACCTTGTCGATCGCATCGTGCCGGAGCGTCGTCATCCCCGCCTGAATGGCGGTCAGCTTGATCTCGCTCGCCCGGGACTTGGTGTAGACAAGCTGCCGGATCACGTCGTCGACCCGCAGCAATTCGTAGACGCCGATGCGCTCGTAGTGGCCGGTGTTCAGGCACCGATCGCACCCCTCGCCGCGGTAGACCGTGACGGGAGCATCGGGAGCGGCCGAGATGTCCAGTTGCTCGCGTTCGGTGTCGGTGAGTGACGCCTCCGTCCTGCACGCCGGACAGATACGTCGCACCAACCGCTGGGCCATCACCGCGAGCAGGCTGCTGGCCACCAGGTACGGCTCGATGCCCAGGTCGAGCATGCGAACCACGGCCCCGGCCGCATCGTTGGTGTGTAGCGTCGAGAAGACCAGATGGCCGGTGAGCGAACTCTGCACCGCCATGCGCGCCGTCTCCTCGTCGCGAATCTCGCCGACCATGATGATGTCGGGGTCCTGGCGAAGCACGCAGCGCAACCCGGTCGCGAACGTCATCCCCTTCTGCTCGGAGACCTGCGTCTGGCTCACGCCCGGCAGGTGGTACTCGATCGGATCCTCGAGCGTGACGATGTGCTTGTCCCGGCGGTTGATCCGCTGCAGGGCGGCGTACAGCGTCGTGCTCTTGCCGCTGCCCGTGGGGCCGGTGACCAGGATGATCCCATGCGGTTGGAGGATCAGTTGCTCGAACACGGCCTGGTCCGCACTCGACATGCCCAGCTCACCCAGTGCGTAGAGCCGGGCCGACTTGTCGAGCAGCCGCAGGACGACGTACTCGCCGTCGCGAACGGGACGGGAGCTGATCCGTAGATCGACGAGCCGGTCGCCCACCGTCACCGTGCACCGCCCGTCCTGCGGCAGCCGCTTCTCGGCGATGTTCATCCGGCCGATGACCTTGATCCGGCTGGCGATCTCCTCGGCCAGTTGCCGCGGCGGTTGCACCAGGTCGTAGAGCACGCCGTCGATCCGCAGCCGGACCTGCACGTGATCGGGGGCGGGTTGGATGTGCACGTCGCTGGCCCGGCGCTGCACCGCCTCGAAGAGGATCAGGTTGACCAGCTTGATCACCGGGGCGCGGTTGCTGTTGTCCAGCAGGTCGCCGTCACGCAAAGCCTCGGTCCACTCGTCCAGCTCGTCCGCCGTCTCCAGGTCGGCCACGACGTTGGCGACGTTACTTGCCCGCCGGCTGTAGGCCTGGTTGATGGCCGCGTCGATCGTCTCGGCCGGCGCGAGCACGGGCCGGACGCATGCGCCGAGTAAGGCCGCCACGTTGTCCATCACGCCGATGCACGACAGGTCGGGCATGGCCACGCGCAAGCCTTCGGTGGGTGTGCCGTTTCCGTTGCCGTCCGATGAAGGTGCGTCTGACAAGCCGAGGACGTGGAACCGACGCGCAAAGCCGATCGGCACGCGCTCGACGAATCGCGTGGATACGTCGTCCGGTCGAATGGGCAGGCTGACGCGCTCCGCGCGGCGCCCATCCGTACCCGTGGGTCCGATGGCGCTTCGCCCCCAAGCATCGTGCCGGTCACAACCGCATCAGGTGGCATGATTCCACAATCCGTGTTCCACGCTCCGCATGACCCACTCGCTCGCGCTCGGGGCTCGGATGCTCCGCGGTGCGGTGAACGCTCCCCTTCGGGTCGCCGCTAAACAACGGGTGCACGTCAAACGTCCGCATCCTTCTCACTTCTCACTTCGCACTTCCAACTCCGCACTGCCGTTCGTCATCCACATGGGCTCGACCCGCGGGAAGTTGTCGTTCTCCAGACCGGCGGCCTTGACCTGTTCGGCGCTGATGAACTTCAGATCCTCGAACGCATCGTCGCGCAGGATGGTCGGCCGGATGAACGCGTAGATCCGCGACTTCGAGCCGCTCCGGCTGTTGTTCTGGAACAGCAGACCCAGGCCGGGAATGCGCCCGACGAACGGCACCTCGCTGATCGACTCGCTGCTGTTGTCGACGAGTAGCCCGCCCACCACGACGGTATAGCCGTCCGGGACCTCGACCGTGGACGAGATCGTGTTGGAGCTTCGCGGCGGCGGCGCCGCCGTGCCGCTGGCCGCTCCGGTGAAGCTGCTGAACGTGAGCTGATAGTCCACGGCCAGGTGATCGCCCTCGGCAATATGCGGTGTGACCGAGACCGTGGTCCCGGCATCGGCGAAGCCGGCGAACGACGTGGTGGCCACGGTATCGGAGGCGTTCAGGCTGGTGAACGGTGCCTGGTCCACGCTGGCGATCGTGGCCGTACCGTTGTCACCCACGAGGATGCGCGGGGCGGCCAACGTGCGGGCTTCAGCCCGCGTGGCCAGGGCCTGCATCAGGATCGGCACCTCGTCCGGACCGAGCAACGCGCCGTTGAACCCCACGCCGGGATTCAGCGTCCGGGCACCCGTGGCAGTGTCGATGCTCGACAGGCCGAACGTGCTGAACAGGATGTAGTCCCAGGGGTCGCCGAGGTCGAGGGCTTCCAGCTCGATGCCCAGAGCCAGGCTGTCGCTGGCGGTGATCGAGACCATGGTCAGCTCGATAAGCACCTGCGGCCTCCGCTTGTCGAGCTCACGCACCAGCTTCTCGATCTCGGTGTGCAGCTCGACCGTGGCCACCACAATCAACGTGTTCGTCGCCTCGTCGACGGTCAGCTTGAAGTCCTCTCCCTGCGCGCTGATGGGCCCGCGCTGACGCGAGGCGCTCTCTTGCCCGGCTCCCGACGGCGTGTACGCGGGCGGTGAACTCGGAACGCGCACCACGCTCGGCTCAGCCCCGGGCCGGTTCGGGCCGGATACCGTCGGCCCGCCGGGATTCACCCGCGGGCGCTCGGGCGTGGCCGTCTTCTCGACGAAGCCGGATCGGTCGTCGGCGAGCAGACTGCTGAGCGTCGCGAACACCTCGGACGCTTTGCGATTCATCAGCTTGTAGAACCGCATGGGGCGGGCCGACTCGGGTGGTGAGGCGTCCAGCTCCTTGATGAGTCTGTCGATCTCTTCGTGCTGTGCCTGCGTCGCGGTTGCGTAGAGCGCGTTGCTCTCGGTGTCGATGAACACCGTGATGGTGGATTCCTTCTCGCCCGCCGGGGCGGCAATGACGCCGTCGATCAGCCCCTTGACCCGGGCGGCACTCACGAACCGGGGTGTGTACTGCCTTCGAGTCACGGTCGCCTGCGGCGTCGATACGTCGAACTGCTCGATGAACTCCCTCGCCTCCGCGATCTGGTCCGGCAGCCCGATCAACGTGATCGTCTGCGAGGCCGCATCGGGACTGACGGTGAGGGTTGCTTCGGCGGGGCCCTTCGCATCGGCGGCGAACTTGGCCTTGTCCGTGAGGATCTGGGTGACCCGCGCCGTCACCGCCGCGGCGTCCTGGTGCCGGACGGGAACGATCGCCACCTCCGCCTCGGGCACCGCGACGTCCATCAGGTCGATGAGTTCCATCACTCGCACCACCGTGGCCTCGTAGTCGGTGACGATCAGCAACCCCGTGCCCTCCACGGCCAGAGCCGCGCCGCCCGGCGTGGACAGGAACGGCTTGATCGTCGTCGCGACCTTGGCCGCGTCCGCGTGACGCACGTGCAGGATCTGCGTGACCACGCGCGTGGTCGTAGCCGGTCGGGTTGCCACATCGCGCCGGATCTCGCGAACGTGACTTTGTAAGGCCTTGACTTGTACGACTTGAAGCCAGCCCGGGTGGTCGTCCTCGATCAACGCCAACCCCGCGGTGCGCAGCACACTGCGTCGCAATCCCAGCAGCGACTTCTTGGGGATCGACTCCGGCGACCTGAGGACGACTTTCCTGCCGCGGATGGACTCGTCGTAGACGATGTTCAGACCCAGTGTCTGGCTGACATAATCGATGAGGGCCTGGACTTCGACCGACTCCGGGAAGTCGAGCGTGACCTGCGCGTCGTCATTCTGTGCGGGTGGGGACTTGCTCTGCTGACCGAACGCGGAATTCGGCCAGATCCAGAGTAGCAGCGTGCACGCCATCAGCGCGCACCGGCACTGTCGTTCACTCCGCGCTCTCACAACTTGTCCACTCCCCAGATATCTACCGGCCGACCACAGTGGCGGTGACCGGAATGTGGATCTTCTGTCGCTCCCTACCCGTCGTCTCGATGCACAGCGCCGCCTTGAGTGTGCCCAGTCCGAGACGGTGCGTGAGTTTTACGAGGAGCGTGGTGTCGTTCTCCGAGTCCACTCGCTGCACACGCAGGGACTTCGAGGAGACGGAAACCCTGTTGAGTTTCGTGCCCGCCCCGCAACATAATCTAAGTTCCGCCTCTGCGGACTTGCGGCTCTCGATTCGCCCGAGGTCAAGCGACGATGCCGAAGCCGTGATGTCCTCGGACACATAGCCGAGAATCGTCGTCGACACCTTGGGCTGCTCAGCCGAATCGGTGTGCACGTCCACCGGCACCCGGAACCGACCGATCGCTTCCGGCACCGTCACGGTGAGAATCATCTCCGCCGGCTGGCCCTCGTTGATCGTCACCTCCGGCAACTGCGTCTCGACCGACGGATCGCCGGACCGCGCGTAGAGCAACTGCACTGCCCCCGGTCCGTGGAACGCAATCGGAACGCACCGGATTACGCGCTGGTTCGGCCGGAGGACGCCCAGGTTCACTGAACGCGGGATGGTGATCGGCCGCACCACGTCGTACTCGACGATAGCGCGGGTAACGGGGTACTTGGGATCGTTGCTGTGGATTCTCACCACGCGCCGAATGCGGCCATGGAAGTCACTGGTATCGGCGGTGATCGGGATTTCGACTTGCTTGCCGGGCTCGATCGGTGCGATCTCCGCCGACGCCTCGACACACGCGCAGTCGGTCGTGACCGACTTGATCTTCAACGGTGCCGTGCCCGTGTTGCGGACGGTCAGTGCGATGTCGAACGTCTCCTCCTGCAGATGCGTGCCCGCAAACACATACCGCTGCCCGAGCTCGAGCCGGGGTGCGGGAGAAGGCTGCTCCGGCACTCCCAGCACGGCCGCGATCACGACGATCTGCGGTGCGGTGGCCATCGCTGGCTCCCGAAAGCACGCCTACGGCCCGGCGACCTCCGCTTCGACAGGCAGCACGGTGTCGACCGCGAACACGACGCGCTCGCTGGCATCGCCGGCGCTCGTGTGATAGGCCGCGAGGACCTGGTCGTCGGTGGCGTCCAGAACGTCGTCCCGGTCGGACTCGTACGTGCTCTTGGCCGCCGCCCGTTCCGTCGCATCGCTCGCCTGGGCAAGGCGCCGGCGGTAGTGGCGCCGCGCCCGCTTGAGCTCGCGCCGCTCCTCGTCGCTGAGACTCAGCAGCCGGTCCGGCATGCGCATCCCGGTGTTGGCTCGGAGCGCGGCCCACGTCGACTGCTGGGTCTCCGAGAGCAGGCTGTTCATCCGCGTACGGACTCCCGCCAGCAGCGTCTCGTACTGGGCCTCGGCCGTGGCGATGTCCGCCTTCAGGGTGGGAATCGAGGCGATCAGCGTCTCGTCCCGTGGCCCGATCCGGATCTTTCGCCGGGCGGCCCGCAACGCCCCTTCCTTCTCGGCGATGGCCACCTTCCGGGCGTGGATCGTCTCGTGCTCGTCGAGGGCCTCCTCTCGAACCAGGGCCAGCACGTCCTCCGCCTGGTCCGCGGTCAGGTTCAGCCCCACCAGGGCGTCGTCGTCGAGCCCCAGGTCGTTGCGCAACCCCGCGATCCGCGACGCCTCGATCGGATCGAGATCCGCGTACTCCTCGGGCGGCGGTGGGTCTTGTGCGTGCGACACGCCCACGTCCGGCGCCGCCCACCAAAGCCAGCCCCCGCCGGCGATCGCCACCAGGAACACGCCCAGCATGATCGGCCAAAACCTTCGGACCAGTCGTTTCATGATGAATCTCCTCGCCTTGCCGATTGCGTTTCGGTGAACTCCCGCGCCGCACCGAGTCCCGCGTGCGCCGCGCCCGGTACCATCAATATGAACCACAATTCGCAATGGGCAAGTGGAACTTTGGATTTTGGGGCAACATCGAAAAAAACGGTGCGCGCATTTCGCGATACTTACGAAATGCGCAAGCCATATCCGTAAATCGCAACTCGCGTTCGCGTGGAGATTACCGGCGCCGCGCGCAAGAACCGGAAGCGCGCAACTCTTCGAAAAACTGCGCGCCGTTTTTTTCGGTCTTTCCGAACCGAGTTGCCCGGCCACCAAACGTGGTGTAAGTCAAAAGCAGACGGGGGCGGGGCGTCGCGCAGTCGCGCACTCCCCGAACGTCGAACCCGGAGTGGTTTGCGGTGCGGTCTGCAAACGGACAGCTTCTTTCCCTCGGTGCGTTCGTCCTGCTTTGCGGGCCGGGTTGTGCCGGCCTCGAGGGGCAACGAACCGCACGCAACCTCATCTCCCAACCGCATGCGCGCGACACGGCCGCGGCCCGGAGCGAGAACGTGCGGGGCCTGGATCGGGCTGCGGCCGGAGACCTCGACGGCGCGGCGGAGCACTTCCGCACGGCTCTCGATCACGACAAGTCGCTCGCCGCAGCCTGGAACAACCTCGGCATCGTCCACTGGAAAGACGGCCGGTACTACGACGCGGCCTGGGCGCTGAGTTCGGCCGCCAGGCTCGCTCCCGAGTCGATCGAGCCGCAAGTGAACCTCGGGCTGCTCTTCGAGACGGTGGGTGTGAGCAACCGGGCCGTCGAGGCCTACGAGGCGGCGCTGACGATCCGACCGAACGACACGCAGTTGATGAGTCACCTGGCCCGGGCCAAGA
>CAYMME010000383.1:0-9156 GCA_964391465.1 uncultured Planctomycetales bacterium
TTCCCATCGGCTGGCGGCCTGAGTTTCTTGAGCGTTCTTAGCGTTGTAGTACTAATGCGGTCTCCGGTCGGGCCCGATGTAGAAGGAGCGGAACAACTGCGTCCAATCGAGGTGACGGCAGACTCCGCAACGCGCCTCGCGGCCTCGGCGCGGGGACAATTCAAAGTGCAGCATTGCCAGTAGCAGGAACCGAGAATGGTCTGGTCCATCGCACCGGATGCCCGGCAATGCCGCGGCGTACGACTCGACGCAGGAGACGGGGAGAATGAAACAGCGAGTCCTGATCGTCGATGACAACCCGATAAACGTCGAGGTTCTGGAGGAACTCCTTTCCGACGACTACGCACTCGCGACGGCGCCCAGCGGCGAAGCCGGCCTCAGAACCATGAAGGACTTCGCCCCGGATCTGGTGCTGCTGGACATCATGATGCCGGGAATCGACGGCTACGAGACGTGTCGCCGGATCAAGTCCGACCCTTGTGGGAACTTGACGCAAGTCGTGCTCGTCTCGGGGCGGGCATCGACGCAGGAGCGCCTGACGGGATACGCAGCTGGGGCGGACGGCTACATCGTCAAGCCGTTCAACCACGATGAACTGCTGGCGACGGTCCGGATTCAGTTCCGACTCCGGGGTGCCCTGACCGAGCTCGCCAGGATGAAGGCCACGGCCGAGATGCAGAACATGGATCTCGAACGCCGCGTCAGCGAACGCACGGCCAGGATCCGGGAAACGCGTAACGTGACCATGTTCGCCCTGGCCAAGCTCGCCGATTCGCGCGACCCGGAAACGGGTGAGCATTTGGAGCGTATCCGCGGCTACTGCCAGATTCTCGCGGATCACCTCAGCCGCCAGGGACCCTACGGCAGCGAAATCGACAAGCAATTCGAAGAGGATCTCTATCTGGCGTCACCTCTGCACGACATCGGCAAAGTAGGCATTCCCGACGCGATTCTGCTGAAGCCGGGGAAGCTCACGGCGGATGAATTCGAGATCATGAAGGAACACGCGAGCATCGGGGCCGAGACGCTCGAAGCGGCGGCGGGGCATACGCACTCGGGCGGCTTCTTGACGATGGCAATCGAGATCGCTCGCTCTCACCACGAACGCTTCAACGGGAGTGGGTATCCGCAAGGACTGAAGGGGCAGGACATCCCCCTGGCCGCGCGCATCGTGGCCCTGGCCGACGTGTTCGACGCGTTGACCTCCACCCGGGTCTACAAGGCGGCAATGGATCCCGGGCGTGCCCGCACGATCATCGAGGAGGAGGCGGGGCAGCACTTCGATCCCATCGTCGTCGAGGCGTTCCGAGTCCGATACGACGATTCCATTGAGATATGGAGCGCCTCGCAGGTTGAGGGCGAGGCGGAACTGGTATGCGCAAACGGCGAGCGGGAGTGAACCCGTCGGCGACACGGCCGGGCGATGTCAGTCGGGCCCGGTCGTAGCGAGGCCACGAAGTGGATGCACATTACAGAATCCTGGTTGTCGACGACGACGAGATCAATGTCTCGGCCATGGAGGAGATTCTGTCCGACGACTACGAAGTGGCCACGGCCAGGAACGGCGAAGAGGCCATCCGGATGGCCCCGAGATTCCGGCCTCATGTGGTGCTCCTGGACGTCATGATGCCGGGCCTCGACGGCTACGACACCTGCCGCCGAATCAAGGCCAACCCGCACCTCCGCTCGGCCAACGTGATCCTCGTCTCGGCCAGGGATGAAACGACGGACCGACTGACCGGGTACGAGGCAGGGGCCGACGACTACATCACGAAGCCGTTCGACTCCGAAGAACTCCTGGCCAAGATCCGCGTGTTCCTCCGGACCGGGTCCGCGCCCACCGACAAGCGTGTGCTGATCGTCGACGACGATCCCATGATCCTGCGGCTGCTGGAGAAGCAGCTCACGGTCAGTGGTTACGAGGTTCTTAGCGCCACCAATGGTGCCGACGCTCTTCGCATCGTGCTCGCCGAGGGCCCCTCGATCGTGGTTACGGACTGGGTGATGCCGGAGATGGACGGACTGGAGCTGTGCCGCGCCTTGCGCAGCATGGACGACATCGGCCTCGCCTACATCATCATCCTGACGGGCCAGCAGGAAGACCAGAGCGTGGTGGAGGCGTTCGAGGCGGGGGCCGACGACTTCCTCACGAAGCCTTTCCGACCGCAGGAACTCGTGGCCCGGCTGAGCCCCGGCAATCGCATCATCGCCCTGGAAGCCAGCCTGGAGCGCCGAAACCGCGCTCTGCACGAAGCCAACGCCGAGTTGACCGCCCTGAACCAGAAGCTCGAGACCCTGGCCACGACCGATGCCCTCACGGGATTGGCCAATCGCAGACAGGCCATGCTTCGTCTTCATGAGCAATGGGAAATCGCCAAGCGCTACGATCAGCCGCTCGCATGTGTGGTGCTGGATTTGGATCGCTTCAAGCAGGTCAACGATCAGCACGGACACGCGGCTGGCGATGTCGTGCTGCGTGAGGTAGCGGCCACGCTCAACGAAGCCACCCGTACGGGCGAGACGGTCTGCCGACTCGGCGGAGAAGAGTTCCTCGTCCTCTGCGTCAACGCGACGGTGGAGATGGCGGCCGCAGCCGCGGAGCGATTGCGTCAAGCGGTCGAGGCTGCTCGGATCGTGCATGAGGGGCAGGAGCTGCCCATCACATGCAGCGGAGGCGTCGCGGGCCGCGATCCGACCATGCGCAGCGTCGACGATCTCCTGAAACGCGCCGACAATGCCCTCTACGAAGCCAAGGGAACGGGGCGAAACCGCATCTGCGCAGCCGAGGTGCCGGTCGAAGAACCTCAGCTCGGCGTTCGGTAGGCATCCGACCGACTCGCCTCGCTCCAGGTGCTCGTTCTCACTATTGACACCGTCCCCCACCCGCAGCTCATCACGCACCTCCGGCCCCGGGCTCCGCCCTCCGTGACGGCGCCTATTCGCGACGGTTCCGCACGGCCGGGAAGTCACGCCCGACCCTCTGCAGGAGCGCATCGGGGTCGTTATCCAGACAGTAGATTCTAACGCGCCATACGCGTTCGGCGGGCGATGCACGGGCAGGCTGCCACTGCGCGTTGTTGTGCATGCAGTCGTGCCACGCCTGGGCCATCAGCGTAGCCGAGTCGTTGGCGATCGCGGCCAAGTGCTTGCCGTCACGCGAAACGGCCCCCATGACCGTCGTCGTGTAGCGATCGGGGCTGTAGTCGGCCCAGGATTTGGGGGCCGCTTTGGGGACCTGTTGCCACGTGCCCACGTACATCTGCACCCAGGGTGGGTTGTTGTACTGATGGTCGGCCAGCCGGACCGGGATCTTGCGACGCGTAGTCTCGTGAAGGAATGTGCGTCCTTTCTCGGTGAACATGAAGCACCGCTTGACGAACTCGGGGTAAGGGTCCGGCGCGCTGGCAAACGACGGGGCTCGCCTGAGCTGCCAGCACAAGTTTGGGGTGGGAAGGCTTGCCGGCAGCGCGCCCGCCACCGATTCGTCGACCTCGGCCCGCGCGGCGAACTCCACCGCGCCGGGCTCGGGCGTCACCGTAGTCACGATCAGAACGTGCTGCGAATCGCGTAGCCGGTGACGGAGTTCGAGCTTCCCGCCGGCCAGGCCGCGGGAGCCGACGAAGTCCATCGCGCTCTCGTAGCACCACGCGTCGCAGACGAACCCCGGAACGTTCGGGAACGCGGCCGATACGAGCGTCTCTTTGCCGCGCTGCCAGAGGCCGAGCGTGGGCAACACGGTCGGGTTCGGATTGCCCAGCTCCTGAAGAACCTCGAACGGTGGTTCGCTCGGGTCCGGCTCCTCGCGCGAGGTGAAGAAGTTGAACAGCATCACGCCGTCGACGCCGTCTTTCCACAACCGGCGGGCGATGCGACGATAGCCGTCGGCCTTCGGCTCGACCTCGATGCAGCCGTAGAGCGGTGTCCCGTCCGGCAACAGGTTTCGGTACTCGGCTACCGGGAGCGGGAAGTCGTTGTGCAGGAAGTGCGCGACGGTCACGAAATCGACGAGCCCGTCCTTGGCCCAGCGTGCGGGGTCCAGACCGGCAGCCCGTGTCTGCTCGGGCCGGGCCATCACGCGCGCCGACAGCAGCAGGGGTCGCCCGCGCTTGCGCCCCACTTCGCCGGTCATCGCGCGCACCTCACGGACCCACGCGGTCATCGTATCCAGGTGCGTCGGCCCCTTGCCGGGCGGGAAGTAGCTCGGGAAGCGCTGGAAGTCGAGGTCGAGGCCGTCAATGTCGAACCGCTGGCAGCACTCGCGCAGCTCGGCCAGTCGCCGGGCGCGCACCTCGGGCACGGCGAAGTTGAGGGCCTGCCCGTTCCAACCCGGCCCGCCGACGCGCCACTCGGGATGGGCTCGCCAGAAGCGCGACAACAGCAGGCTCTCGGGCTTGTCGACAGCGTGCACCTCGTTCAGCCGGAAGGTGATGAAGACTTCGAGCCCCTTCTCGCGGGCCCGGTCGACGACCAGCCCCATCGGATCGTGACCGGCGTCGACCAACGCATCGAGGTTGGCCGCCGCCCGCTCCAGCGACTGCCGCTTGGCCGGGGCCACCTCTCTGATGCGCTCGGCCTGCTCCGGCGTAACGTGCGTGCCGAGCATGTCGGCCACTTCGCTCGAGTAGTACATGTTCTGTCCGGCGTTCGGGCAGACAAAGAACGTCGTCACGCCCGTGCCGACCACTTCGTCCACGTACTTGTGAACATCCGCCGGTCGCATCGGGGGCTTGTTCTTCAGAAAAACGTTCGTGCCGTCGCTGTTGTAGATGAATCGCCGCGTCCGCGTCTCGGCAGCATCACCATCACGTACACCGCAAGTACAGATCACAACGACGCTCGCCACCAAGCGGCAGGTTCGTCCATAGTCAGTCATGTCACCGTCAACCTCCGATTTCGCTGCCCTGCCGCATCCCAACCGCGCCCGGCATCCCGATCAGCACTCTGCGTCCACGGCGCCTCCGGCCCAACTTCAGTTGCCAATGAGTACCGTTCCCACGGGCGCCTCGATTCTCACCGACTTGCCGTCGGCGCCGGCCGTGAACGTATTTCCGGACGCCGCCGAGTAGGACCCCTCCACGACACTGATCACCGCCCCAGACGAGGCCGCGGTGACGGCCTCCGTCACCGTATCGAACGGATGGAAGATTGTCCCATTCTCCGCCGCGCCGTACCGGATCAGGTCCACGTACTGCGTGTTGGGGCCCGGAAAGATCTGCACGGCATTCTCGAGCGGGTCGTGCTCGAACGACGTGCCGTTGTTCGCAGTCTCATCGACGGGGTCGCCGCAGCCGGCGTTGGTGTGGATCCCCACCGTGAAGTCTGGGCTCGGTGTCGTCCATTTGATTGGGCTTCCCGAGTTCCCGCCGGTCGTATCAACCTGGTAGCTGTGCCACACATCGGCCCCGGCTGAACTTTCGCCCTGATACGGCCCGGTGTGCGTCTGCTGCACCTGGTTCCGCGTCGAGTCCGGTGTGTTGTCGGTACCGTATCCCGTGATTCGGATGGTGTTGCCGACGGCCGGGTTTGCGTCCGTGGTGCGGTAGAACCCCTGGGCAACGTGTGCCCTCAACCCGGTATTGGGGTTGGGGAAGACCGCGAACACCGCCCAATCCTTGCCGAGCCCCTGGCCTTGACCATCGAAGTTCCACGTAACACTGTTCAGATCGATGGCGTACTGGTCGTTGGGGTCGGCGAACTGGAGCTGCCCGGCCGCCGTGGAGAGCGGCACGTCGAACTCGACCACGTCATTGTTGTCGAGATCAAGAACGCCGTCGGGCAACCCGGCTCCGCCTTGGTCGGGATCGAAGTCGACGCAGTGACCCGCGGTCAGCACCGACCCGTTGGAGATCAGCCAGGCGGTGCAGGCATTGCCCGGGTTGCCGCCCGCGGTGACGAAATGCAGTCGGCCGGCGCGAGCCTCAGACGACAAGACACGATCGTCGGTCGCGCCGCAGATACTCTCGATCCCGCCCTCCTCCTCTCCGGGAACGAACGGGGCTCCGACCATCACCTTCTCGACCGTGATGAAGATGTTCTCCTCACCCGGAGCGACGTGCAGCTCGAGCAACACGAAGTCCCCGTTGAAGTAGCAGGTGCGGCTGCGCCACTGGGGCATGGTGCGGCTGTCCAACCGCTGCACACCACCGTCGAGCATCGAGGTCGTGGTGATGTAACTACGTTCCCCAAGGTCGTATTCGCCGAACTTGACCCGCAGCCACGGCGCACCCGGCACGACGATGTCCGCGGTGAACGCTGAACCACCGTCCTCGGGGGCGACGGTGCGGGAGTCGACGGCGTACGTTTCCCAGCCGAACCGCGGCGCGTCCTCCTGGGCGAGTGCCGTCGGCGTGAGAGCGGCCGCGACAATGCCCCACGCTCCGTGGAATGCATATCTGTGTATCTGCATAGCTCTTGGCTCCTTTTCTTGTGGCAGCGATGCCCTGCCTGCACTACTGCAGCGTCACCAGAACCAGAACCAGTGCCTTGCCCTCCTTCAACGAGGACATGGCCTTGCCCAGAATCGCGCCTTGCGATCGGTCGTGATCCAGTGCTTTCATCGCGTGGCCGCGTGTTTCGGCAGTGGTGAGCAAATCGCCGACCTCGATCGAGTGGTCGGTTGCGTCGCAACGGACCCACACCCGACCGGAGAGCGCAACCGCCGGAGCATCGTCCTGACCTGGCAGGTGCCCCAGCACCGCGCCGGCGGGCAGCCCGTTGGCGCCGCTGACCACGCCCGCGACGCGGCGGTTGTACGCCCCGCGGGCCAAGCAGAGCTGGCCCGCGTGGTCGGGGTCGATCGCCACGACCATTCCCGGCTGCGCTTCCTCGCTGACGGGGAACTTCTCGGCCACGTCCGCACCAGCGACCTCGAGTACGCTCACACGGACGGTCCCCGTGAAGTAGCCGGCGTATCCGTTGGTCGAGTGGCCGCGGACTCCTGTGCCGTCGGTGGAGCTGCCGTAGACGCCCGTGCCGCTCGGCGTATAGCCATAGACGCCCCAGCCGCTGCCGTCCTGACTGCCGTAGACGCCGATGCCGTTGCCCCCGGTGCCATTGTTGTGGCCGCGCACGCCGGCGGAGTATCCACCCGGGGTAGTGCTGTTGACGACACCCTGGACGCCCATGGCGTTGGCCGAAACTGAATCGGTCGTGCCATAGACGCCGGTGCCGTCAGTGGAGTCGCCGTGGACGCCCGTGCCGCTCGGCGCGGACCCATAGACACCAATGCCGCCGCCGTCGGTAGTGCCGTGGACGCCGTAGCCGAAGATGCCGTTGCTGTGGCCGTGTACGCCGGCGGTGTACCAGTCTCCGTGGGTATCGCCCCGGACGCCGGTGCTGTCGAAGGAGACTCCATAGGTGCCCCAGCCGCTGCC
Source organism: uncultured Planctomycetales bacterium (assembly GCA_964391465.1). Lineage (GTDB taxonomy): Bacteria > Planctomycetota > Phycisphaerae > UBA1845 > CAYMME01 > CAYMME01. Next base: position 7,374 of record CAYMME010000383.1, read on the forward strand.
GTAGTGAACGCCGTAGACGCCGAACCCGAACCCGGTGGCGTTATTGATTCCATGGACGCCAACGGACCAGTCTGAATCGGCCTCGCCCGCGACGCCGCTGCCGCCAGTGGACGTGCCGTAGACGCCGTAGCCGTTGCCGCTATTGATGCCGCGCACTCCAGCCGAGTAGCCACCGGACGAGGAGCTGGTCATGATGCCGCGGAGGGCGCTGCCGTCGGGGTCCTCCGAGTCGCACTCGCCATGGATGGCCGGCCAGGTTCCGGACGTCGAGGTGCGGTGGGCCCAGACGGGGGTCCACGGGACCTCTGACATGATGCCGTGTGTGCCCTCGGTAGACTGCACGTCCAGCAGGGAGGCGGGGATCGTCGTCCCAATCCCCACGCCGCCGGCATTGTTATTATAGATGTCGTCGCCGTTGGCCGTCCAGTAGCCGCCGCTGCCGGGGCCGTCGAGGGCATACAGCGCGACCGGCGCCGGAGTCACCGGTTGGCGCGGCAAGAGGACCGTGTGCGGATTGATGTCCACGCCGGGTCGCACGGCCACCTCCAGCCAGCGCGCGTCGCTGCCGAAGGCCGCGGCACCGAAGTCGATCTCCACCGTGAACAAGCCGTCGCTGACGGGCCAGTCGGACACCGGGACATCGCCGCCGATCTGCAGGCCGCCGGTCTCGGCATCGAAGAGTCGGAAGAGAAGATCATAGTCACCGTCTGCGGGGACGCCGGCTTCCTCGAGCTGCCCCTGGTACGTGAACACCGTCCCCAGCGGCGTTTGGGCCCTGGCCACCCCGGCGCACCATCCCATCGCCACACCGAAAGCACACAGACAGAACGCGGCGGGTCTCATCTCGCTTCTCCTTTCACGAATTGATGTGTACGAATTGCTCTCCGCAAGGGAGCTTTCCTCTTCCGCCCACCTCTCGCTCTGAGGTCACGTACGCCTGGCTTGTGTTGCCGCCACCGAGGGCCATACGCCAGGCGACGCGACCCGCATCTCAGGGGGACGATTCCACCATCCCAGATCTTGGTCACGAAAGCAACCAAGAACCGGGATACGCGAGTCGTTTGCCGACGCACCGACAGTTGGCCGGACGGCCTGGTGTGGAGGCGAGTGTCGTCACCTGCCTACGGTGCAGCATGAGTGCGATGGTTACGCAGGCCGCTCGCGAAGAGAAGCTGCATTGCATGTGGTGCGGAGGGCTGATTGGGCCGTAGGGCGACGGTTAGGCATCCGGTGGGGCCTCTGTCACCGGATCGCAATCGCTCGTCGAACGCTCTCGTTCTACCGCAGCGGAATCGTGCCACAGCGATTTGTCGAGGACCGGTAACGATCGCCCTTGCGCGCAGCAGCCGGGCGGCGGGACGAGTCTTGGCTCACCCGGCTCACGGGCACACGCAGGGCGGGCGTGGCGGCAATCCCGCGCCGTTCCAGCCGCCGGTGCCGTCGGGGTTCATGCCCTCGTTGCTCGTGCCGTCCCAGATCTGACCGAACTTCGTGGCATCGTTGAGGTTGACTTGGTCGTTGCCGTCGAGGTCGGCAATCGTCAGCGTCTTGGGCCCGTTGAACTCGATCCCGAACCTGGTGGCGTCATTGATGTTGACCTGGGCGTCCTGGTTGCAGTCGCCGGGCAGGTGGCCGATGCTGAAGCATAGCACCGCCCGGGCTCCGGTGACGCCCTCGACCGTGATCTCGACCGTCGTCCACTCACCGACCTCGATGGGACCGGTGAGAGTAAGGGTCTGCGACAAAATAAGTGTTGCAACTTAGGCCGGAAATCCGTATCCTT
>CAYMME010000384.1:0-9129 GCA_964391465.1 uncultured Planctomycetales bacterium
GGCCAACAGCATTCAGTGGGCAAACCGTGACGCGAGTGGAACGGGCACGTCGGCACAGGTGCGCGCGACCAAAAGCGATCCCGTCGTCACCTACAGTTGCATTCAAGACGAGGACCCCGACGATGCGGATATCCCGTTTGGCGGCGCGACCAACGGCAACATCGACGACGATCCGCTCTTCGCACGCAATCCCGATCCCGGTCCGGACGGAGAGTGGGACGGTATTGATGATGACTTCGGCAATCTGCGCCTGTTGCCCGGCTCGCCTTGTGTTGACGCGGGCGACAACACGGCCGTGCCGGCCGACGTGACCGATCTCGATGGCGATGGCAACGTAGGCGAACCCACACCGTTCGACCTGGCCGGTGGGCCGCGGTTTCAGGATGACCCTGGCACCGCGGACACCGGCAACGGTACCCCACCCATCGTCGACATGGGCGCGTACGAAGGGCCCGCCCTGCCGGCGTTGCTGCGGATCGTCGGCGGTCCGGGCGCCGTGGACAGCTCGGCGACGCTGGTCTGGCCGAAGGCCGAGGGCGTCGGCCTGGATGCGTTCGAGATCGCGGTCGATCAGGCGGTCAGTCTTGTCGGGTCGAGTGTGGTCACATCCGGAGGCGCATCGACGCCGGCGGTGAGTGCGTTCACACACATCGGCGCAGGCGTTCACCGTGTCGACCTCACCGAGCCGATCCCGGTGGGCCATTGGACGATCATCACGTTGACGGTGGCCGGAATCACCGGGGGTGAGTCGACGTTCGAGTTGTCCCTCGGTCACCTGCCCGCGGACATCAATGGCGACGGGCAGGTCGACATGAGCGACGCGACCGACTTTGGCCTCCTGTTCAACGCCGACCCGAGCGATCCACAGCGCGACCGCGTCGACCTGAACGCCGACGGCCAAGCCAACCTGAACGACGTGACGTTGTTCGGCCAGCTCTGGCAAGGCACCTCGGGCCACGATGCGTGGCAGGGGGTGTCGCTGCCGCCGAAACCGTAGGGCGAAGGAAGGGACGTAGGGACTCAGGGACGAAGGGACAGAGGAGCGATACGAAGGATGAGGGAAGACAGGCGGCGATGCTGGTGTTCCGGCAATCCCTCATCTCCTATCGTCCATCCCTCATCGCCGCGAGCCGACAGCGCGCGGCAGACACGGGTCGGGCCGGCGACCCCCGAGAACCCTGCTTTGAGCGGCGCGGCGGGCGCAGTACGCTCTTGCGATGCGTCGTGGTCAGCGAGCGATCGTGGTGGGGTTGTTGGTTGTCGGGTTGCCGCCGGTGATGCTGGCCGGGGCCTGGCCGATGGCCGGGGCATCGGCGCTTGAAGACGACCTGATCTACTACCTACCGCAGCGCGCGTTCTTCGGAGCGGCGATCCGCGGGGGCGAGTTGCCGCTGTGGAATCCGCATGTGGCCCTCGGGTACGCGTCGGCGGCGGATCCCCAATCGGGCACGTGGTATCCGGGCACGTATCTGTTCGCCTTGCTCAACCCGTTCTGGGCCTACCCGCTGACCATCTGCCTGCACTTCGCCCTGGCCGGGTGGGGCATGTACCGGTTTCTGCGCGGCATGCATCGGTGCTGGGCGGCGGCGCTGTTGGGAGCGGTGGCGTTCGAGTTCTGCGGATTCCTCGTGGCCCACCGGGTGCACCTGACCATGCACCACGCGGCCGCATGGGTGCCGCTGATCCTGTGGGCGTGGGGCCGCTACGCGCGGACATCCCACTTGCGCCACCTCGCGGTGGCCGCCCTGTGCATGGCTGCGCAACTCCTCGTGCAGCATATCCAGGTGTCGATCATGACCGGGGCCTTGGTGACGGCCTACGTGGCGTACGTGGGCTGGCCGCGGCGGCGGCGCGTCTGGCCCGGCCTTGTGGCAGGCATGGTCCTGGCCGCAGGGCTGGCGGCCGTCCAGTTGCTGCCGACGGCCATGCTCCTGCAGCACACCACGCGCAGCCTTCCATTGTACGAGCGGTTCACCGAGAACTCGTACGAGTGGTCGTCGCTGGCACTTTTCCTCTTTCCGTACCTCTATGGCCTGCGCACGCCGAACTTCTACGAGCACGCCTGGTGGGGCAAGTCGCACCTCTGCGAGCAGGCGGCGTACGCGTCGCTGCCCGTGTTGTGCCTGGCGTTGGCGGCCTTGGTGTTGTGGCGGCGCGATAGGCAAATCCGTTTCTGGTCGCTGGCGGGGCTAGGCTGCCTGGCTCTGGCCTTCGGAGAGCACAACCCCATCACCCCCCTGCTGTTCAAGGTGCCCGGCTTGGATGTGCTGCGTGTGCCGGCCCGGTGGTTGCTCGGCGTGAACGTTGCCCTCGTCGTCTTGGCGGCGACGGCCCTGGACGCCCTGCTCGTCCGACGAGACGTTACCGATCTGATGAAGCGGGCCATCTCGGGCACCGTGCGGTACGGGATCCTGCTCGTACTGATCGGCTCTGTGGCCCTCATGGCCCGCGCGCGGTGGCAGCATCGGGATGACACATCCGCGTACGGGGAAGCGATTGCCTCGTCGCTGAGCGCGCGCAACCCGGCCGTGCTCATCCCGATTGTCCTGATGGCGGCAACAGCGGTCGTGCTCTGGCAGCTTGGTCGCAAGCGTGGAAGTGCCGGACCGGAAGGCAGTGGGGCGGAAGGGAACCGGAAGGCAACACGCGAGCCCGCGCCGTATCTGTTCGCGGTGCTGATTGTGCTGACGGTCGTCGACCTGGCGTCGTTTTCAGCGTTCAACGACACACATCAACGAACGTATGCGCGCGCGGCCATGCGCGAGCAGCCGCTTGCCGAGCGACTGAAATCGCAGGCCGATGACGGCAAGGGCCACCGATTGTGGATACCACGCGAGCGAGCCGATTACCGGCGTCCGCTCGAGGTACTCTGGCCGATGACGAACATGCTCTTCGGCATCGACACGCTGCAGGCGTACACCCCAATCGTACGCGGCGAGCAGCGCTACCTGCTGGGATTCAAGCCGTGGGGAGCGAGTGAGACGGCCCTGACTCTTCTGCGCAATCCGGGCCTTCTGCGGGCCCTCTCGGTGCGATGGGTGGCGGGCCGCTCGTCTGACGAGCGCGGTTTGCTTGCGTCGGCGGGAGGGCCGGACGATGCGACCGCATGGCGTTCGATTGGTATCAGTACAGTGCCGGCCGACGTTGAGCCCGGCCCGGGGGTGATCTGGCCGGTGTCGGTCGACGCACCCGGCGTGTACGGCGTGGCGTTCACGGCCGAGCCCGTTGATGTCGGGGCCGGCCGGTGGTTCGTCGTGCTGGAGACCGAAGACGGCGAACGAGTCGTGCCGGAGTTGGTGTTCGAGCCGGTGGACCTGCCGGCTCGGCCGCGGCGGATGCGATGCTATTTCCGATGCCAGCAGGCGGTCGGTGCGGCCCGGGTGCGCGTGTACACCTATCGCGGCCGACCGTTGCAGGTGTCGGCGGCAGCGTTCGGTCGGGCCGCAGCGCTCGATGTATCAACTGAGGCATACGCCAAGCGGTGGGAAAGCCCGGATGGCGTAGTCGTCTATGAGGTCACGGGAAGCCGGCCGCGCGCGTACCTCGTCGAGGAGGTGATCCCTGCCGAGTCCGCAAGCGAGGCATTGGAATGGCTGACCTCGAGGGCGTTTGCCGCAGGACTCCCGAACCGGGCGGTTGTTGAGGAGTACATAGAATCTGGGCGAGCATTCGGCCGCGGCCGAGTACGCACGGTCAGAGCGATGCTCAACCGGATGGACCTGGAAGTGCAGACCGACGAGGGAGGGTTTCTGGTCGTGGCGGACACGTTCGATGCAGGCTGGTCCGCGCGGATCGATGGACAGAGCGTACCCGTCTACCGAACCAACGGTGTGGTTCGGGGCGTTGCGGTACCGGCCGGGGCCAGTGTCGTGACGTTCCGGTACTGGCCACCGGGACTCACGGTGGGGTCGTGCGTGAGCGCTCTCAGCCTTGGCCTCGTCGTTCTTGCGCTGGTGCGGCGGCGGGTTCGCCCGTGACGCCCTCGCTCACTCTTGCGAGGTTGGTGCGTGCAAGCTCGGCCGGCGGGGCGCCGGCCGCTACGGAATCGCGGGGGCGCGGCCTTTGGGGGATGGCATCCCGCTGGTGTAGTGTCTCAACCAGACGGAGGTCTGTCCGCAAGACGGATGCCGGCAAAGCCGGCATCCCACGCTCCCTGACGGTCGCGTCTCGGTGTCGCGCGACGTAGAATGGGAGGGAATGAGTGGTAGGGTCGGTTTTCGTCGTCGATACAGGTGACGGAATGCTCCGGCAGCGAAGAGATGTTTTGGAGGAAGTACACGATGCACGAAGCTCAACGACGCACACGCTCCCGTCGGCTGTTGACGATTACCCTACTCGTCGTGGGGCTGTCCGCCACGGCGGCGCACTTTGATCTGCTTGGTCACATCGCCTATGCCCTGGAGAAGGGGCGGCTGCGGGCCACCGCGGAGGAAGTCGCTCAGGTGCAGCAGCTCGATCGCGTTATCGGGATGGTGGCCGACATGGTGCGGCCGGCCGTCGTCCACATCCGCACGCTGGAGCGCGCCCCGGACAAGGAGGAAGAGGAGGCTGAACTCGAGGAGCAATGGAAGAAGTTGCCCGAGGAACTGCGACGCGTCTTCCCCGATTTGGACAAGTTCCGGGAGCATTTGCGATCCAGGCCGCAGGCGCCCCGACGCGGCGTGGGGTCCGGCGTCATCATCGATGCGGACAAGGGCTACATTCTTACGAACAATCACGTCATTGAAGACGCGGGCAAGATCTGGGTCCACCTCAAGGACCGCCGGATATTCGAGGGCACGCTCGTCGGCGCCGACCCGAAGACGGAACTCGCCCTCATCCGGATCAGCCCGGATCGCCTCCACTCCCTGGAACTTGGCGACAGCGACGAGATGTTCGTGGGCTCGACCGTGCTTGCGGTCGGGGCCCCGTTCGACTTGGAGCAGACGGTCACCAAGGGCATCGTTTCCGCCCGAGGTCGATCCGTAGGCATCGCGGACTACGAAGATTTCATCCAGACCGACGCCGCGATCAACCCGGGCAACAGCGGCGGTCCACTGATCAACCTTCGGGGCGAGGTGATCGGTATCAACACGGCCATCGCGACGAGCGGAACGGTCGCCGGCTACATGGGCATCGGGTTCGCGATTCCGACGAACAGGATCAAGGAGTACCTCCCCGCGCTGAGGGAGGGCAAGCCGATCGTCCGCGGCTACTTGGGGGTGCAGATCCAGAATCTCAGCGACGAGCCGGGCTTCGCTCGAACGTTCGGACTGAAGGAAGACGATGGCGTGCTGGTGAGCGAGGTGGTGCCCGACGCTCCGGCCGCGCAAGCCGGGTTGAAACACGGGGACATCATTCTCGAATTCGACGGGAACCGGGTCACCACGACCGGCGAGCTCTCCCGACGCGTGGCGAAGACCAAGCCTGAGCATACGGTGCCGGTCAGAATCTGGCGCAACAAGAAGGAGCAGACGATCCAGGTGACGGTCGGGCCCCAGCCGCCGGGTTTTTCAACGCGGCCGGGCCACTTCTATCGCCGCGAAGACGAGCCCAAGCTCGAGGAGAAGGCCACCGCCCCTGAACTCGGCATCGCCGTCGAGGAACTGACACCGGAACGGGCGGAGAAGTTCGGCTGGGATCCCGAGGACGAGACGGGTGTCGTGGTCACCGAAGTCAAGCCCGACAGCGAAGCGGCGAACGAAGGCTTCCGAGTGGGCGACCTGATCCAGGAGGTCAACCACGAGAAGGTCAAGAGCATCGCTGACTTCAAGAGTCTTACGACGGACCTGTCGCTCAAGAAAGGCGTTGCGCTCTACCTGAAGACAAAGGACAAGCGTGGGAAGACCATCACGGGGCGGTTCGTCTACCTGAGGGTGCGGTAGAGCGCAGCCGCAGCCCCTCCGGTCATGCCGTGTTTCCGTCGAGCAAGCACTCGGCAATCTGCACGGCGTTCAGTGCCGCGCCTTTGCGGAGCTGATCGCCGGCAACGAACAGGTCGATTCCGCGCCCGTCCGGCTGCGAGATGTCCTGCCGGATCCGGCCGACGAGGATGTCATCGCCGTCGGCCGCGTTGATCGGCATGGGGAAGAGGTTCTTCTCGCGCTCATCGACGATCTGCACGCCGGGGGCGGCGGAGAGGATCTCACGGACCTCGCCCTCGGCGATCGGCTTCGAGAAGGTCAAGTTGATCGCCTCGGAGTGGGCCCGCATCACGGGCACGCGCACGCACGTAGCGGTGACGCGAATCTCCGGATCGTGGAACATCTTCCGCGTCTCCTTGACCATCTTGACTTCCTCGGTGTTGTAGCCGGTCTCGTCGATGGCCGAGTTGTGCGAGAAGACGTTGAAGGCCGCCTGGTGCGGGAGCACCTTGGGCTCGGCGGGCCGGCCCGCGAGCACGTCCGCGGTCTGGCTCTCCAACTCGAGCATCGCCTGATAGCCCGCCCCGCTCGCCGCCTGATAGGTGGAGACCACCATCCGCTCGACGGCGTTCTCGCGGTGGAGCGGCCACACCGGCACGACCATGATGATCGTCGAGCAGTTGGGGTTGGCGATAATGCCGTTGTGCTCGCTCAGATCGCCCGGATTGACCTCGGGAACGACCAGGGGCACGTCGTCGACCATGCGGAAGGCCGACGAGTTGTCGACGACCTTCGCTCCGGCTTTGGCGGCAACGGGTGCGAGCGCTTTGCTCATCGAGCCCCCGGCCGAGAACAGTGCGATGTCCACATCGTCGAAGGAATCGGCGGTCAGCTCCTCTACGGTGTAGGTCTCTCCGCGGAAATCGAGCGTCTTGCCCTTGGAACGGGCGGAGGCCAGCATCTTGTAACTCGACGCCGGGAAGTCCCGCTGGTCGAGCACGCGAAGGAATTCCTGTCCAACGGCGCCGGTGACGCCAACAACTGCCACGCGAGGTTTCATCAAGGTGGTTCCTGAATGTAGATTGTGCCTGGGCGCACGTGAATCATAGCATGCGCCGGTCGGTTCGTCGAGCCGTCCTCAATCGCACTGGTGGCTGCGCGGGTGCTACTGGCGGTTTGCCCGCCAGTGCGTTAGCCACAAGAGGCCGGGGCAAGCACGGGCAGACAAGCTGCCCGTGGCACCCAACCGTCGACCGGGTGGCGCACTCTGCTACGACGCGAGCTGCGTCGCGGTCAGAAGCTCCGACAGGCGTCCCGCCAGCTCGTGTTTCTCGGTCCGGCGGAGGCGGTTGAGCGAGAAGTCCTCGATCGTGAAAGACGCCACGACCGTGCCGCGGGCCACCGCGTTTTGCAGAGCACCTAAGTCATGCCGGTCGACGGATGCGAGGTAGCCCATCATTCCGCCGGCGAAGCTGTCCCCCGCCCCGGTCGGGTCATTTACGGTCTCGGCCGGGAAGGCCGGCATCACGAAGATGTCCTCACCGGTCGCGAGCAGAGCCCCGTGCTCGCCCTTCTTGACCACCACGAACCGCGGCCCCAGGGCGACGATCCGTTTTGCGGCTCGAATCAGATTGGTCTCGCCGGTGAGCATGCGGGCTTCGCCGTCATTTAGGACCGCGCCATGGACCATGCCCAGGGTCTTGACCAACTCGTCCCGCTCGTTCTCGATCCAGAGGTTCATCGTGTCGCACACGACAAGCTTGGGCCCGGTGAGCTGCCCAAGCAGGTCGCGCTGCAGGGTCGGATGCGTGTTGGCCAGAAACACGTATTCGGAATCGACGAAACCTTGGGGGATTTGCGGGCCCTTCTCGGCCAGGACGTTCAGGTCCACGGCCACGGTTTCGGCCTCGTTCATCGCCCCCTCGTACTTGCCGGTCCACCGGAACGTCTTGCTGCCGGATCGGGTTTCGAGACCGGAGATATCGATTTCGTGCGACGCGAACAGATCCCGGAACGCGGGCGGGAAGTCCTCGCCAACCACGCCGACCAAGCGCACAGGCACGAACAAGCTGGCGGCAAACGAGAAGTAGACGGCCGTACCGCCAAGCACTTCCTCCGCCCGCCCATGCGGTGTCTCAACCGTATCGATTCCCAGGCTGCCCGTCACGAGTAACGACATCGACTGACTCCGTAAAAAAGGCCTCCACCGACGGGCGGAAGCACATTCGATCTGGGGTCGTATACCCGAGCCGGCCGGCGCCTGCAAGCAGTTGGTGGCTAGGCACAGGACCTCAGCTCCCGCGGCCCGATCGACGCGGCTACATTCGCAGTTGCCGATCCAGCCAATCGAACGCGCGTTCCTGCATTTCGACGTTGAACTCGTGCGGGCCGTCGAAGAATATGCCCTCATACTTCTGCGGAGCTTTCATCTTCTTGAAGATGCGGCGGATCCTGGCCACGGCGTCCTCGGCGGCCTTGAGCGGGTAGAGCTGGTCCTTCAGACCGTTGATGGTCATGAGCGCGCCGGGCCAGTGCAGGCCGGCCAGATCCGGCCAATCCAGGTCCCCGTACAATCCCGGCACGAGCTTGGTGAAACCGATCCCGTTGCGAACATGGCCCTTGGCCATCGGCTGATATTCGGCCATCCAGCAAACCGCGACCGAGGCGCGGACGGCCGGGTGGAGGGCACCGAGAAAGATCGTGCGGACCGAACCGAGGCTGAGACCCAGGCAGCCGACGCGCTTCGGATCGACCTCGGGGCGCGTGAGCAGGTAGTCGGCCACACGCATGTCATCCCCCGCGATGATCCCGGACCAAGTCACGCCGCAGGTCAGGGCCGTGCGGCTCACCAGTTCTTCGTGAGCCCACGAGCGTGCGTTGAATTCCCGGACATCCTGCTGCGTGACCCCGGCGGTGCGTCGCTTGATACGTTGCGGATCCTTGTCGAGGTAGAGCCCGCGCTCACCCCAATGGAGCATGTCGGAAGCGATGACCACGTAGCCGCGCTTGGCCAACTCGTCGGCGATGCTCCGGCCGGCGTAGTACGTCTGCTTGAACTCCGCCAGCTCAGGGTGTTCCGGGGCGACGTGCACGACCTTCTCCTTGCCCCAGAAGTAAAACCCTCCGTGATCGTGGAGGGCGACAACGGCCGGCGCGGGTTTGGTCAGACCCTTGGGCACGAGCACGTAGGCCGGGCTCCGGATGTCCGGCGTGGTGTTGAGCATGATCCGCTCGCGGGTGTACGTGCCGAAGTCGACCTTCTCGACCGATTCGGGTTCCGGGTCGC
>CAYMME010000385.1:0-9089 GCA_964391465.1 uncultured Planctomycetales bacterium
ATGGTGGCCGCGTCGATCAGATCATTGAAGCCCCACCCGCAGCGCAACAACCGGTCACGGTGTCCGTGATCGTCGCCGAAGAGCCCGTCGCCCAGCGACCAGGCGTGCCCGGCAAGGACCACGACCACGACTGCAAGCACCGGCCGGACCTGGCGATGTTCCAACACGAATCATTCCGTGGATACGAGGGCCGCGGGCAGGATGGGATCCCGGGCGGCCACGAGTTGCCGATACCATTCGCCCGTTCGCCGCATCCCCTCCTCGAACGACACCTGCTGGCGCCAACCCAGCTCATCGCGGATCCGCTGCGCATCGATGACCTGGTTGCCGCGCATCAGCGTGACCATGAATCGGGTGAAGGGCGATGTGCGAAACAACAGACGCGAGCCGATCTCTGCGGCCGTGGCGGCAACGTAGGCCAAGCCGACCCCCAACCGCAACGCGGCCCGCTGGAGGCCGAACGCCGTCCCGTTTGCGGTGACAAGCTCATGCTGCGTCACACTGTCGTCGCTCGCGACATCATAGATCTTCCCAACCGCAGCCGGATGGGTGCCCGCCAACAGCACGGCGCGCGCGGCGTCCTCTATGAACAAGGTGGCCAGGAGATTGCTGCCGTCGCCGATCACGACCAACCGGCCGCCCTTGAGCAGCGGAGCGATCTGTTTCAGCAACGGGCGGTTGCCGGGGCCGTACAGAAAGCTGGGGCGGAGGTTCGTCCACGGACACCCGGCGCGGTCGCATTCGGTGCGATCGAGTTCCTCCGCCATGAGCTTCGCGCGACCGTAGTAGTTCTCGCGGGGCGGATCGGTGGGCGTGCGGTCGGCCGACCACGGCCCGGGGTGCCCTTTGGGATACACCGCGACCGAGCTGATGTGGACGAAGCGCTTCGGGGCGCGGGGCAGGGCATTATCGAGCAAGCCGCGCGTGCCCTCGACGATAGGACGATGAAAGTCAGACCATGAGCCTGTCATCGCGACCCGAGCCGCGGCATGAAAGACAACCTCGCCGCCCTGAAGGAACCCACTGAGGCTGCTCGGATCATCGAGATCACCGCGGACGGGCTCGGCACCGGCCGCGCGAATCGAATCGTCGGCCTCGGGGCGTCGAACGAGAACGCGAACCGTGTCGGCCTCGGGCACCAGCAGCTCGAGCAGTGCCCGACCGAGAAAGCCGGTCCCGCCGGTGACGGCGGCGTTCATGTCGAGACCCTCGGCCGCCCCCACGGCAGCCACCGCGGAACGGTCCGGCAGTACTGCTCGTATTCCGTGCCGAACCGACGCTGTAGAAGCGGCTCTTCAATCAGAACCACTTGAGCCTGGGCCAACCCGATTCCCACGATGAACAGGCCCAGCAGGGCCGGGGAGGCAAAGTAGAGGGCTTCACCGAGGATGGTGATCAGGACCGACGCGGCTACGGGATTCCGGCACCAGCGATACGGCCCGCTGCTCACGAACTGCTTGGGTGGATCAAGCTCGACGTAGGGGCCCCGTCCGTTGACCATGAGCCATGCCGCGCAGGCCGTGTAGGTGACCAAACCGATGACCGCGAGCCCGGCGCCGATCCAGTGAGCCGACCCCGGCACCTCGACCGGCAGGTACACATCCAGGAGCCGGACCGCCATCGGCACGAGTCCGAACAGGATTGCTACGGCCCCGATATAATAGAGGATCATCCGCGCCGCGAGCCACACGCTTGCACCTGTCACCAACGAACTGCAAAACCCGCGGTCATCCATTTGCTCGATTCGACGGAGTGGAAGACGGCCAGTTGACCGTCCTTCAGCTCGCCGGCGCGGGCCATCTCGTCCAGGCTGATGAGAATGGCGGCCCCGCCGCAATACCCACAGTGGGCGCTGCGAAATTGAGCCTGCTCCGGCTCGATGCCCAGCTTGTCGCAGAACTTGGGGAGTGCGTCCTCGTACAACTGCTTCGTGGGAACGGAGACCACGTAGTGCGAAACGGTGCTCGTGTCGAGCTTCAACTGATCGGTCAGCCGCACGATCCCCTGTAACAGGGTGGGGCCGGCCAGCCGGGCCACGGCTCCGAAGTCCTGGTCGAGATGGTGGTCGCCGTTCGCGTACATCCCCGGGATCTGACAATCCGGTTCGATCAGATCCGCCGCCCCGCCGCCGGCGGTCATGGCCGGAGGCAGCGAACAGCCGATGGACTCGACGTAGGTGCCGAGAATCTCGTGGTCACCCACACCCTCTTCGCCGCCCCGCAACACCATGGCCGCGGAACCGTCGGCCAGAATCCAGCGAAGGGTCGCGTTGGTCTTGGTGACTTGCTCCTGATTGATGTAGCACGCACGGTTGTACAAGCTCGACAGTTGACTGTAGACGACAAGGGCCGTGCGGTATCGCCCCACGCGGAGGGCGTCGTATGCGATCTGCACCGCCTTGCCCACGCCCGAGCAGTTCGAGTGAATCTCCATCTCGGCGCAGTACTCGATGCCGAGTTGCTCCTGAAGCAACGCGCTGCTGGGAGGGGTCGAGTAGTCGTAGGAAGGCAAGCCGAACACGAGCAGATCGATCTCATTGGGCTCGATGCCCGCGTCCTCGATGGCGAGAAGTGCCGCTTCTCGCCCCAGATCACAGTAGGTGTGCGTCAACGCCCCCGTTTCCGGATGCACGGCGTAGTGCCGATGCGTGACTCCGCTGCTGTGCATCATCCGGCGCCCCGCCCCGTTGACGAACTTCCTCACCGCTTCCGGAGCATCGGACAACGGCCCCAGGATCTTTTCGAGGTCCTCCGGAACGACAGGGTCGCCGGGCAGGAACGAACCTGACCCAATGAGGTACACGTGCTGCAGCGCCATGGGATCCATCTTCACTCCAGGAACCGAGGTGGCCGCCGACCGTACCGACGACCGCAAGGTCGATATGGTCGCAGAGCCGCCGCCCGAGGGCAAGCATCAAGTCCAGAACGTCGCTGCTCGGGAATCGCCGGCAGCCCATCCCCCGCAGTGAGGCCCACCCCGCGATGCCATACCGTCTCCGGTACGTCATCGTGCCCGTGCTCCCACTGTTGCGCGGAAAACGCTAACCGCAACCGGCCGAAAATGCCAGCCCGAAGGCACGAAGTCCCCATGATTCGTCATCCACCCATTGACAGCGCGCGGACGGGCCGACTAGCGTGCGGCCAACGACCATGAGAGCCGTAATCTTCGACATGGACGGGACGCTCACCAAGCCCTGCCTGGATTTCGACGCCATCCGGGCCGAAATGGGCATGCCCCCCGAGCCGATCCTCGAGGCCATGGCCCGGATGTCCGCCGAAGAGCGGGCGCGGGCGGACGCGATCCTCGTGCGGCACGAGGCCGAGGCCGCCGCCAACAGCGAACTCAACGACGGGGCGGCGGAGACGATCCGGGCCCTGGCCGGGCACGGCATGCGGATGGCCCTCCTGACTCGCAATTCCCGCGTCTCGGTAGCCAAGGTGCTGTCGGTGCACGGGCTGCCCTTCGACCACGTGTACACGCGCGAGGACGGCCCGCTCAAGCCGTCACCGGAGCCCGTCGCCACGCTCTGCCGGGCCCTGGCCGTCCCCCCCGCCGAAACGCTCGTTGTCGGCGATTACCTCTTCGACATCCTGGCCGGCAAAGCCGCCGGAGCTCACACGGCACTCATCATTCACGACAAGCCCGCCCCCGACTACGCCAACCAGGCCGATCACGTGATTCGCCGGCTGGGCGAAGTGCTGAGCATCTGTGAAGTCGCGACTGACGGTTGAACCGACGCACCTCGCCAAGACCGCGCGTCCGACCCAATCGGAACCGCTAGTGTAGTGTCTCAGAGTTGTCGAGGCTTATCTGATCCGAACCGCGCCCGTTAGGAAGCGGCCGCGGCAAGGCGAAGCATTGCCGCTCCCTCACGGTCGCGGTTCGGAAAGAATGCAGTCTGCCTGAGACACTACACTAGCGCCCGGTTACATTTCTTTGCGTCCGCGGCGACGCCAGCCTCGCTGCCACCCGCTACGCCACGACATGGCGTGTTGCAGCAACGCCGGTTCGCTATGATAGGGACCCCTCGACAAGAAAGGAGCTGGCGAAACATATGGCTACGACGTTGTTGATCACCCTGATGATTCAATCGGCGGCCCCGGCACCGGGAACGGTCGTCGTGCTCGGCGCGGATGCGCCTGCGCCCGTTCAGTTCGCCGCGGATGAGTTGAGCCGCTACGTCGAGAAGGCGAGCGGTGTGTCGGCGGGCGTGGAGAGGCGAACTCAACTCAACGGGCGAAACGTGGTGGCGCTCGTGCCGTCGGGCCACCGCCTGGGGCAGACCGTCCGCATGCCGGACAGCACCGACGAGGAGGCCTTCCGCATTTCGTCCACCGCGGGCGGCGGAAGAACCCTCGCCGGCCGGTCGCCGCGGGCCGTCGTGTACGCCGTGTACGACTTCCTCGAGCAGGAGGTGGGATACCGCTGGTACTTCCCATACCCCGAAGACGCGCTGACACCGAAGCTGAGTCCGCAGGCGCTGGCGAAGCTTCTCGGTCGTGAGGTTGATCGGCAGCGGCGCCCCGCGTTCTCGTTTCGCGAGCGTGAGTTCCGCGACATGAAGCCGGCGACGGCGGCGACCGACGCACGCATCATCCAGCAGATCGACTGGTGGGCCAAGCTGGGGATGAACCGGTTCCTCCTGAACTTCCACTACGCCATGAATCGCGAGCTATGGAAGCGCTGGAAAGGGGTGCTGATTCCCGAGATCAAACGACGCGGCATGTTGGTGGGCCTGGGAGAGCATGGGAGCTATCCGATGTTCCTGCCATCGGGGCGCTACGGCCGGGAGCACCCGCAATGGTACTGCGAAGTTGACGGTCGGCGACTCGAGGGAATGCGCCTCCCGAACGGTGCGGGGGCGCAGTTCTGCACGACCAACGCGGAAGCGGTCCGGACCTACCTCGACAACTTCGCGGCCTTCGTGCGTGAGAACCCGGAGGTCGACTTCTACTATCCCGCGCCCAACGACGTATCCAAGTGGTGCGAGTGCAAGGCGTGCAGCCGGCTGTCGGTGGCGGACCGCTACATGCGACTGGACAATCAGGTCGCCGAGATGCTTCAGCGCGTCAAGCCCGGCACGCGCGTGATGCACCTCGCGTACGCCAATCACCGCCTGCCCCCGAAGGAGACGCTGCCCCACCCGATGATCGACGTCGATGTCGCCTGCTGGGGGCGCGACTTGTCATTCTCGCTCTGCGACCCACGCACGATGCCGGACAACAAGGAGTACCTCGACGTGTTCCGCCGGTGGGCGAAGGTGCGCGAGGCCGTTCCCGGCGACACGCGACCGCGGCTTCTCTATCACTGCAAGCTCATGCGCCACTACTGGTTGGGCGTGCATCTGTTGCCGCTGGAGGTCATTGACGATGATTTCGCCTGCGCCCGGGAACTGGGCCTGGACGGCTTCGATTTTCCGCTCGGGTTCCTGGGGATGTGGACCAAGGCGCTCAACACGTATGTCGTGGCCCGCAAGTGCTGGGAGCCGGACACCCCGGTCGCGCAATGGGTCGATCGTTTTCTGAGCGACTGCTACGGCGACAAGGCCGGCGAGGCGCGCAAGATCCACGAGCTCGCGGAGCAGGCGTTTGCGGACCGCCGCTACGGAAGGAGCCTGACGCTGTCGTGGCATCCGGAGCGGATCAGTGTCCGCGCAGGACCGCTCGCGGGGCTGGCGGAGAACGCCCGGAAGGCGGTCGCGAGACTGGATGAAGCAACGGCGATGGCCGCACGCTCGGCGGGCGGCAACGACGCCGTTGCCGGCCGGTTCAGGAAGCTGCTGGTCGTGCTGCGACGGGCGCGCGATGAGCAGCAGATGTTGGTCCATCTGGGCGTGATGGGCCAAGCGTACCGGGACTTCGAGAACGCCGACTTGGATGCAAAGCGCCGAACAAACCGCAAGCGGGCCATGGACGCGTGGCAAGCGACGAAAGCCACAAACGATACGTTGGCGGCCGGCTACTCGCTTCATGACGACCTCGCCGGCCTGTACTGGGCCGGCGCGACGCACGAGGACATCGACCGCGCCCTGAGCGGATGGCACGAAGCGCTGTCGGGCTTCGCGTGGCACCAAGTCGGAACCTGGGAGACGGCAGACTTCGAGAAGATGAACAAGCCCGTCACAAAGACGTTCGACGTAACCGACCGCATCGCCGGACTACCGGCGGGCAAGGTTCGGGTCAGGTTTCTGTACAAGCGCGGTGAGCTGGGCATCTCCACGATTTCGGCCTCACTGTGGGCACGTGCTGCCGACGGCAAAGAAACCCGCCTGAGCAAAGACAAGCACGGAGGATTCGCAGGCTACGAGCACAAGAACGCGAGCTACGACCTGCGCATGAAAACGCCGCCCTCCAAGGAAATGCAGTACTTCATCAAGGCCGAATTCGGGGCCTACGGCGCCTCAGGCAAGGTAGCGGAGCGAGGCAGCCACGGTGTGATCCTGCTGGGCATTCCGGAATGAGCCCGTGGAATCACCCAACCTCACTCGAACCAGAATGAGTAGAAGCTCGCGTCGCGGAGCGTGAACCGGAGACTCACCTTGCGCTGCTTCAGGGCGGCCAGATCGCCTTTGTTCCAGCGCACCCGGCCATGGGGGGCGTCACCGGCGATCGGGGCGGAGACGGCCAGTACGTTTTCCTTGTCGCCCAGTACCTCTACCTCGAGGGTCCCGCCGGTCGCATCGACGTTGACGGCCAGTGTCTCGCCCGTAACCTCGAGCGGCTTGGTGACGAGGACGCCGGGGCGCTCGTCTGCATCGAGGGAAATGAATCCGTCGCGCCGCAGGACGGCCAGGCAGATCGCCCCCGTCTTGGTGTCCGCATTCTTGGGTGCGACCCGATACTTGATCCCCGTGTAGTAGAACCACAGCTCGTTCCCACGGACGAGCGGACCAGAGGGAGGAAGGATTTGGGTCAGATCGTAAGCCCCTGAGGCCACCGGGGACGGGCCGATGAACGGCTTGCGGTCGCCCAGTCGCCGCCAGTGGCGCAGATCTCGGCTGCATGCCAGTTGTACGAGGTGAAAGCCGTCCGTGTTGTTCTCGTGTTTGCCGGTCGAATGATAGATCGCGGGCAAGCCGACGTAGAGACCCTCGTATCGGAAGACCCCCATGTTGTACACGTCGGCGTTGTAGTCGGCGGGCTTGTTGTGCATCGGCCGGCGCAGGCTCGGATCCGACAGCCGAGCCTCGATGTTCTTTCGAGCAAGCTCCTGGTCCAGGTCGTCGGTGTGGAAGATCAGTTCCGGCTTGGTCCAGTGCTCGAAGTCCTTGCTGGTAGAAAGGGTGATCGACCGGCCGTGAGGCCCGCCCTGCTTGAGCGTGGCAATAAACGTCCGAGTTCGTCGGTCATACGTCATGTTCGACTCGTCTTGCGAGGGGATCTTCGGCACCTCGAGGCGCCGCCAGTGGATTCCGTCCGCACTGACGATGGGCTCGCGGCCATAGCAGTGGGCCAAGCCCTTGTAGCGCCGGGAGGGGTCCGGATCGTCCGGGTCGTACACCACGTTCTCCATGGCGTTCGCCAGCCACTTCAGCCCCGGCTCGATTGTCGTGAAATTGTTCTCGAGGGAGCCGTTCAACTCCATCTGACGTAGGACCGGCTTGGTCCACCGAATGCCGTCCTTGCTCTCGGCATAGGTCGTACCCGCCACGCCGGGAACAGTTGTCGACGTGATCATCCAGAGCTTGAACTTCTTCTCCCTTTCGTCCCAGGCCGGCGCGCTGCGGGTTTGCAGAGACGATTCCCAAGGACGAGCGGGCTCGATGACTGCCCCCCTCTTCGCGGGTTGATACATCGTCCGCTCGAGATTCTCGATCTTGGCGATGCCATGGTCATCAAGGAAAAGCTGCCGCGTCCCGGGCCGGATGCCGGCGTCCCGCCCTTGCCCCGCCGCTGCCACGTCCATCGTCACGGCCGCCGTGATCGGCGCGAACATCATGCTGATCGACAGCAATCGGGCGAAACTCATCCGGGCGTGCATCCGTATTCCTCCATCTTGCCGTCCCTGCCCCGTGCGAGGCCGCATGTCTCGATGCAGCATCAGAACCGGTGAGAACCGGCTGAGCAAGGAGTGTCCTCCACAAGCGTCTTGCCACCAGCCACGTCAAGGAAGCGGAAACGTACGCCCACACACAGAAGGCTGGTCCGAGAATCCCCTCGCGGACCGCCCAGCACGGGAATCCGTTCCCGCAGGTCGAGGTGCGAGACCTTGGACACGGCGGCGCTGCGTCAAGGACACCACGCGCCTGGTCGCCTGCTTTCCCCTGCCCGTTCGCGCCGCCCCGCTTATGGTTTGGCGGCGACTCCGACGATGAAGGATGAGTCTCAAGGAGGAGACCGTCGTGGCCCCGTCGCCGCTTCAGGGACGAGTTTCGGGATCGGATCCGACCACTCACTCCTGCCTGCCCCACGACCGACGCCGAGGGTATCCGTTCGAAGGCCGACGAGGAGAACGCCTCATGTCCATCGCGGGAATCCGTCAGGCCGCACTGATCCTGGGCCTGGTCACGACGGGCGCGGTGCAAGCGCAGACCGTCCTGCACGTCGACGCCACTGCCGCGGACGGGGGCGACGGATCGAGTTGGGCAACCGCCCTCAACGACCTCCAGGCCGCACTCGATGCGACGGTCGACGGCGACGAGGTGCTCGTCGCGAATGGGCTCTACATCGGCGCGGGCAACAAGAACCTCGACTTCGGCGGCCGGCTCATCACCATGCGGTCGGCGTCGGGCAACGCGACCGCGTGTGTCATTGACTGCGAAGGTGACGGCCGGAGCTTCCACTTCCACACCGGTGAAACCGACGCGGCCGTCGTCGACGGTTTCACCTTCCGCAACGGCTCGGTCGCGGACGTGGGCGGGGCAATCCTCTGCGACGCCGCCGGTTCGACGATTCGCAACTGCATCTTCGCCGACAACACCGCCGCCCTCTTCGGCGGCGGCATGCACAACGCCAACGGTGCCAACCCGACCGTCGTCGATTGCACCTTCGCGGGAAACACGGCCAACTCCGGGTTCCTCATCGGCGGCGGCGGCATGAGCAACCTGAGCAGCAGTCCCACCGTCATCGGTTGCGTGTTCGAGGCCAACA
>CAYMME010000386.1:0-8944 GCA_964391465.1 uncultured Planctomycetales bacterium
TCGGAAATAAGGCCCGGAATGGCTATGATTCAATTGCAGAAGGCTGAGGTGTTACACGCCGCCTTCTCACGCTTCAACTGTACCTGGGCAAGCTCCAATTCGCCCGGCCCGACGGTCACCACCTTAATCGCCACCTCGTGACCGGCGAGGGTGTCCGTGGCAAGATAGACATGGCCGAGACTGCCCCGCCCCACATGCTTTTCGATGCGGAACTGACCGAGTTCGGTGTTGGGCTTGAAGGGAGGTTCGGCGCTCTGATGGTCCGGCGCACTGGACAGGAAGATGTCAGTCGCACCGCGGCCGCCCTGCGAGCCCCCCGAACTCACCCGGTCGGCGCTCGCGTCCGACATCCACGTGGCTGTTCCTGCGGTTGAGTTCGACATTCTTGTTCTCCTCACTGATCCGCGGGCAGATCGAGTGCCGCGGACGCTGCTGAACGGTCGCACCTTGATTGCTGCACAGCGGGCCGTGCTCCTCTCATTCCCGCGATCAAACTCGTTGCCAGGGTCTCGTCGTTCATGCTGCTTTACCACTATCGCAAGGGCCCAGGGACGCCGTTGCCGATCGAAGGGCCTTGTGGTGGATGTTGGGGACGGACCCCAACCGGATCGTGGAGCCTGCGACTCGGCCCAGGACGGTGAGGTCCGGTCGGGGTCGGCACAGGCGATCCGTGAAGGCTGAGGACCGCGACGGGCTTCTGAGGCTTCCGGCCCGGAAACATCTTCGTGGCGGCCATGGCAAGCGCCAATTCTGCGGTCTTGATCATCGCCTTCGTATCCGTGCGCGCCTTGCGATGTTCCTGGAGTCTCCTTTCCAGTACCTCTTCAGCTACCACGTATTCTTTGCCGGCCCCTTTGCTTCGAATTCGCTCGCGACCCGACCTGACTACAGCACGGCGTTGCTCGAGTCGCTTGATCTCAGCCTCGACCGCTGCGAGCGCCGTGTGCAGGCTGCCGAGCATTTGCCGCACCTTCCGTTCATGTTCTTCCTTCGTCGCGTACAGTTGTTCCGCGAACTGACATTCCGAGTGCCCCTCGTCATCGACGTGCGGGAGTCCTTCAAACGCACTCTGGAGTTCCTGAATGCATGTGCGCGTCTTGTCGCATCCAAGTACGGCACGGGCCAGAGCGTCATTTTCGTTGCCATAGATGCTTCCCAATATCATGTCAGGATCTCCTCGCGGCGTTCAGTCGCCTTTGGTTCTCGTCGTAGGCGCGTCAGCTGGCGGTGTCACGATCGGCGCGACCCGATCGAATCGCGCCTCCTCTCGCAACATTCCACTGGCTCGGGCCTCGTCAGCGCACATCGCTCATCTCCCCCTTTCCGGGGGTGCCGGAAGGGCGCGCGGAGCGAGCCCAACGTATTCCTCAACCCTGGTGCCAGGGCGGCGCCGACCACTCGACACGGCGTCCTTGATCACCAGTTCGGTTCTCTCCTTGAGATACGCTAACATCATGGCCACGATCGATGCTCTCGGATTCAGGAGTTGGGCCTTTTCGAAACACAACAGCGCCGCCGCCCAATTCCTACGTTCCATCGCCTGCAATCCGCCCTGGATCGCCTCACGGTACTGCTGTGTCCTCACCTCCAGCCTGATCTGGAGGACCCTTCCCCAGGGGTGGTCCGGACAGACCGCTGTCGCTTCCTTGAGTCGGACGCTAAGCTCGTCAAGGTCGCCTCCGTTCAGACCCTGCTCGACCATTGCATAGAGCTCGCTCGCGTGCCTGTCGCGCTCCTGGAGTCCCTCGAACATCGCCTGCGCCTCGATGTCGTCGGCGCGTCCTTCCAATACCCGCCGGCACAGCCGCTGGGCATGATTGACTCGGCCGTCCCGGAAGGACCGGAGAGTGTCCTGCCAAACCTTCGTGACCTCCTTCTTGCTCTTGACCTCAGGATCCGGCCCTCGGCAACTCGAGCAATCACCCAGATCATTCAGCAACTCGTCTATACTTGGATAGCGCTCGGCGGGACTCTTCTGGAGGCACCGACGAACCACACTGCTCTCGGTCTTCCCGGCGCCGGGCACCGGGGGGGGCGAGGACCGAATGTGCAGTTCTCGCAATGTCTCACGGTCACCTCGAAACGGCCGTCTGCATCGCGGGTCGAGGATTTCGTATAGGATGATCCCGAGGCTGTAGATGTCGGCTCGCCTGTCCACGGTTGCACGGTGCGATGAGCGCCACTGCTCAGGGCTCATATACGCCGGCGTCCCGAATATCGTCGTGGCCGCACCGTTTCGCGAGCGTGCAGACTGACGCAGCGTCGGGTCCGCCATGAAGTCCGAAAGGTGGAAGTCTGATACCTTCCAGACACCGCCGACAAGAACCACATTCTCAGGTTTCAGATCCCAGTGCGTCACACCTGCATCGTGAATAGCACGCACGCCCTCGCAGATCTGTTGGAAGCAGGGGAGGCCCTGCTCACGCCGGATTCGTCGAGCGGTGCGATGGAGTCGCAGCCAGTTGCGGAGGGTTCCACCATCGCCGTACTCCATGGAAGAGACCAGAATCTCGCCGTCGTGCTCACAAACGACATGGATGTCGTGCATCTTGACCACGTGTCGGTGGTCTTGGATGCGGTCGCACACGGCCTTCTCTCGCTTCAGCGTCGCAGAGGCGAGCGCCGCGCTCGGTGACTTCAGGCTCACCACCTTGATCGCCACGTCGCGTCCGGACAGCGTGTCCAGAGCAAGGTAGACATGCCCGAGATGGCCACGCCCCAGGTCCTCTTGGATGAGGAACTGACCGAGCTTGGCATCCCGTTGTAGGGTAGCTCCGGGGCCTTCCTTCTGAGGCGAAGTGGACAGGAAGAAGGTGCTACAGTCCCGGGCGTCTCGCCCCCCGGCGCCCATTCCACATCCGTGGTGGGCACTGGAAGTCACACTCCTCGGTTGTGATCTCAGCGTGGACACGTTGATTCCTCCTCAGCATTGCCATCCCGAGCCGGCTTGGTTGCACAATCGCTGCAAGGCGAAAGTCAGGGCCCGCTGGAGTTTGTGCGAGCACACATGGATGACGTCGCGCTCAGCCCGTTCATATGCGGACAGGGCACGCCGGTTGTGGTCTTCCCACGATCGATCAGCACCTCGTGGACCCGCGTCGAACAGAACGAACGGAACAACGGCACCCTCGTCCGCGCGGCTGAGCAGCTGGACCGCCGGCCGCGGCCCCACATCGCCCTGCGCTGATGAATCCTCGAAGACGATGGCTTCGATTCCGTCGACCGTGGCCCGCTCGATCCACCACAAGGTTTGTGCCCTCGCGACGGGTAGCCCAGATCCATTGTCCTCGCTCTTGATCTGCTCGTACTTGGCGGCCAGGGTTCTCGCCGTGAGACCGCCCTCATGAAACGAGAGGGGCTCCGAAACCTTGAGCGCCCAGCGCCCGACGAATGGCTGCCCCATCACCGTGGCGGCCTCGATCAGCAGGGAAATCGGAAGGTCCGGGTTGACCACCCACTCCTCGCCCGCGAGGATTGCCGCCGCCCTCGAGAGCCAATCCAGCGTGTCCGTGTCGGACTTGTCATGGCCGTTTGTGGCGCGCACCTTCCACGCCGAGATGATCCGCCAGGTCTTCTCCAGGACCATGGCGTAGCGTTCCAGCGACGCGACACCGCGCGAATCGTTCGCGGGCAATGTCTGGGCCAGGCGCCTACGGATGCTCAGTTCGCCGATGAGGTCTTCCGCCTGGGCCGCCTGATCAGCGCGAAGGGCCAGCGAGAGGGGTTCGAAGCCCAGGTCAGCGAGTTGCCTATGCAGATCCTCGATCCCTTCCGATTCCCCCGCGCCGAGCTTCTCCTGGATCCGTGCCTCCAGTTGGCGGGCGCTGGCCATACGCCGCTCCTCATCGGCAGCCGGCGACGCGTGTGAAGAGGGGCCGGTGACGGTGCGGTAGTGATTCCCATCCAGCCGGCCCACCGCCCGAAGCATTCCTGAGTCGATCGCGTGGATGCTGGCTTCGCCCCTCGCGTTGACCAGAAGCATCTGCCGCGAACCGTCGGCCGTGAGGTCACCGGAGACAATCCCGTGGGGAGCCCGATAGCAATCCGGGAGCGGGCGATCGGCCGTGAGCCACGTTTTCAGCAAGCCGTCATTGGTGCCAACGGTGTGCAGACGGTCATCCTCCAGCATGGTCACGTAGAAATCGCCTTCGTGAGCGGGGCAACTTCGCACGCAGAGGCCGTCAAGTTCACACACCACGAGGGCGCCACCCGCACCGGGATAGACCACAGCATGCTGTGCGGGCCAGTACCTGAGGCAAACCATCGCGAGTTTCCTCGGCGGCGCGGGCCCGCGCAGGACTCGTGTGTCCCCACCGCAGGTCACGTCCAGGAACAGCAGGTCCCCCCGCTCCGAGAGCCCCACGAGTAGATTGTCCGGGAGCTCGATCAGAGAACAGATTCGACCGACATTCGGCTCCCAGGCCTCCGGACGGCCTGGCACGCCGAGGGATGACCACCAGAAGCAGCGGCCGGATGTGTCGGTACTGGCAAGCTGCGATCCGTTGAACAGGCACACCGACAAGACAGGGGTACGCTGTAGTTGATTGTGGACCTCTCGGAGTCCCGCAGATGCTGCCGTGCCTGCCGCCTCCAATACTCTGATACAGCCGCCGCGCGTCCCGACAACCACCACACCTCTCTCCGCATTGACAGCGATCGCATAGGCACTGTGGCCCGCGGGTAGCCCGAGCGCGGCCGACGCTTCCATACGGTCGCACCTCATCAGCTGTACGCCGGGCCGTGCCCCTCCCGTCCCCACGATCAGACTCGTTGCCAGGGTCTCGTCGTTCATGCTGCTCTACTGCCATCCCATGGGGCCATCCACGCCATCGCCGATCGAAGGGCCTTGTGGTGCCTGTTCGGGAGGGATCCCAGAAGGATCGTGGTGCGTCGGCCTAGGGCCGTGAGGTAGGGTCGCGGTCGACACGGGCGATCCGTGAAGGTTGAAGGCCGCGCAGTGATGTCGGGGTTTCCGGCCCGGAAACATCTTCGTGGCGGCCATGGCAAGCACAGATTCCGCGGTCTTGATCATGGCCTTCGTCTCTGTGCACGCTTCGCGATACTCCTTCAGTTTCCTTTGCAGTGCCTGTTCCCCCACCACGTATTCTCTCCCGGCCCCCTCGCTGCGAATCCGCTCGCGACCCGACCTGACTACAGCTTGGTGTTTCTCAAGTCGCTGGATCTCGGCCTCGAGCCTTGTGAGCGCCGTATGCAGGTGGCCGAGCATGTGCTGCAAATCCCGTTGAAGCTTCTCCTTCGTCGCGTACAGGTCTTCAGCGAGCGGAGTCGGCGAGTTCTTGCACAAGCGCCGTGGCCGGCGTTGGTGTCGAACGACCGGGCACGCACACATTCCGCTATTCGTGCGCCCAGCGGCTTCTCGCTGACGGCTTGCCGCTCAAAACGATCAGCGATTTTCTGGGGCATCGTGAGGCTGATTCCACGCAACGCTACACCAAGATCGCCATTGAGCAGCTGAGAGAGGTGGCGCTCGGTGACGGGGAGGGGCTGCTATGACTCACGCCGTCCAGACGCTCCACCTCAACATGGCCGCGATCGAACGCTACCTCGGTACCTACCTTGGTGCGTTCCAACCACGAAGCGATGGCACACTCCGGCTCCACGGTGGGACGGTTCAGCGGTTCCTGGACTTCCTTCGCACGTACGACGCCGGCGGCCACCAAGTCGTTCTGACCGAGAGGCGGCTTATGCGATGGCTGGCGGATCAAGCCGCTACCGCAGCGCTGTCAACCGCTGCCCGGAGGTACCAAGCGCTCGCTCGATTCTTCGATGCGTTGATCCAGGAGGGTCTGAGCGATGGCAATCCGATGCGCCAATTCGAGGCTCAGTTCGGCAAGCAGCGATGGGTGCCGATTGCCCGGGCGTTCAAGTCCCACGATTCGAAGGCGGTCCTGGAGGCCATGCGCGTTTCGCATCCCAACGCGAGCCCGCTCACCACGACACAACCAGCGCCCGCGAACCGTTCTCCGAATCGCTTCGACACGCAGCCCCCCCATCGTGTCGGCTCGCGCGTTCCGACGACGGCCACAGCAAGCGGCGCGTCCAGCGCTGCCGGATCGCCCCTGCCGTACAACACGATCGGAGGATCAGGGATTGACAGCAGGCGCGACGGGTAGTCCTCGTGCCCAGCGGGGATGATGAATAGCCCCAGACGCTCAGCATGCCTGATGATGCGCCCTGCCTTGTTGAACGCCACCTGGAGTTGAGCCCGATCAGGAACCCGCAGCTTGCGAATCCATCGCTTCGCTCCAAGGAGCAGGCTCAGCAGATCCGGGGCATCGTGCGATGCACGCGCCGCGAACTCCAGGACCCGCCAAGCCGTGGCACGGCCGATTCCCCGAAGCCTTGAGAGCGCAATCACATGTCGCGTATCGAGCACTTCGGGGCCCTCGTCCTACCACTCTGACGACCTGTACGCCCGGTGCCGCGTTACAGCCTTACCTCGGCTCGCGCCGACGGCCGCGAAGTCGTCGCCCGGCACCGGCGTGCGACGCGTTCATGCGTCGCGCCACGGTAGTCCCCCACTCCTCCTTCCCAGCGGCGGACCAACGCTTTCGGTTTCAGGTTTCCGGTTTTCACAGGTGGCTGCGGTCGTGAGGGGGGAAGCACCGCGACTGCGCGTCCGCACTCTCCGACAACGTGCTTCACGGCGACGGAGGTTTGTGCACGTTTTGTGCACATCAAGAAGGTGCTTGCGCGATCCTGCGCTTCATGCTATACTCTTGATGGACAGCGCTGCGGGTGTGTAACTCGTTGCTGTTGACGGCCTTGTGTGCGAACGCGCAGGCCACCTGAGATCGTGCCGTTCGGCGAGGGCATAGAATCCCCCCCTCTCCGATTCCCCCCGTTGCCTGTGCATGAGGCCGGCCGCCGTTCGGCGGTCCGTGGTCGCTGCGCGCGAGGCGAGCATCAGGCGGAAGTCGGAGCGGCAGCCACGGCCGCACCGCATTCAGGGCACACACCCGACACGTTCCCCGTCAGGTCGTAGCCGCAGCGAAGACACTGCGACCGCTTGGCCCGCAGGCGTCGGCGCAGACGCGGGAGCCCGAACACCGCAAGGACAAGAGCGGCAAGCACGATCGTGGGAATCGCGAGCGAGACTCTGACCATCCAGACTCGGCCACCCCATATCCGCCGTACGTCGAAGGCAGCGCCGTCATCGGCAAGAGCCGACGCCTGGCCGACGTCCCGCCAACCGGGCGGCCCGATGTCGAATGTCACCGCTCCCCATGCGAAGCTCACCCACACACGGTTGCTGCCGACGGGGACCTCCACGAACCGGTGCGCGAAGAAGGAGTAACTCCACGCCCACAACCCCGCCGTCCCCACGAGCAGCACCAGCGACGTGACGAGCAGCGTCTTGCGGGTCATGGGTTACCTCTCGGCTGCGAGTCATGCACGTCGTCTGCGACGGCCGGTGGGGCCGCACGGCTACCGGAACAGTGAAGCCCCAATCATACCGACGAGGAACGCCGTCGCGCACACAGCCTGCAGTATGGCCATCGAGCGTATGCCTCGCTCCGTGTTTGGTCTTTCCATGCTCGATCGCACTGTGTCGCGTTCGTCAGGGGGTACGAACGTGCGAAGAAACATCTCCGGACGGCTGGAGAAGAACCACGTCATGCAAGCCAGGAGATAGAAACCGACGGATACGAACAGCCCCACTTCGATGCCGCCTTCCCCGTACCAAGGGCAGGCCAAGCCGAACAGAAGGAAGCCCGTCGCGCAGACCACGAACGCGGCCTTCGTGAAGCTGGCGCTACTCGCTGCTCTGCTCCGGGGTCGGAATCGCCATGCCGCACTCCGGGCACCGATGCTCGGTCAACCCGTCGAGCACGTACCGGCACTTGCGGCAGTACATGGTGGGTGTGCCGACGTCTGGGGACATGGAAGGCTCGCGTCCGCCCACGGATCGGTTTCCATCGTCGCACACGGTGCGTTCGGCGGCAACGGCCGAACCGTTGGCCCATAGCTTGCGCCGGCCTACTTGCTCGCGGGCTTGCTGGCGGTCTCACCGAGCGCCACACGATGGTCGCGGAGGGCGATCCGGGCGAGGACGCTGTTCCATTGGTTGCTGGATCTTGCGGATCGGCGGAGGTAGTCGCGCCAGCGCCCGTCGTCACCGTGGAGTTGGAGAAACCGGCCCAGGAAGTACGCGGCATCGCCGGCGA
This sequence comes from uncultured Planctomycetales bacterium, assembly GCA_964391465.1. Taxonomy (GTDB): domain Bacteria; phylum Planctomycetota; class Phycisphaerae; order UBA1845; family CAYMME01; genus CAYMME01. Next base: position 8,190 of record CAYMME010000386.1, read on the forward strand.
TCGCCCTGTTGCAGCCGTCCAGCAGCCGATCCACGGCGTCGAAGTCCATTGTACCCTCGGGGCCGCCCGCCAGGCACCGTGACAGCATGGCCGCCAGTTGGGCGTATTCGGGAAACGTCTTCCCGTTCTTCTTGTACGTGAAACCCTCGTCGACGGCGGTCCGCAAGGCCGCCCGGCGCGTCGCCACGTCCTCGGTGGCGTAGGCCAGAACCGCAACGTGCAGAGCATCGTACGGGCTCTTCTCCGTGTCGAGCGCCGCGTGAAAGGCGCGCTTCGCCTCCTTCGGCTGATCGCTCAGAATGAAGAACATTCCGGCAAGCTGGCAATCCCGACGACCGCCGCGCCTCATCAACTCCTCCGCCCACGACTGCCCTAACGCGCGAGCGGCGTCCTCGTCGCCGTGACCCGTGCGTCTACACCACACGTACCAGTCCAGCCGGGAATCCTCGTAGCGTTCCGCGTTTCGACGCATCCATTTCTCCGACTCCTCCCAGTGCTTCAGCGCTTCGTGGCACTGGCTGGCGCATATCATCGCCCACGCAGCCCAGGTCTGCGCGGCGTCTTTGGCGTAGGGAAGGGCCTTCTCGTACTCGCCCTTGCGCATGTAGTACTCGGCGATGTCGCGACGAACTTCAGCGTGCCCAAGGCCGTAGTCCTCCTCCCCCAGAAACGCCTCGAGCGTCTCGATCCACTTCGACTCATTCAGAGGGCTCGCGCTTCTTGAGGGGAAAGGCGGCGTTTCTGCTCGCGTTCGC
>CAYMME010000387.1:0-6878 GCA_964391465.1 uncultured Planctomycetales bacterium
AGCAGCACGACCGCATCGAGGTCGTACCGACCGCAGTCGACGCAGAAGTCAAGGACCTCCTTGAGACAGGAAAGGATACTGTCCGGCGGCTGCGTCGCGGCCTGACCAACGCGCTACGCTCTGCCGAGAAGCGATGGTGGCGGGAGGACGAGTCGCGAGGTGCGCTCTCGCCCCGCACGCTCTACCGGCTCTGTACTGATCGAACGCGGCTGGATGTGTTTCGCACCCGCACGACTGTGCAGGGCAAGTCTACGGCAGTAAGTGTGCTGCTCGATGCCTCGGGCAGCATGTCGCGGCCGAAGATGAGCGTTGCCAGGAAGGCGATGCGCGTGCTGCTGGAGGCCCTGGGCGATCTGAGGATCCCCACCGAGGCGTTGACGTTCACAACCGGCCGCGAGGTCAACACCAAGCAGGTCTGCAAGCAGACAGGCTTGGACGCCAACCGGCTACGGGAGCGCTTCGACCGGATCTCGAATCTCGAGATCGGGCTGGTCAAGCGATTCGAGGACCCGGTGAAGGCTGCCCTGCAGCGACTGCCCAAGGTCATGGGAACAGGACTCACGCCGCTGGGCGAGGCGATGCAGGTTGCTGCTTCGCGGCTCGTGCCACGGCCCGAATCCCGGAAGATCCTACTGGTGCTCACCGATGGCAGACCGGGATGCGAAGGCGGCGCAAGCAGCGCCACCATCCATGCTCAGCACGTCGCCAGGCTCATCGCCAAGACCGGCATCGAGCTGGTCGGTGTGGGCATCCTGGACGACAGCGTGGAGAAGATCGCCAAGGATGCGATCGTCATCCATCAAATCGGAGACCTGCCAGCCCGGCTCTGCAAGCTGCTGGGCCGCACATTGAAGAAGGGAGTCCAACATGCACGATGAACGCACGGAACAGATGCTGCGTATAGCAAGCACGCTCACCGCAGCGGATCTGGACACACTCCGCGGAACGGCGCCAAGCCCGCAAGCGGCTGCGCCCGCTCCGGTTGTGGAAGAGATGAGCCCGAGCTGGGCTGAACCCGCATCGGCGCCGGAGACTCCACCGGCAGTCTCCAACCGCGGCGAGTACGAGCGGCAACGCTCGCGCGAGTCCAAAGTGTCGACCGGATGCCTGGGCCACCAACGGCAGAAGCACGACTGGTGGCCGGTCGGGTCCGAGCTGGTCGGCCGGCTCGGCTCGGAGACGTTCACCGCCGAGGTGATCGAGAACCCGCAGGTCAAGAGCGGCCGGAGCATCCGCATCGCATCGGGCCCGGCGTCCGGTGAGGTGTGCATCACACCCACACGGGCCGCTCTCCAGGCCACGGAAGCCTACCGCCAAGCACGCAATCTTGGTCGGTCAGGTGGCGTCACCAACGGCTGGACGTTCTGGAAAGCCAGGACGTAGCCATCTCCTCCATTCCCTTTCATCGCGGCCGCCTTTCTGGCCGCGATTTCCGCCACGACGTAGCGAGAGCTATGGGCTGCAAAGCCACGTTGTTCGCCCCGGAGGCGAGAGTCCCCTGCATCATCGAATCGTCAGCCTGACATCATCCTTTGGCCGGGGTGGATAGGCTATGCTGATGCCAGGCGAATTGCGGCATCGCCGCGGGAGGTAGCCATGGGCCTATTCGGTTCGTTGCGTGCGAGCCTGTCTCAGTACCGAAAGCGAAGTAAGCTGCCGCTTGACGGTAGGCCGGCTGGCCTCGAGCACAGCCGCGTCGCTCGCCGTAATGATTCCATCCAACAGGGCTATCCCTACGGAACCGGCTCCGCGGGTTCATCCGGTCTATACGGATTCTCCCATGCCGAGGCGTACGATCCGCATCCGGGCTTTGCCGATTCTGCCGAGCCCGAGTACAGAACGTACGAAGGGCACCTACCGCATCACATGGGCACCACGCCACTCCTCAAGCATCGGGCGGCAACGCCGGGAGCGGAGCCGCCGTTCCCTGAGTACAACGATGCGCTTATGACCGATGAGCTGTTCAATGATGCGATGCAGGCCGTGCTTGCCGAGAACGAGGCTGATGCACCTGCGGGTGCCGGCCTGGAATCTCCCGGCCCGCCAGACGGGTGGGGTGTTGAGACCGCGTTGGACGTACCTCCCGCATCGCTGCTCGACGCTGGCACAACCGCTCCCGTGGATCACCACATGGTGCCTAACATGGAGCAGGTTGAGTCGCTTGACGGCCTTGTTCCGGATCTGGCGGAGGAGCCCGGAGGAATCGAATCGCTGCTTCAACCGAACGATCAGCTCCCGGACGTGCTGGCAATGTCGGACGACGCTCTCTTCGGCGAGGCCCTCGATCCGATGGGCCAAGCCCAGCAACTCTTCGACCAACAGATGCAGGCGTTGGATCAGTTGGCGCAACCCGAAGACCCCTTCGAACCGCAGCAGCAGATGTGCGATCGTCAGATGCAGCAGCTCATGGACCCGTTCGGAATGCCTGGGCCGATGGGGTGATCTGGCTCCCTTTGCTGCCCCGAACACATTTCTTTGCGATCGCAAGTGCGCTCCAGCGCGCCACTTACGCGAGTTGGCAATTTACGACACCGTTTAGTGCTTGCGCTCGCGCCCCCCTCGCGCTATGATGAATGGCGAGAGTGAGGTGTATGATGTCGTTGACGATGAGAAAGCTGTTCGTAGCCACGACCGTTCTGACGGTCATTCTGCTTGCCAACGCCCACGTGATCGTGGATTGGCTGGGTGATGCTGGTCTGATCGAGTGGGCCATGGCCCTGCGTGGGGAGTTCCTGACAGGCACGGCGATCACCATCGTCGTGGTGCTGCTGGTACTGCTGTCGGAACCGAGAGCTGCGCGATGGCGCCCGTGGCGGTGGTTTGATCGCTGCCCGGTGTGCGGGCATATGCGGATGCGGCGCGGATGCTATTGCTCGGTGTGTGGGTGTCGGGTGTAGCGGCTCGATGGGTGAGGCGGTTCAGCCCCCGCCGGTCGGAGGATTGACCGGCGGGGGCCGCACGGCGATAAACGCCGGTACCGCGCCGCACCATCCTATCCCGCTTTCTATGGTCTGTCAGCAGTCAACCCACCTCGGCTACGATCTTCGCCGCTAGGGCGCGGTCCAGTTCGGCGTAGTGCTCACTGACCGTCACCGACCGATGGCCGAGAAGCACGCGGGCGACCTCCAATCCGTGCTCCTTGCGAATCCGCGTCGCGAAGCTGTGTCGGAGCTGGTGCGGATGCCAGCGATGGTCCCGACGCCATTTCTTCAGCTCCTCGTCGTTCAGTCCGTCCGGAGGCGGAAAAGCTCGGTCGCACGCTCGCCGAATGGCGTGAGCGTAGCTATCCTTATTGTAGCGCTCGCCGGGTCGACACTTCGGCTTACGCTTGCGGTTCGTACCGGGCCGATTACCGCAACTCAGCCGGGTTTTGCGCTGTCGATACCGGGCTTCGCGGCGTTCCTTTTCCGCGTCACGAGGGCTGAAGAGGTACGCTTTCAGATCAGCCTTCAAGAAGGGACGGATCAAGCCCTGCGCCTTCGCGCCAAGTTCGACGATACGCTGATGTCCGTGATGCGCCGTCTTATGGGTGGCTGGTCGATACAGCCACAGCCGGCCGCTCATATCCAGGTCGCAGCCCCGCATGACCGTGACCTCGCCGGATCGCATGCCCGTAAGCCGCTGGAGCGCAATCATGGCCCAGACCTGCCGGGAGACAAACGGCTTGACTGCGTCGACGTACTCATCCGAAACCGGTCGAACCGGCTCGGATTCGCGGGCGCTGCTGCGACCTGCGCGGAGGCCGCTGACCGCGGTGAGAGCCTGATGAACCGAGGGAGGGACGAGTTCGTTTTCAACGCCCCACTTGAACATCTGCTTGATCCGTCGGACGCGCCCGTTTATTCCTGACCGGCTGAGGCCGGCATCTATCATGCTGGCCCTGACTGCCTTGAGCGCAAGCGGCCCGAATTGCCTGGCCGACGTGCTACTGTACTGCTCCGTGAGATGCCGTACGGATGCCCGAATGTAACTGAGCTCACTCGACGTCGTCCCGTCCGGTCTTCTGTAGTGGGACTCGGCGTGGTCCCAGTACGCGACGAACAGTTCGTCGATCGTCACGTCCACCGCGGGATCGGCCGACGACGGTAACCTCCGGCCGTTGGCCTGCCATTCGCCGACGAGGCGATCGTACTCAGCGCGGCTCGCGGCCGTTCCATGCGGCCCGAGATAGAAGTCCTGTCCATCCAGGGTGACAACCGCGTGGCCAGATGCCTTGTGCAGACGGTAGGTGGGGATTCCGCGAACAAGCTTGGGCATGTGCAGCCTCCTCAAGGATTCCCAAAACGGTATGTACCGTTTTGGCATGGCCCCTTGGGCCGCACTGCCCGACGCGGGCAGGTACGCTAGATCCTGCGTTCGACGTCAATTATAGCACTTCGGGGCGACTGGATTCGAACCAGCGACCTCCTGCTCCCAAAGCAGGCGCTCTAGCCAGGCTGAGCTACGCCCCGGACGTTGCGTAACGTGGGTGTAGCACGACGCCGTGACTGCTGCAAGTTCGGTTGATAGGGAATCGAAGCGGCACCGCCGGTGGCCCGGGGCCGCCTCGGGCGCGGTGCTCGAGAACGAGGAAACGCCCTCTACGAAGAGAGACCCATAACGGCCCGGGCCGCCTCGAGTTCGTCGGGAATCTCCGCCTGGACCGCTTCGAGATCCTCGGCGGTCAGTCCCACCAGCGGCAGCAGATCGGGGTTCAGCTCCGAGTCGTGCCCGGTGAGCCAGAAGCCCGACTGCGACGCGCAAGCCAGCACGTCGGCAATGTGCACGAGGATGGGCAGTTCGCGAACGTCCTCGGTGAGGTTGTCGACCTGGTGATGGTAGCCCATCACCACGCGCAAGTGCCGTGGGAACTGCCATTTCGTGGCCAGGCCCATCCCAAATGCCTGATGGTCGGCGCCGATGAGCTCCATCTCGGTCTCGCAGAAGTTGCAGCTCTCGCGTTCGACCTTCTGCACGACCTCGGTCAGCTTCTCCTCGAAGGCCTGCCGTTCAATGACGATGCCCAGATCGTGCATCAGGCCGGCCAGGAACGCCTCTTCTCCGCCCGCCCGTTTGCCCTGGGCGCGATGCAGACAACGGGTGGTGACCGCCACGGCAATACTGTGGGTCCACAGATCCTTCGCGTCGAACTGGTCACCCAGCCGCCCCCCCTGGAACAGCCGGGCCATCGAAGCGGCGATGGCAATGTTCTTCACCGCGGACAAACCCAGCAGCACGATCGCGCGGTTCACGCTGGCGATCTGCGCGGGCAAACCGTAGAAGGCGGAGTTGACCACCTTCAGGATCTTCGCCGAGAGCGCAGGATCGGTCTTGATTACCTCGTGGAGGTCGTTCGCCGTGCTCTTCGGGTCCTCGACAAGCTGGAGGATCCGGACCGTCACCTCGGGCAGCGTGACGATTTCGGAAACCTTCGACAGCGCTTTGTCGACGATGGCGTTCGTCTCGGGCGCGGTGGCTACAGACATCCCAACATCCTCCAAGTTCCGGGTCGGGGCAGTACCTGAGCCCCCGATGTCATTCGACCCCGCCCGGGGGTTGCTTTAGCAAGAACGGAGAGAAACGGACCTCAGTAGCGTATCCGCTTGCGGCGAAGCGAATCACCGAGTTCGAGTTCGTCCAGGAGCGTCGCCATCCGTTCTCCGGCACGGCCGTCCCCATAAGCACCGCGACTTCCTCGCCGCGGGCGCAGTATGCGTGCTTTCTGTATCGACCGGCGGATAGCGGAACGCGCGTGGGAACAATCGAGGACGGCCGGTCCGCACCGCCGTCGGCCCGCCTGTCGCGGTCCGATATTGACGGCGGGCGTGCCGGCGGTGGCCGACTCGATGATCCCGCTCGAAGAGTTCCCGACCAGCACCCGCGCGCCGATCAGGGCACGCAGGTAGTCCGTGCGCGGGAGAGACCGAAAGACCGATACGCCCGGTCGCCGCTTTCGCGCTTCGATGGCAGCGACAATGCCGCTGTAGCCGGGGTCGCTGTTGGGGTAGATGACGACCGGCCACAGCCCCGAGGCCTCCGCGACTTCCAGCGTGGTCTCCATACGCTGCCGCTCCACGCGCGATGCGTCGCCGATGGGATGCTGAACGACCAGCGCATACCGGACTTGCGAGGCGTCGGCGACGGCGCGGGGTAGACGCAGCCGTTGTACCAGCCAGTCGGCCGACGGTGGGCTTAGGGCGCGAAGCTCGTCGAGGGCGGGTGAGCCGACCACGTGGATTCGTTCGGGATCTTCGCCGAGGCGTGCGATCCGGCGGGCCGCGTCGCGCGTGGCCGGGAAGTGCACGTGGGCAAGCTTGGTGATCGCGTGGCGCAGGCCGTCGTCGATGTCGCCGGGGGCAACGTCCCCACCGTGTATGTGCGCCAGGATTCGGCGCGAGCACGTCGCGGCCAGGGCCCCCGCCATTGCCTCGACTCGATCTCCCAGTACGACCACCACGTCCGGGTCCAGCCGGCGCATCGCCCGGGCGAGTCCGGCCACCGCACGCCCGACGCCTTCGGCCTCGCGGCTCGCGTCGTCGCCCCCCTGCTGAAGGCGGACCTTGGCCGCAATCTCGAACCCGTCGCGCGTGATCTCGCGGGCCGTCGCGCCGAACGCCCGCAGCAAGTGCGTACCGGTCACGACCAACTGCGAGGTGAGCCGGCGGTGAGCGTTGATCGCGCGCAGAAGCGACCGCAGCATTCCGTACTCGGCCCGCGTGCCCGTGATCACGCAGATGCGACGCACCCTGCTCATGCTTGTGCTATCGGCGGCCGCGTCGTGCGCGCTAGTGCCGTTTTCGGTCGGGGAGTTGTGTGCATGCTGTAGCGGCCGGCGTCCCGCCCGCCCGGGGGGCCGCCCGCGGCCCGGCCCCCCCCAACCCCCCCCCCCCCAAAAAAAA
>CAYMME010000387.1:6888-8920 GCA_964391465.1 uncultured Planctomycetales bacterium
GTGTGCTTGGTGTTGCGGCCGGCGCCCCGCCGGCGGGGCGGCCTGCGAGGCGCAGGCCGCTACGAACCCCACGCACGCAATTGACTTGCCGTTGCCTGGGTGGGGGACGGATCTGTCACCATCCGCTTCAGTCCCCCACCCTAGTCCCGCCTTCGGCCGGCCAAGGATGGGGCACCCATGCACGTCGCATTTCGTACCAAACGCGCTCCCCGTTGGGTCGCCGCTAGACGCCGCGCACCTCACACACTCGTACGCTTCTCACTTCTCATCTCTCACTCCTCACTTCGCACAGCCTTACGGTCGAGGTAGGATGTCCGGGCAAAGGAGTGCAGATCACCATGGCCCAGTCCAAGCCCATCGTGCAGCGCTATTCCGGCAACCCGATCCTGACGCCCGCCGACATCCCCTATCCCGTCGAGACGGTGCACAACGCGGGAGTGACCCGACATGACGGCAAGTACGTGATGCTCTTCCGCGCCCACCGCGCGACCGGCCGGAGTATTCTCGGGCTGGCGGACAGCGACGACGGCTACCGGTTCGTCACCCGGCCCGAGCCGTTCATGACGCCGGCCACCGAGGGCGTGTTCGCGGAGTACGAAGCGTTCGGGGTCGAAGACCCGCGCATCTGCTTTCTCGATGGCGAGTACGTCATCACGTACAGCGCGTACTCGGCCCACGGGGTGCGCATCGGCCTGGCCCGCACGCGCGACTTCGTGAACCTCGAGCGCGTCGCCCTTATCAGTCAGGCCGACATGCGCAACGTGGTCATCTTTCCGCAGAAGTTCGACGGCCGGTACGTTCGGCTCGACCGGCCGCACAGTGAGATTTCTCCGTGGGCCATCTGGATCAGCTACTCGACGGACCTCGTGTATTGGGGTGACTCGCGGGCGGTGATGCATCCGGTGAAGTACCACTGGGACGAGATGAAGATCGGGCCCGGAGCCACGCCGATCCGCACGGACCGCGGGTGGCTGCACATCTACCACGGCGTGTTCCCCACGATGGACGGGGCCATCTACCGGCTGGGCGTCGCCCTGCACGACCTCCACGATCCGGCCAAGGTCGTGGGCGTCTGTGACCGGTGGATCCTGCAGCCCGAGGACTCGTGGGAGGTCACCGGCTACGTGCACAACGTGGTTTTCACGTGTGGGGCGGTTCCTGACGATGACGGCACGGTGAAGATCTACTGGGGCGGTGCGGACAAGGTGATGTGTGTGGGCACGGCCGTCCTGGATGAACTGGTCGACCTGTGCCTCAACGAGGGTCGGCCGGCACTGAACCCGTGACGCGGCCTGCGGGCCGCGGAATGTCGAATGACGAAGCACGAATGACGAAAGAATGCCCAATGACGAATGATGAGACATTCGTGCCGGGCAGGCGGTCGTGCGTCTGGCCCTCGCCGGACGCATCACGAGGAGTCTGCGTATGACTGGGCCCGATCCCGATCAAGTCGTTCCCCTGCTGGTTCGCTTTCTCAAGATCCTGGTGCTGGCAATGACCTTGGGGACGGCGATGTTTCTCGGTGTAGTGGTTGTCATGCAGACGGCCGGGGGCGGCATGGCCGCACGGTCCGAAGGCATGCCGCTCCTCAGCTACATCGCGTTGGGCTTCGCCGGTACCTCGCTCGTCGTGCGGATGATCGCGCCGAATCTGATCATCGCGAACGCGCGCAGAAGAATCGTTGCCGGCACCTGGACGCCGCCATCAAACCAGATTGCCGGTGTCGACACTGCTCGACTCGACGCGACCGGCGATGCGGGCAAGCTGATTCCCGCGCTCGTGATCCAAACCGTCGTCGGTGCGGCCGTGATCGAGGGGGCGACCGTAATCGCAATCGTCGCCTACCTGCTGGAGGGGCAGGTCTGGACCGCCGCCGTCGCCGGCGCGCTGATCGTCATCCTGGCCTTCCAGATCCCCACCGAGTTCAAGGTGAGAGGCTGGATCGAGAACCAACTCCGGCAACTCGAGCAGGAGCGAGCGCTCCGGACGTGAGCGTCTCGAACGACGGAAGAAACGGGTTGTTCACGAAAAA
>CAYMME010000388.1:0-8917 GCA_964391465.1 uncultured Planctomycetales bacterium
GATCATGCGCTCCACAACCCGGTGCTGGTTGCGTTTGTACTGCCAGCGGGTCTGGCCGCATCGGTAGTTGGTGTCGAAGGCGTCCTGGCTGCCGGCGGGCGGAACCGGACAGATCAATCCGATGCGCGTCTTGTCGTCGGTGCGGCGGATCATCTCGATCAGGGCGTCCATGTGGCGAAGCATCTCGTCGATGCGACTCTCGATGGTCTCCTCGGTGGCGCTGAACGTGTCGTTGCAGCCGAGGAAGATGGTGACGAAGTCGGGCGCCTTGCCGTCGTTGACCTCACGGCAGTAGCGGGTGAAGTCGAGCTTCGGTTCACCGTCTGCGTCCTTGTAGAGGAACGGGCTGCCGCGCTCCCTGTAGCTTCCGGTCCGGGCGGTCCCGGTGAAGCGTTCGGCGAACGCTCGCGCCGTCCAGCCGCCGTATCCCTCGTGCCGGTTCACGTCGGGTGAGTCCTTGGGGGCGTGCGTGCCGATGAGCGTCAGCACGGGGTCGGCCGGCTCGCGGCAAAGGTCGAGCAAGTGCCGTGAGTACACGGACGCGTGCGTGAGGCTGTCGCCGATGAGCAGAGCCGAGACCGCTGCTCCGGCCCCGGCGTCGGCCGGGACCACGCGCACGGTCGACTTGGCCCGGGCGATCACCCGGTTCGTCTGGTCGCGCACTTCCAGCGTGAGCGCGTGCGAACCGGCGTCCTTGTCCGACGGCGTGTAGGTCCAACGCTCGGCTTGCTGGACACCCTTGGCGCACGTCACGTCGAAGCCGTAGTTGGCCGGGTTGAGCACGAGCGTGACGTTGTCGAAGTAAACGTTGGTTTCGATCCCCGGGACGGCGGGGATGACATCCGGCAGCAGGAGCCGCACGCCTCCGGCGAACGTACCATTTGCGCCCGTCTTGTCACCGTCCGCGCCTTGCGCACCCGTGCACAAGAGCCACAAACCGATCAGCGGAATCCAAAGCGTCTTCATCATGCGTAGGCCTCACTACTCGTACTCGAGCATGGCAGGCAGGTCGCGAGCCGTCTCACGCCTGAACCCCGAACCCCGAACCCTCAACTCTACTTCCCGAACGCCAGCAACCCGAACCGGTGTGGTTGGGTGGCGTCCTCGTTGCCGGCCGGATGGAAGACGATTCGCTCACTCGCTTCGCCGCCGGTGTCGAAGATGAACTGGATCGCCCACACCTCACCCGGCTGCGGCGGGACGAAGGCGAGTTCAGGCAGCGGCAGGGCGATTTCGATCGTCCAGATGTTGTTCTCGTTGGTGTGCGCCAAGCGCAGCACCGGGTCCTGCGGCTTGAAGCGGGGTGTTTCCGCAATACCGAACGTCGTGTCGTCATCCAGTGCGTCGAGGCCGTTGCCGCAAGCATCAACCGCGACGCGGTAGGCCGTCGCGGCATCTCGGTCGATATCCAGCAGCATTGTGAACGTCGGCGCCGCCGGGTCGAGTCGGTCACGTCGCCGGTCAGCTTGCGGTGCGTCGGGGATCGGCACCGTCGGGTCCAGCGACAGCTCCGCGGCCACATATAGGTAGTTGTCGTCGTGCAGCACCCAGACCCGTGATTGCTGGTCGGGGGGCAGGCGTTTGTTGTCGGGCGTGCGCAGTCCCCGGTCGCCTCCGCGGTCGTAGGCACGCTCGTCGACCTTGCCGTCGATGGTCATCGGCTCGCCGGCGCGGCTCGCGATGAGCATCGGCGTCGGCGGCGTGGCCGGGCGGTCGTTCGGCGGGCCCAGCAGCCATGCTTCGGTGGCCGCCAGTTGCCCCCAGTCGGTCCCCGGACCGATCTCGGCCCACTGTGCATAGAACCGACGGCAGTCATCGAACCGGTGCAGCCCGCGATGGTTGTGGGCGACCAGGAAAAGCACGCTCGGGTCCCGGGCGAGGTACGGCGCTCGCCGCACGATCTCGTCAAGTGCTTTCAGCACTCGCGTTCGCTCCTCGCCCGTAGCGATGTGCTTGTGCCCGGCGCGGAGTCGGTGCTCGGCTGAGCCGTCTTCGGCCGCCCGGCGCACGGCCACCTCGGCCCAGCGCGGGTGCAGCTTGCCGACGGTCAGGAACTCGCGGGTTGCCTGAGCGGCCAGGTCATACTCGCCCTGGCGTTCATGCCACCGTGCCAGCCCGTAGAGCGCGTCGCCGCCGGCGATCGATTGCGGGTGGTCGCGGGCGGTCTCGGTGCCCAGCTTCAGCACGCGGGCGGCGCCGATGCGGCTTCTGACCACTTGCCGCGCCGCAAACAGGGCCCGCTGGGCGGCAAGCAGCCTGTCGCGCGTCGCGTCCGGCAGGACGGCCGCCTCGAGCGGCATGGGACGTCGGTAGGTGTCAGGGAGATTGAGTCCCCCAAGGAGCCCCGGTGCCTTCGCCGCGCCGGCGTCTCGACGCAGGAACCGAAGCGCCACCGGTGGGCGAACGGCGGGCTCAGACCCGGTCGTGCCGGCGAGCGCCGGCAGCGCAGCGTAATAGCTGGTCTCACCCAGCCGCGGCCAGTACCTCGCCAGCAGCGGCACGCGCCGGGTGCCGGCGGGCGGCTTCTTCGCCTTGTCCCTCTTCCGCCCCATCGCGACGAATGTGTGGTTGGCGGGTGTGCCCTCCCACACACGCTGAACCTTGTGCTCGGTCAGGCCGATGGCCTGCAACTCGGGAAACGCGGCCGGGTCGGCGGCCATCCGCGTCGCGTCGAGTGCGGCCTCCGCGACGACCGCCGCCTCGGCGAGCGGACCCGCGTCGAACGTCGTGCTGTCGACGATGACGATTGCTGGCTTGAGTGATCGGATCGCCGCGACAAGCTGGCGACGCAGGGAGTGTGCGGCGTCACGATCCAACCGAGCGGACCAGTAGTCCAACACCGCCTTCCTGGTGGTGCGTTCGTTCGGCGACGGAAACGCCGGGAACTCATCGAAACGCTCGACGACAGTGCAGCCGACGCCGTTCGCGGCGGTGCGGAGCGCGCTGAAGTCGTCGCCCCCAGACGCCCGTACGAGGGCACATCGCCAGCCGTTGCTGCCGTACAGGTGCGCCAGCGTGTACCACGCGGTGCGCGACGGCCCGCCGGCGACGACCAACACCGCAACGCGCGCGGCGTCGTTGCGCACCGCCCGCCACGTCGCGCCGCCGTCGGTGGTCTTGTAGACGCGCCCGAGATCGCCGACCGCCAGGCCGGTTCGGGCATCGATGAAGTGCACGCTGTGAAGGCAGCCGTTGCTCCCGGGCGTGTTGACGCGTTGAACGGCCCAGGTCTTTCCGCCATCTGCGCTGTGCAGGAGATACTCTCCGCCGCGGCCGGCCGCCCACACGTTGTCGGCGTCGACGAAGCACGTGTCGCGCAGATCGATGATCTCGCGAAGGTCGGTGTCGATCTGCACGGTCACGGTCTGCCAGTCCCGTCCGCCGTCGCGCGTGACGAGGACGGTCGCGTTGTCGCCGACGAGGCACGCGTGAGTTGGGCTGCCGTAGTCGGCGCCGCGAAGGGCGCCGTCGAACGTGACGTTCGATCCGAAGTTGGCCACTCGGACGCCGCGCAGCGTGACAATGGTGCCCGAGCGTCCGACCGCGAGGCCCTTGGCGAAGTGCGTGAACGTCGAGTCGAGCAATCCCGGCGTCGGCGCGCCGTGCAGCGGCCGGAACCGTTGCGGGCCGTTGACGGTGTAGAGCGCCCCGGTGGGTACGGCTGGTGTGGCCTCCCCCACCAGCCAGCCCTTGCGGTCGTCCTCGAACCAGACATCGTGAAGCCATCCGGTTCGACCTTCGTGGACGATCGCCCACGTTTTGCCTCCGTCCTGCGTGGCGAGCAGGATCCCGTAACCACCCTTCCCGTCGGGCCGGGACGTTCCGCCGCCGACGCAGCCTTGCTTCGCGTTGAAGAAGTGGACCGATTCCAGGCAAGCCTCCGTGCCCGAGGTCTGCGGCCGCCATGTTTCGCCGCCGTCCTCACTGAACAGGATGGTGCCGAGGTTCCCGACGGCCCACGCCCGTGAGGCGTCGAGCATGAAGACATCGTGAAGCGCCGCGTCGTTCGGGGCGTCCCCCCTGCACACGGCGGCGCACCACGTCATCATCCCGACCAGACAGCAACCGATACGGAGAGATCCCATGACGGCTACTGTCGCGGACACACGCACTTCTGGCAAGACGAGCGACACGGGCCGCTCCCTCACGGTCGCGGTTCGGAAGGGTGCTACCCCCCGAGTTCGATGCTCGGCCCGAACGTCCTCGGCCGCCGTTTGTGTGGACTGGTCCTCAGTGCGTCTACACCCTACGATTGCCGATGCGGTCAAGCGTCGCGTTGGGTCCCGGGAGGTCCGGCTCAACCCAGCGAGTCAGCCACGAATACCGGCTGCGAGGATCATGAGCAGAGAATTCGACGGTCGTGTTGCCCTGGTGACGGGCGGGTCTCGCGGCATCGGCCGGGCTTGTTGCGAATGCCTTGCCCGCGACGGTGCCGACGTTGCGATCAACTATGTGAGCAACCGGGAAGCGGCGCAGGAGACGGCGCGCCTGGTCGAGGCGGCGGGGCGGCGCGCTCGCCTCGTGCGTGCCGACGTCGCGTCGTCGGAGCAGGTTGACGCGATGGTGGAAGAGGTCATCGAGCAGCTCGGGCCGATCGACTTGCTGGTGAACAACGCCGGCGTGTTCGATTGGGTCTCGCACGAAGAAACGACGCTCGAGATCTGGCGGCGGACACTCGACGTGAATCTCACGGGCACATACCTGGTGACGTGGGCGGTCAAGGACGGCATGGTTCAGCGGCGCTGGGGTCGGATCGTCAACCTCTCGTCGACCTCCGGACTGCGGGCGCGGCCGCTGGCGATTCCCTACTCGACCACCAAGGCGGGTCTGATCGGCTTCACCAAGAGCCTGGCCGAAGCGCTTGCGCGCGACAACATCCGGGTCAACGCCGCTGCGCCCGGGCTGATCGAGACGGAGATCATAGACGACGTGCCGCAGGACGTGCTGGATCGGATCGCCGAACTCAGTCCCATCCCGCGCATCGGCCAACCCGGCGAGGTCGCGGAACTCGTTTTGTTCCTCTTGTCCGATCGCTCGAGCTTCATGACCGGCCAGACCGTGGTGACCAGCGGCGGTCGGGTCATGCTGCCCTGAGGCCGGTCACGCAATTGGTCCCGCGGGGAGGCCGGCGCCCAGCCAGCGTTGGATGGTCCGGATCAGTTCCTCCCTGTTGACCGGCTTGCTGGCGTAGTCGTCGCAGCCGACGTCGAGGCACTTGCGTCGGTCGCCTTCCATCGCGTGTGCCGTCAGGGCGATGATCGGGCCGGCGTAGCTCTCGCGACGGAGCAAGCCTGTGGCCTCGTAGCCGTCCATGACCGGCATCTGCATGTCCATCAGGATTGCGTCGAACGGCCGAGTTGCGTCGCGAGCGGCCAGAGCCGCCTCTACGGCGAGCCTGCCGTTCTCCTTGACGCTCACCTCGGCCCCCGCCAGCTCCAGGACGTGAGCGATGAGACGCTGATTGTCGGGGCCGTCCTCGGCCAGCAGAATGCGGCAGCCACGCAGCGTTGGGCGGTCGGTGTGGACCGTGCCGGCCTGGTCCGCGATTGCGGTGGCCGACAAGGGATCGTCAACCATGTGCACTCCCTCGAGTGGTCCGGTAGCCACTTCGAGGCGGAAGCGCGTTCCTACGCCTTGCTGCGTGTTGACCACAGTGATGTCGCCACCGAGCATCTCCGCAAAACGCTTGCTGATCGTCAGACCCAGGCCCGTGCCGCCGAACTGTCGCGTGGTGGAGGTGTCGGCCTGCGTGAACGGCTGGAACAGTCTGGCGGCTTGTTGCGCGGTCATGCCGATGCCGGTGTCCAGCACGTCAAACCGCATGCGGGGCTTGTCATCGTCATCGATGAAGCACGTGATCAACCGCACGCCGCCGATCTCGGTGAACTTGATCGCATTGCCGATCAGGTTGATGAGGATCTGCCGCAGCCGTGTGGGGTCGGTCCGGATGCTCTCAGGAATCGCCCCGATGTACTCGATGTCGAATGAGAGTCCCCGTCCATCCGCTTTCACCCTCACGAGGGAAGCGACTTCGGCGACGATCCGGCAGGGCTCGCAGGTGATGTGCTCCACCCGCATCTTGCCCGCCTCGACTTTGGAAAGGTCAAGAATATCGTTGATGATGCCAAGCAGGTACTCACCGTTGCGTTTGATTGTCCGGGCGGCTTCGATCCGCTCCGGGGGTGCGTTCTCGATGTTCCCGCGTTCGAGCAGCACGTCGGCGAACCCGAGGATCGCGGTCATGGGCGTGCGAATCTCGTGGCTCATGTTGGCCAGGAATTCACTCTTGGCGTGCGTGGCGGCCCTGGCGGCCTGGGCTGCGTTTCGGAAGCGACTCTCACTCTCGCGCAATGCGAGCGTTCTCTGCTCGACGAGAGCCCGCACTTGAGCGGTTCGCCCGCTTAGCGCGGTCACCCATGCTGCCAGCAGCGCTGTCAGCACCAATCCCCCCGTCAGGGCCCACCGCGAACCCGAGGGAGTGAGGTCCCGCTCGAGACGTGGGATCGCCGCGCAACTCACGAGCCAGCGGCGCCCGCAAACATCGATGGACTTGCGCAGGTGCCACGCGGAATCGGGCAGCGTCGAGGTGTCCACAGCGGCGGCTTCGCCCGTCGCTCGGGCCCGTGAGGCGTGGACATGGAGCGAGGCCGGCTGGCTGGCATCCGTCACGTCCGACACACCGATGTCGATTCCTCCCGCGGGCAGCAGGTCCAGTGTCTCCTCGACGAGATCCGCAACACGAAACACACCCACGACCAGACCTTCGAGGTTCTTCCGTCGCTCGGTGGCCGAGTAGAGGAGACCTCCACGACGGAAGACCGGTACGAATACGACGATGCCTGCTTCCGGAGCCACCTCATGGGTTGGGAGGATTTGTCTCGTCGCCGTCGCCCGTTTCGTGTGGCAGGCCTGCGTCAGGACCGCCGCGTACGTCGGATGAGATGCCAGGTCCCAGCCCAGGATGGTCTCGTTGCCGATGTAGGGTTCGACGTAGTACAGGGGAAAGTGTGCGTCTCGATGCTCGGCTCGCACCGGCGCCCCCCGATCGCCCTTCTCGACGATCTGGAACTTCTCCATCCCGTCCTCTCTGGCCTGCATTTCATACTGAACGCGATCAGCTGCGGACACGCAGGGCACCCACGCCAGGGCCTGGATCGCGGCGCCACGGTCGAGGTGCAGCCGGGCTGCGGTCGCGAACTCCTCGCGATTGACATGCGACGAGGCGTCAAACAGGGAGCGGAGAGCTTCCAGAATGAAGATCTTGTCGGCGACGCCGCGTCTGATTGCCGCCACACGCTGTTCGGACAGACTGGTGATCTGGTCGCGGGCGTGGCTCAACTCGAGATCACGGAGCTGGAGGAACGCGAACAGAGACAATACGGCCCCGGTGGCGGCTACCATTGCCGCCGAGATGAGTCGCCGGTCGAGCAGGCCGGCGCGGGGGGCATGCTGTGTGTCGCCTCTGATCACCGGTCAATCCCCGACGACGATCTCCGTGCTGCGAATGGCGGCATCCGGTACTTCGATACCCAACCGCCGCGCCGCGGCCAGATTCAACATCGACTGGCCCTCGAGAGCGGTCACCAGCGGGACCCCACCTGCGGGTTTGCCGTCGAGCAGTTCCAGAGCGATCTGCCCGGCTCGGAATCCGTGCTCCACGCCGGATTCGAGGAATCCACAGAGGGCTCCGTCGTCTATCGTGAAAATGAAGAAGCCGACGATGGGAATGCGGCTGTTCTCGACCGTCCACGCCATCACTTCCTTGGGGGGCATGCTCTCAGTGGTGCCGGGGCGCTTGACGGTATGGTACATGTAGATGGCGAGTGCATCCGCGGTGTCCTGGCAGCGGCGGACTGCATTCTGCCATCCCTCGAACTCGCTTGGCGTCTCGCTGGACACGATCCGACGCCAGGCTGATTGCTGTTTCATGAAACGAAGGGCGCCTGCGGAGGTCGGAGAGTCGTCTGTGACAACGGCGATTCGCGCGGCGTCCGGCACCAGCTTGTGGAGCTGATCGAGGCTGGTCGCGAAGTGCGGTCGCTCCAAGATCCCCGTCACGTTCGAAGCCGGGTATCCATACTTGCCGGGTTTCGCATTTACGCCGCAGAAGACGAACTGAGGTGTCTTGCGTCCGACGTAGCCCTTCGCGAAGTACTCTTGTGCGTTGTCGTCCGCGGTGATCACGACGTCGGGCTTCCACTCCGCCACGACCTGCCTTACCACCTCGCCGGACTGCTTCTTCCACGCCTCGGAGGTCTTGCGTTTGGTGTCCATGTAGACGATCTCCAGATCCACATGGCTTCCCGCCAGGGCGCGTTTGACGCCCTGTGTGATCGCGTCAACCCACGGATACCCCGTGTGATAGCTGTGCACCAGGAGGACCTTTCCGCGCGTCTGCGGAACCACCGTGGAAACGGCGGCAGTTCCGACGGTCGACGTCGCGGCGTGCGCGTTCCGTGGCGTTTCTTCGCGGCACGCGGTGGCCGACAGGGCCAGAGCGGCTCCCGCGATCGACAGAGCAAGGTGCACGTGCGCCCAGCGTCCGACGGTTTTGCGGTGAGTGTCTCTGATCATGGGGTGACCACTGCGGGTCCGGATTCTGATCGGAGACGATCTCTCTATAAACATGCCGTTCCCCCTGCGGCCGCTATCCGCGGCCGGCAACCTGCGCCGTCGTGTCGAGCAGTGCTTGCTCCGCCGCGCCCCTCCCCGCGGAGACGTCCGGTGAGTCTGCATCGCGCGGCCGCTCGCGCTTGCGAGCGGACCGTGTCATCATCTTCATCGGCAAGGGAGAAACGCGGCTGTGCTCCGGAACCTGGATTCTGCCCCACCGGGCGCGCGGGTCCGATACGCCAAGCCGGCTGTGTCCCTCCGGCAAGCGTGCATGAACTCCCCTGAGCGTGCTGGTACCGTCAGC